>JAEYVE010000085.1 GCA_023432025.1 Pseudomonadota bacterium
GGCCAAAGGCGCGTGCCGCTTCGAGACACGCGTCGTCGCCCGCGACTCCGACGCTCGGGGCCGCCTCTTGGCGGGCCCCGGCCCGGATGCTGAAATCGGTGTGGCCATGCCCAAGGTGCCCCTCGGACGATTGCGACGCGCTCTCCACGTCGCACGGGTCGGGGCGCAGAGCTCTGCCGCGCTGCTCTTGTCGCGCGGAACGGAGAGGGCCGCAGAACACGCTGCTGAGGTGCTGGGGAACCTACGGGGCTTGGCGGCCAAGGTCGGCCAAACTGCAAGCTACGTCGACGGCCTGATCCCACCCGAGCAGCGAGCGGTCTTCGAGAAGGCGCTGGGACAGTTGCAGCGTTCGACGCCCACCTCCGATGCGCACGCCATAAAGCGCGTGCTTGAGGCCGAGCTCGGCGGGAACGCCGAGGACCTGTTCGCCGCTTGGGATCCCGTCCCCGTCGCGAGCGCTTCGATTGGGCAGGTGCACCACGCTCGCCTCGTCGACGGACGAGAGGTCGCCGTCAAGGTGCAGCACCTGGGCATCGAGCGGGCCATCGAGAGCGACTTGGCGAACGTCGCGCTCCTGGAAAGCGTGCTCACTCTCGCAGGCCCCCGCGGACTGGATCCGACAGCGCTCCTCGACGAAGTGGCGCGGCGCTTCCGCGAAGAGCTCGACTACGAGCTCGAAGCGCACCACCAAGAAACGTTTCGGGCCCTCCACGAAGGTCACGAAAAAATCCGTGTTCCGAGCGTGGTGCGCGAGCGCTCCAGCCGGCGCGTGCTCACGAGCGAGTGGGCCACGGGCAAGAGCTTGGACGACGTCGTCGACCTGCCGGCGGAGCTCCGACGCTCGTACGCGGAGGTGCTTTGGCGCTTCGTGTTTCGAGGCAATCTGGTCGGAGGCCGCTTCAACGCCGATCCACACCCGGGCAACTACCTGTTTCACGACGACGGCAGCGTGACATTCTTGGACTTCGGCTGTGTGCAGCCCATTCCACCGAACGCGCGGCGCACCTCGGTGGCGATGCACCGCGCTGCCGTGGAGCGCGACGAGCCCGCCTTTGCGCGCGCCGTCGAAGAGCTCCTGGGCACACGCGGCGGACGTTATGGACAAGCCGTGGTTCGCTACGTGCGCCGCTGCTTCGAGCCGATGTTTTCGGCGGAGTTCGAGGTGACCCGCGACTACGCCGCCTCGCTGGTGACCGACGCTCGCGAGCTACGCTCGGAAATGTTCGCCAAGGACGGCAGCTTCGTCACGCCGCCACCGCACCTGGCCCTGATGAACCGACTACAGTTCGGCTTTTACTCGGTGCTCGCGCGCCTGCACGTCACCGTGGACTACGCGTCCGTGGAGCGCGCCTTCTTGGATGAAGCGGAAGCGAGCCTCGAACGAGCCGAAGCCGTCTCCGCGCCGCGCTGCGCGGCGGAGTGACGGGACGGGCTCCGCCGTAGCGCGGGAGCGGACGGACGCCGACTCTCGCCGATGCCCCCAGAAAGTGCGCTGCGCCCGAACGGTGCGGCGCCCGGACGGTGCGGCGCCCGGACGGTGCGGCGCCCGGCCCGGACGGTGCGGCCTCACACGCTACGGAACACGAGCGTTGCATTGGTGCCACCGAAGCCGAACGAGTTGTTCATGACGGCGGAGCAGCGCTTTTCCTGAGCGCCCGACGACACCAGGTTCAAACCCTGAGTTTCCTCGATGGGGTCTTCCAGGTTGATGGTGGGCGGCAAGACACCACGCTTCAGCGCCAAAATGCTGAGCACGCTCTCGAGCGCGCCCGCGGCCCCCAAGAGGTGACCGGTCATGGACTTCGTGCTCGAGATGGCGAGATCCGAAGTGGCGTGCGCGCCGAACACGGCGCGCGCCGCGAGCAGCTCGTTGATGTCACCGATGCCCGTCGAGGTAGCGTGCGCGTTGACGTAGCCGATGTCGGAAGGGTTCAAACCGGCGTTTCGAAGCGCCATTTTCATGGCGCGCTGCGCGCCTTCGCCCTCGGGCGCCGGGGACGTCATGTGATAGGCGTCGGCGGTCGTGCCGTAGCCGACGACCTCGGCGAGGATGTTTGCCCCGCGCTTTTTGGCCGCCTCGTACTCCTCCAGCATGACCATGCCGGAGCCTTCGGCGATGACGAAGCCGTCGCGCCCCTTGTCCCACGGACGGCTGGCGCGCGCTGGCTCGTCGTTGCGCGTGGACAGCGCTCGCATTTGCGCGAACCCCGCCACACACAGGCCGGTAATGGTGGCTTCGGCGCCGCCTGCCAGACAGGCGTCCAGCTCACCGAGGCGAATGGCCCGCACCGCCTCGCCAATGGCGTGCGCTCCGGACGCGCACGCGCTGGTCGTCGTGAAGCTCGACCCCCGAAAGCCGTAGCGCATGCTCAGCTGCCCGGGCGCCAAGTTCGAAATGCACGCGGGGATGAAGTACGGCGACACCCGCCGCGAGCCTTTCTCGATCAGCGTGCGCGCCATTTCCTCGATGAGCGGCAAGCCACCCAGACCGACGCCGATGATGGTGCCCACCATCTCGCGCTGCTCGTCATTGGGCTCGAACCCGGAGGACTTGATGGCCTCGTCCGCCGCGGCAATGGCGTAGTGAATGAAGGTGTCGGACTCCCGAACCCTCTTCTTTTCGATGTAGCTCGTGACCTCGAAGCCCTTCGCTTCGCCGGCGATGCGCACGGCGTAGTCAGCGGGGTCGAAGCGTGTGATGGGCGCAATGCCGCTGGTTCCCGACAGGATGTTCTTCCAGGTCGTCTCGACGTCCAGACCACAGGGAGAAATCGCTCCGAGACCCGTCACTACAACTCTGCGCATGCTGTGTTCTCCTGGCGGCACTCGTTACCGCCCGTGCCCCCACCCGTAAAGTGTGGATCTTTCAAGAAATGGGCTCACCGGGCGCCTCGCTCGGGCCGCCTTTGCCGGCGCCATCGCCGTTCGGCCCGTCGCCGTGGGCCCCTCGAGCATAGAGCCGAACGGCGCTTCGGCCATCCCGGGCGCCCCCCCCGCGAAGACAGAACCGGCAGAGCCGCGCCGCGGCAGCAGCCCCCGAATGACGCATGGTTCATCGCCTCGGGATTCACGGTTTTTCTGGGGTTCCAGCGCGGTCCAAGCCGCCCTCCAGCCGATCACTTGGGTGCGCCGCGTCAGGAGTGATATGGCGTAGCGAGATGAGTCGCGTCCAAAATGCCTCCCAAGCTCCCGGCGAAGCCGTGCAGGGTGGCCCGCCGCCGCCGCCGCGGTCGCGCATCCAGAGGCGCCCCTCCACGTACGATTTCAGGCTTCGCTCCGACGAGCGAGCCGGGCGGCTGCTCGGCGGGCGTTACCGCATCGAGGGGTTCTTGGCGAAGGGCGGCACCTCGGAGGTGTTCCTCGCTCAGGACACCATCGGAAGAGAGCTCGTCGTCATCAAGCAGCTGTTTTCGGAGGCCGCCGCGCACCCCGAGCTGCGCGCACGCTTCTTGAGTGAGGCGCAGGTGACGCAGGGCATCGAGCACAAGGCCGTGGTGCGGGTGCTCGGCGTGGAAGAGCCGGCGGACGAACCGCCTTTCATGATTCTGGAGGCGCTGCGCGGCGAGTCGCTGGGTGACTACCTGCGCCGCAACGGCGTCATGTCCCAAGACTTGGGCCTCGTTCTCTTGCGCCAAGCCGCGGCTGCGCTCGCCGCAGCGCACGAAACCGGCATCGTGCACCGCGACGTGAAGCCGGACAATTTTTTCCTGCTCGGTCAGCGCGACTGCCCGGTGGGGCTCAAGCTCATCGACTTCGGGATGGCGCGCCTCGAGACCGAAGAAACGACGGAGGACTCGACGAGCGTGCTCGGCACCGCGCAGTACATGGCGCCCGAGCAAATCTTGGTCGA
This sequence comes from Pseudomonadota bacterium, assembly GCA_023432025.1. Classification (GTDB taxonomy): domain Bacteria; phylum Myxococcota_A; class Polyangia; order Polyangiales; family Polyangiaceae; genus NIC37A-2. The sequence continues at coordinate 3,851 of JAEYVE010000085.1, forward strand.
ACCCGTGGACGCACGCGCGGACGTGTACGGCTTCGGCGTCGTCATGTTTCGCATGTTCACCGGCCATTTGCCGTTCGAAGCGGGCGGCCCCAAGGAGCTCTTGCTGCACCAGCTGTTCTCGCCGGTGCCGCCGCCCTCGTGGCTCGCCGAAGATCTGGATCCACGGCTCGAGCGAATCATTTTGCGCGCTACGGCCAAGCATCCAGACAACCGCTTTGGTTCCATGCACGAGCTCTTGGAGGCGCTGAACGCGGTCATCGGCCTCGGCCCCGAAACGCCCGCACCTCCTCCGGTCCACCTGCCCGACGTGTATGCGCCCACCACGGCGCGTGGGCATCGCGTGGCGCGCCACCTGGCCAAGGACTTCGGGCCTTACGCGGTCACCTCCGTGCTCGACTGAGCAACGAACGCGCGGCGCGCCCCGCGCCCGAGCACGTAGAAATCTTGAATCCCGCGCGCAGATGCTTCGTAGTGTGGGCATGACGCCTCCTACGGTGCGCCTTTCGGGCCTCTCTTCCATGACTCGCGCGGCTGCGCTCCTCGTCGCAAGCTCCGCGCTCGCGCTCACGACGGCTGGCGTCGGCTGCGGCTCGCCGCAGATGCCGGCCGAGTCTCCCGAGAGCACGAGCAACAAGCCCACGGAAGGGCCCATCGCCGACGCCGAAGAGCCTGCTCCCGCCGTCGTTCGGCCGGAAAAGCCCTTCACCGAAATGAAGCACGGCGAGCAGATCGCCTACATGAAAAACGTCGTCATGCCGGCCATGGCCAAGAGCTTTCGCGACGTGGCTCCCGACGTTTTCGCCACCATGAATTGCGCCACGTGCCACGGCAGCGGCGCCAAGAACGGCTCCTTCAAAATGCCGAGCCCCGATCTTCCGGCGCTCGACGCCACGGACGGCTTCGCCGTACACATGAAGGAGACGCCCGCGGTGACGAAGTTCATGATGGAGAAGGTCGTGCCCGACATGGCGACCTTGCTCGGCGAAGAGCCGTTCAATCCGCAAACGGGTCAAGGCTTCGGCTGCTTCGACTGTCACACCAAGAAGTGAGCCAAAGAGCAGAGCGCTCTCACGGAGCGCGTCGAGATCCCGTTCGGCGGCCGCGCTCCGTCAAGACTCACGCACCCGAACACTAAAATCTCCCGCTTCCACGAGGACCGATGACGACCGCAGGTAAAAACGCCTGCGCTAGCTCAGTTCGGTTTGCGCTTGGCGTCGGGTTGTTCTACTCGCGTCCCGCGGTTCTTGGTTCTCCCACGCACGGGCGGGCGCGTCCGCGGGTCGCTTCCGTGCGCTTCTGCACGCGATTTGTCGCCATTTTCGGCCAATCGCAGCGGGAAACCGAAAGTCGTGTCTACATTTCCAGAACGCTGCCTTGGGGGGACGAGTCTCCCCTCCGGGCCGGGCCTCCGCGCCCTCCTTCGATTCCTCGTTCGGTCTCGGTCCTCTCCGGATCGCGGACACGCCGCGCAGCCGACCATGGCGCCGAGCCGCACGAAACCAACAACACGGGATGCCAGAAATGACGCGCAAGAAGATTGGTCTGATTGGAGCCGGCAACATTGGTGGCGAGCTCGCCAACCTCGCAGTGACGAAGCAGCTCGGTGACGTCGTGCTGTTCGACATTCCCGCAAAGGAAGAGTTCGCCAAGGGCAAGGCCCTCGACCTCGAGCAGGCCTCCACACAGAGCGGCGCCGACTCCAAGGTCATCGGCTCGTCGAACTGGGAGGATCTCGCGGGCGCCGACGTGCTCATCATCACGGCGGGCGTGCCGCGCAAGCCCGGCCAGTCGCGCGACGACCTCGTCGGCATCAACCTCCCCATCATTCAGAACGTCGCCGACAACGCGAAGAAGTTCTGTCCGGACGCCTTCAGCATCATCGTCTCGAACCCGCTGGACGCGATGGTCTACGAGTACCAGCGCCGCGCCGGCTTCGACAAAGCCAAGGTCGCGGGCATGGCCGGCGTGCTCGACAGCGCGCGCTTCAGCCTGTTCCTCGCTCGTGAGGCGGGTGTGAGCGTCAAGGACGTGCGCGCCATGGTGCTCGGTGGCCACGGCGACGACATGGTGCCGGTGCTTTCGGCCACGACCATCAACGGCTTGCCCGTCTCGCAGTTCATTGCCCAGGACAAGCTGGACGCCATCGTCGCCCGCACCCGCGTCGGCGGCGGCGAAATCGTGAAGTTGATGGGCACCAGCGCGTACTACGCGCCCGCCGCCAGCGCCATCACCATGGCCGAGGCGTACTTGAACGACGAAAAGCGCGTGCTGCCGGCCGCCGCCTACCTGGAGGGCCAGTACGGCTACAAGGACTTCTTCATGGGCGTCCCGGTCGTCATCGGCGCCGGCGGCGTCGAGAAGATCATCGAGCTTCCGCTCACCGAAAGCGAAAAGGCCGCGCTCGAAAAGAGCGTCGCCTCCGTGAAGTCGGTCGTCGACGTCGTCAAGGCCAAGGGCTGATCGAGATGAAGATTCACGAATACCAGGGCAAGCAGCTCTTCGCGAAGTACGGCATCCCGATCCCGAAGGGCATCCCGGCGTTTTCCGTCACCGAAGCGGAGGAAGCTGCCAGGGAGCTCATCGCCGCGACCGGCAGCGAGGTCGTCGTGCTCAAGGCGCAAATCCACGCCGGTGGCCGCGGCAAGGGCGGCGGCGTCAAGGTGGTCAAGGGCGCGGCGGCCGCCAAGGAAACGGCGGCGCAGCTGCTCGGTATGCAGCTCGTCACGCACCAGACCGGCCCCGAAGGCCAGAAAGTGCGTCGGCTCTACGTGGAGCAGGGCTTGGACATCAAGCGCGAGCTGTACGTGGCGCTCGTCGTCGATCGCGAGAAGCGCCGCGTTGCCCTCATGGCGTCGACCGAAGGCGGCATGGACATCGAAGAGGTGGCGGAGCACAGCCCCGAGAAAATCCTCACCGAGCACATCGATCCGCTGCTCGGGCTCACGCCGTTCCAGGCGCGCAAGCTCGCTTACGGCTTGAAGGTGGGTGACGGCACGCCGGATCCCAAGGCCACCGTGGCCGCCTTCGTGAAGCTCTTGCTCGCGCTCGGCACCGCGTTCGAAAAGGAAGACTGCTCGCTCTGCGAGATCAACCCGCTCGTCGTCACCGGTGAGGGCAAGGTCGTGGCGCTCGACGCGAAGGTCAACTTCGACCCGAACGCCGAAGCTCGTCACCCCGAGTGGGCGGCGCTGCTCGACCAAGACGAGGAGGACCCAGTCGAGCTCGAGGCCAAGGCAGTGGGTCTCAGCTACGTGGCGCTCGACGGCAACATCGGTTGCCTCGTGAACGGCGCGGGCCTCGCCATGAGCACGATGGACATCATCAAGCACTACGGCGGCGAGCCGGCGAACTTCTTGGACGTGGGCGGCGGCGCCAACAAGGAGCAGGTGACCAAGGCGTTCAAGATGATTCTCTCCTCCAGCAAGGTGAAGGGCATCTTCGTGAACATCTTCGGCGGCATCATGAAGTGCGACATCATCGCCGAGGGCGTCATTGCCGCCACGAAGGAGCTGGGCCTCAAGGTGCCGCTCGTCGTGCGGCTCGAAGGCACCAACGTCGAGAAGGGCAAGGAGCTGTTGCGAAACAGCGGCTTGGCCATTCAAGCGGCGGACGACATGGGCGACGGCGCTCGCAAGATCGTCGCCGCGGTGGCTCAGTGAATCACGCTTCCCCCCACCTCGGGTGGGGGGAGAAGCGTGTTTCAAGAGCCCCCCAACTCTGCTCCTCTTCTTCGTTTTCTCCGAGGGTCTGTCCCAGACCCTCCCCCGCCCGGGGCGGGGCCCCCTCCCAAAGCCGCTTCGCGGGTCGTCGCCTCACAAAGAAACACACCCTCGTTTCGGACCCTCCCAAAGCCGCGTTGCGGGTCGTCGCCTCGAAGGCACCCCGTGAATCGGTAGGAAGTTCAAAGCAATGTCAGTTCTCGTCGGAAAAGACACCAAGGTCGTCTTCCAGGGCATCACCGGCTCGGCCGGCTCGTTCCACGCTTCGCAGTGCATCGCTTACGGCACGCAGGTCGTCGCTGGCCAAACGCCCAACCGCGGCGGTCAGGTGTTCGAAGCGGAAGGTCCCAGCGGCAAGGTCAAGGTTCCCGTTTTCGACACGGTCAGCGACGCCGTGAAGCAGACCGGCGCCAACACCTCGTGCATCTTCGTGCCGCCGCTCGGCGCCGCGGACGCGATCCTCGAAGCTCTGGACGCGGGCGTCGACCTAGTCGTGTGCATCACCGAGGGCATCCCGGTGATGGACATGATCAAGGTGCGCCGCGCTCTCGAAACCTCGAAGGCGCGCCTCATCGGCCCCAACTGCCCCGGCATCATCACGCCGGGCTCGTGCAAAATCGGCATCATGCCGGGCCACATTCACCGCCCTGGCAACATCGGCGTGGTGTCCAAGAGCGGCACGCTCACCTACGAGGCCGTGGGCCAACTCACCGCGCTCGGCCTGGGCCAGTCGACGTGCATCGGCATCGGCGGCGACCCCGTCGCCGGCCTCGACTTCATCGACTGCCTCGAGCTGTTCAATGAAGATCCGGGCACCGAAGCCGTCATCCTCATGGGTGAAATCGGCGGCAACGCCGAGATCGAGGCGGCCCACTGGATCAAGGCGAACATGAAG
>JAEYVE010000089.1 GCA_023432025.1 Pseudomonadota bacterium
CCGTGAGCCCGGCCGCCGGCGCCGCTCAACGCGCGGCCGCCGGCGGAGCGTCACTGGCTGGCGCGGGCGCCGGCAACAACCAGTCGACCGCCGCCGTACCCAGACGCTCGTAGCCCGGAGGCGTGAGGTGAATGCGGTCCCGACGCGCGAGCGGCGGGTCCTGGCTCATCCACGAACCAAAGCTGCCCTCCCCACCCATCAAGTCGAGGCCGCTCACGAAGCCGCAACCCAGCTCCTCGGCCGCACGGCGCTGCACCGCCGTCACGTCGAGGACGCGCGCCTTCGTCCCGCCTTCGCGATCCGCCGCGTCGGGTGGACCGAAGATCCAGCAGGCGGTTTGCGGAGAAGCGGCGCGCACGCGCCTCACGAGCTCCACGAGCTCGGGGCCGTAACGTTCGACTCGCCCGTCGTCGAATGCTTCGTTCGTACCGAACGCCAAAACGAGCAAGTCGGGGCGCCGCGCGCGCACCTCCGCCTGCCAGGCGGACTCGTCCCACGCGAGCGCCGTAGCCACGCGTGCGCCTTCGATGCCGCACGTGTCGAGCACGACGCCTGGCTCACTGCCCTCCACGTACACGCCGAACACCTCCGGCGCGCCCGCCCGCCGCTCGACGCGCAGCTCGTCTGCGGCCAGGCCCGTCAGCAGCACGCGACGAATCGAGGAGCCCGGAGGCTCGAACCCCTCCGTCGTTTCGTCCAAAACAAGCGACTTTTTCCCGAGCCGTACGCCAAGCTCCGCGCCTTTGGGCAAGCGGTACAAAAGCGTGAAGCGAACCTCGGCGTCCGCGGCGAGGTCGCTTCCGCGAAGCTTCACGCTCGCCCACGCGCCCGCCTCCGGCACGCTGCGCATGCCGCACAGCCCGAACACTCCATCGGCAACGAGCGACCGACGCGAAGGCTGCTCGGGTCGGCGTTGCCACCTTCCTCCGTGCTCCAGGCGGACGCGCGCGTGGCGGTAGGGCTGAACGCCCAATCGCACGAAGCCCGGGCCCCCGACGCCATAGCGCTGCCACAAAGCCCCCCGCACGACGTCCGTCGTGAAGTCCGCCGACGTGTGGGAATCCCCGAGCCAAAGCACACGCACCGGCTCCTTGCGTTGGCCGGCGCGGAGCTCGTTCAAAGCCGTACGAAAGCTCCCGAACGGATCCGCGACCGCGGGCGGCTCCACACCTTCCGCGCGAGGAGGCGAAACCCCCGCGTTCGACGTCGTTTCGGGGGCCCCAGGGGAGGCAGGGCTCGACTCGGCGTTGCCGTGCGGCGCCGCCACCAGCGGGGGCGGCGCCGCGCTCGCCCCGCTGCATGTGACGACTCCCACCAAGCTGGCAGCCACGAGCAAGCAGGTCAGCGTTCGATCGAGGCCCACGATGAACGAAGGCCGCACGCGTGGGCCTCTGCTTCCGCCGGTCACCGAATGCTCCCGCCGGCGTCCTGACTGCGACACCACTCGACCAAACGCGAAATGTAATCTTCGAGGTGCGGCGGCGTCGCGTCTTCCCCGAGGAGCGCCTGCGCTTCGCGCGCGTCCCACCGCACGGCCCATCCACGAAGCGCCCGCGCCTCCAAGGCGTCCAGCTTGGAGAGCGGCGACTGGGGACGCCCTCTGAGCCCCGCGAGTGGACGCTCGTCGATACGCCGTTCGCAAGCGTGCGCTACGAGCCCCAAAAACCGCGCGTCCGTCGGCGGCCCGGGGTCCGCGAGATGAACCCGACGCCCCCGAGCCTCGGGCGCATCCATCAGCCGCACCAAGGCGCTCGCGAGCCAGTCCGCCGGCGCCACGTGCACGGGCTCGCCGCTGAACGAAGCCACTACGACCGCCGGACTCGCGAGCAAAGCGTGAACCAAACGCGGCAACGCGCCGTCCGGCGGACACTCACCGGTCTCCGCGTCCCCGAGCGCCGGCACGGCGCGAGCGACCGTAATCGGCAAAGTGAGTTGGGCTCGCTCCACGATGCGCTCGCCCACGGCGGCCGCCTCCTCGAAGCGCTCCGCGAACTTCTGACCCACGCGCAGCTCCGACTCGCTGACGGTTCCGGTGGTGGTCCCGAGCGCGAAGATGGTGCTCAGATACACCGCTCCTTCGAGCGCCTCGGACGCGCGGCAAAACTCGACCAACTCCGAGGCGCCGCGGAGCAAAGGCGACCGCTCGAGGCTGCCGCCGTCCCTCACGGGCTCCACACACCACAGAACGCGGCGCGTGAGCGCCGCCAAACGCGTGTAGTCGGCGCCGGAGAGCCCGAAATCGACGGCGTCGAACTCGCCGCGCCACGCGCACAAGTTGACGCTCGATTCCGTCGCCCGTGCTTCGATTTCCCGGACGTGCTTCGGATCCGTGACGAGCACGTCCACGGCCACACCCGGGGCCCAGCGCTCGACGCACCGAAGCGCGGCGCGCGCAATGAGACCCGGGTAGCCGACGATCAGGTACCGCACTCGGCTCTCAGAACGGAATGTCGTCGTCCCCGCCGCCGCCGCCGTAGTCGGCGTCGTCGTAGCCGCCGCTCGTGCCACCGCCGGGCGGTCCGTAGTCATCGTCCCCGCGAGAGCCGCCGCCGCCACGAGCGCCGCCGCCGCCGCCGCCGCCACCGCCACCGCGTCCGCCGCCGCTCAATACGACGTTGTTCGCGATCACCTCGGTGCGATACTTCTTGTTGCCCTCTTTGTCGTCGTAGCTGGACGTACGAAGGCTGCCCTCGACCAGGAGACGATCTCCCTTGCCGAGAAACTTACCGAGCGCCTCCGCGCGGCGGCCCCAAACGATCACGCTGTGCCACTCCGTACGCTCTTGCCGCTGCTTGTTGCGGTCGAGGTACGTCTCCGAGGTCGCCAGGCGCAGCTTGAGCACCGCAGACCCGCTGTTCGTCATGCGAAGCTCCGGATCTGCACCCAGATTGCCCAGCAAGATCACCCGGTTCAAACCTTCTGCCATTCACGTCCCTTTCGCTGTTCGCGGTGTGTCTGCTTTCGACGAACGAGTCAAGCGCGCGCACCCGAGCGCCAGGACAATGTTTGACCGACGTCAGTCGGGATCGACCTCACCCACCAGGCCTTCGTCCAACGCGCGCAGCTCGAGCAAGAGCTCCTCGCGGATCTGGGTCAGCTCCGAGCGAAGACGTTCCGCAGCCGCGCGTGTGGCGTTACCGGCCGGCGAAGGCTCTTCTCCGGCCTCTCGCATGCGCTTGCGCGCTCCGGCGATCGTGAACCCCTGGTTGTGCAGGAGATCTTTGACCTTGAGCAGCTTCTGAACGTCGCGCCGCGAATAAATGCGCTGACCGCGCCGCGACTTTTGCGGGCGGATCGAGCCGAACTCCGACTCCCAGTAGCGCAGGGTGTGGCGCTCCACGCCCACCAAGTCCGCTACCTCGCCGATGCGGTAGTACAGCTTGACCGGGAAATCAGGAATGTCGGCCAAATGTGGCTCCGAAGCTCGCCGGCGCCCGCTCCGCAAGCGCGGCGCGCCGAGGCTCAATCGTCGTTGTCGTCGTCGTCATCATCCCCGAAGTCGGCATCTCCACCGTTCAGCGCCTGCTTGAGCAGCTGGCTCGCCTTGAAGTTGAGAACACGCCGTTCCGTGATGGTGATGGGCGCGCCCGTTTGCGGGTTTCGCCCCTGTCGTGCGCGCTTGTCGCGAAGCACGAAGTTGCCGAAGCCGGAGATTTTGATCTTCTCTCCGCGCCCCAGCGTTTCTTTCATGGTTTCGAACACGAGATCTACGAGATCCGCCGACTCCTTTTTCGAGAAGCCGCCGAGTCTCGAGTAGACCGCCTGGACGATGTCCGCTTTCGTCATGCACACCCCCAACCCCTAAGAAGCAACTTCGGTCGGTGAGCCTTCCTGCGCGCTGCAAACCACAAAGAGCCTCGGGGCCCAAAAGCTTCGGGGTCGATGTGGCGTGGCAGCCGTGGAGCGAATTCACGCGTGATTTCGCCGACGTCTGCCTGACTTCAAGTTCCGATAGTACCCGGGTACTTGCGGAAGTCCATATGGGCGCAAGGCGCATCCGCCCGGAACGCAACGTTCTTCTCGAGCCGCAGGGCCGCCCCGGCGAGACGCCGGGACGGCGCTAGCGCGTCGCCGACATCGAAAAAGGACGACGTCGCAGGCTGGCGCGTCGCCGAGCGGGGACGGCGCGGCCGCCCCTGTCCGACGCCGGGACGGCGGAGGCACTCCGCCGCCGGAGGCGGCGAAAGCCCCTCCTCAAGCCGCTTCGGCGAGCGAAGCTTCTTCCAGCTCGGCGCTCGGGGCCGCAGGCGCCTGCGAAGTGCGACCGACGAAAAGCTGCTCACGGATCATCAGCGCGGAAACGTAGCCGTAGCCGATGGTGAAGAGCGTCGCGAACGGAGCCGCGAACCAGTGGCCCGTTTCGACGGCGGCGACGACGCTGGTCGCGCAAAGCAGCGTCAGACCCATTTCCACGAGAGGAAGGTTGGCCACCTGACGATAGCGGCCCGCGGCTTCGCCGCGCTTGGGCGTACGCACGAACTCACCCGCCATCGAGGTCATGCCGCTGTACACGGCCTTGGTGAGGTGAGGCGAAAGGCCAGCGCCGAGCGCGATGAGCACGGGCAAGCGCTTGATGGCGCCCCAAGCGGGCCGCCCCTGCGACAGCTCCGCCAACATGTAGAAGCCCGCCAAAGACCCCGTGGCGCCGATGCAGAGCGGCAGATCCACGATCAACATGGTGCTCATGTCCGTGGCCGGCAGCAGGACGAGCGCCGGCAAGAGCAGGATGCTGAGCAGCATCATGAACGGGTACGCAAAGTGAGGAAGCATGTGGAAGCACGCTTCCACTCGCTCGTGCAGCGAAAGCGGCGCCTTGAGCACCGTACCCAGGAGCTTGCGCGCCGTCTGCACGGTTCCCTTGCCCCAACGGTACTGTTGCGCGCGCAAAGCCGACATGTCCTCCGGCAGCTCCGACGGCGTAATCACGTCCGGACGGTACACGAAGCGGTAGCCCGCCAGCTGCGCGCGGTACGACAGGTCCAAATCCTCGGTCAACGTGTCGTGCTGCCAGCCACCAGCCGCCGCGATGGCTTCCTTGCGCCACATGCCGCCCGTGCCGGAGAAGTTGAAAAAGCAGCCCGACCCGAAGCGCGCACGATTCTCGACCAGGTGGTGCCCGTCGAGCATGAGCGCCTGAACTTGGGTGAGCACGTTGGCGTCGCGGTTCATGTGACCCCAGCGCGTCTGCACCATGCCCACGTTGGGGTTCTGGAAGTGGCCGACGATGGCGCGCACGAAGTTCGGCTGTGGCACGAAATCCGCGTCGAAAATGGCGATGAGCGAGCCCTTGGCACGCGCCAACCCGAAGTCCAGCGCGCCCGCCTTGTACCCGACGCGGTCCGCGCGGCGCACGTAGGCGATGTCGAGCCCCGTTGCCTGCAGCTCCCGCACCTTGCGCTCGGCGATGACGCGCGTTTCGTCCGTCGAGTCGTCCAACACTTGGATCTCGAGGCGGTCGCGCGGGTAGTCCAGGCGCGCCGCGGCCTCGAGCAGCCGCGCCACCACGGTCGCCTCGTTGTAGAGCGGCAGCTGCACGGTGACTACCGGGAGCTCGGCCTCCGGTGGACACTGGACGCGCTGGGCGCGCTCGGTACGACGCCGGTACCGCAAGCACTGGAACACCAGGACCGCCCGGTGCACGCCGAAGGTGCACAGGAAGCCCAGAACCAAGAAGTACAGGGTGACCAGAGCGACTTCGATGCCCACGACATTCATGCTGATGGGCCGACCCATTAGCAAATGCCCAGGAGTCAAATGTCACCCGCTTGTAATTTGTTGCACGCGGGTGTCAGAGCCGGGCGGAAATTCGAGGACTTTTCGGGTCTGAGCGGGGGCGGCCGACGATTGGCGACGAGTCGACGGCCTGCTCGCCCCGGTCGGAGGCGGGTCGGGCACTTATCAGTCAGGGCTGGGCTTTGCTATCGAGGGGCCCATGACGACGGCTCTGTTCGCGGCGGGAGATCCCGACGTTCTGTACCTCATCGATCTGAGCTCGTACGTCTTGCGGGCTTACCATGCCATCGCCCCGCTCTCCGGCCCCAGCGGGGAGCCCACGCACGCCGTGCACGGCACCGTGAACATGCTCGATCGCCTGTTCCGCGAGCGGCGCCCGACGCTCGTGGGCGTCGCCATGGATTCCGGACGCGTCACGTTCCGCAGCGAAATTTTCTCGGACTACAAGGCGAACCGCCCCCCCGCCCCCGACGATCTGAAAACCCAAATCGCGCGCTGTGAGGAGCTGGTCGCTGCCAATGGTCTCGCCATCTTCAAGCAAGCGGGCGTCGAGGCAGACGACCTCATCGCGAGCGCCGTCCGCGGCGCACGCAAGCTCGGCCTGCGCGTCGTCATCGTGGGCGCCGACAAAGACCTCATGCAGCTCGTCTCTTCGGACGTGCTCATGTGGGACACCATGCGGGACAAGGTGTTCGGCCCGGACGAAGTCCGCGAGCGCTTCGGCGTAGGACCCGCTCAGCTGGGCGATCTCTTGGCGCTCATGGGCGACAGCTCCGACAACATTCCCGGCGTGCCGAGCGTCGGTCCCAAGACGGCGTCGGAGCTGCTCCTCGCGTACGGCACCATCGACGGCATCTACGAAAACCTCGCCTCCATCTCGAAGAAAAAGCTCCGCGAAACCCTGGAGGTCAACGAGGAGCGCGCTCGTCTGAGCCGCCGCTTGGTGGCGCTCAAGGACGACTGCCCAGTGGATCTCGACCGAGAACGCTTGGCTTTTGGAAGGAAAAATCGCGCAAAGCTCGTCTCCCTCTACACGGAGCTCGGCTTTCAGCGGCAGCTCGCGGCGCTGCGCCGCGAAGAGGAAGAAGAAGCCAACGCACAGGTCGGCGCGAGCGGCGCCACGAACGCGAGCGCCTCGGAGCCCGTCACCTCGGCCACGCGCGAGCGCGCGCCGCGCGCCGCGATTGCGGCAGAGGCCACCGAGGTGATCACGAGCCAAAGCGCGCTCGAAGCGCTGCTCGCCCAAGCGCGCGACCAGGGCCGCCTCGCCGTGGAGCCGTTCACCACGTCGGTGGATGCGCACCGCGGCCCGCTCTTGGGGCTCGCTCTCTCCACCGGCCCGGAGGGAGCACCGACCCACGCCGCTTACGTTCCCTTGGGGCACCGCTACGTGGGGGCGCCGGACCAGCTCACGGTCGCCGCGGTCGGAGACGCGCTCGGCGCTCTGCTCGCCTCCGGCCCGCTCTCCGTGTTCGCGTACGACTCGAAGCGCGCCCGCGTGCTCCTCGAAGACGCAGGGCTGCCGAGCCCCGCGTTTTCGCACGACGCCAAGCTCTCCAGCTATTTGATCGATCCGGAGCAGAGTCACACGCTGGAGTCCATCGCCACGGCCCTGGGCACCAACCTGCCGGACTACGACTCCGTCGCCAAAAAAGCGCGTCGTCGCGTCGACTGGGACGCGCTGGAGGTCACCGAGGTCGCGCCCTACGCAGGAGCCCGCGTCGCCGCCCTCTTCGCTGCCGTCCCGACGCAGCGCGCCGAGCTCGAAGGCTTGGGCCTGCTCGGCCTCTTGGAGGAGACGGAAATGCCGCTGGCACGTCTTCTTTCGACGATGGAGCGCCGCGGCGTGCTCATCGACGCCGAGCGCCTCGCGGCGCTCGGTGACCGGGTGAGCCAAGAGCTTTCGGCGCTCGAAAAGCGCGCGCACGAAGTGGCCGGCAAAACCTTCAACGTGCACGCTCCCCGGCAGCTCGAGACGCTGCTCTTCGACGAGCTCGGACTCAAGCCGCAAAAGCGCACGAAAACCTCGCGGTCCACGGACGCCGCCACGTTGGAGGCGCTGGCCGACGAGCACCCGCTGCCGGACCTCATTCTACAGATCCGCCAGCTCGCCAAGCTGAAGGGGACCTACATCGAAGCGCTCCCCGCGCTCGTGGATCGACGCACCGGCCGAGTCCACGGCGCTTGGGAGCAGGCGGTGGCGGCCACCGGGCGCATTTCCTCCACGGAACCCAACCTCCAGAACATTCCCATCCGAAGTGAGCTCGGACGGCAAATCCGCGCGGCGTTCGTGGCTCCCGAAGGACACCGCATCGTGAGCGCCGACTACTCGCAGATCGAGCTGCGCGTCTTGGCCCATCTCTCCGGCGACGCGCGCCTCGTCGAGGCCTTCCAAACGGGCCAGGACGTGCATTTGCGCACCGCCATGGAAATCTTCGAGCTCGACGAGGCCTCCGTGACGCGTGAGCACCGTACGCGCGCCAAGGCCGTCAATTTCGGAGTCATCTACGGCCAAGGCGAGAGCGGGCTCGCCAAGTCCCTCGGCATTTCGCGCGACGAAGCCGGACGCTTCATCGCCGCATACTTCCGGCGCTACGAAGGCGTGCGTCACTTCATGGAAAAAACGTTGGACGCCGCGCGCGCCGGAGAAGCGGTCCAGAGCGTGCTGGGGCGCAGGCGTCTGGTCTCCGACATCAAGAGCGGCAACCGGGCACGCCGACTGGCGGCAGAACGCATCGCGATGAACATGCCGATTCAAGGCTCTGCGGCGGACATTCTGAAGCTCGCCATGCTCGCCCTCGCGGAGCCCGTGACGCCGGGCACCCGCATGGTGCTCACCGTGCACGACGAGCTCGTCTTCGAGGTGCCCGAGGCGGAGGTCGACGCCGCGAGCGCCGCGATCCGCGAGAAAATGGAGAGCGTGTACCCGCTCGACGTGCCTCTCGTCGTGGACGTGGGATGCGGGCCCGACTGGAACGCGGCGCACTGACCGAACCCGATGCAAGCGCTGCCCATCGACGACGTCGTCCCCGACGCCCTGCGTTCACTCGACGCAAGCGAGCGCCTCGTGCTCGAGGCGCCGCCGGGCGCGGGAAAAACCACGCGGCTGCCGTGGGCCATCGCCCAGGCGCCATGGTGTACCGGTCGCGTGCTCGTCACCGAGCCGCGTCGCATCGCCGCGAGCTTGGCCGCACGACGGGTCGCCGACGAGCGCGCGGTGCGGCTCGGCGACGAGGTCGGTTACCAGGTGCGTTTCGAGGACGTGACCAGCTCCCGGACGCGCGTGGTGTACGTCACCGAAGGCGTGCTTCTCAGAAGGTTGGCGCTCGACCCGACGCTCCGCGGCATAAGCTGCGTGGTTCTGGACGAGCTGCACGAACGGAGCCTCGACGTCGATCTTTGTCTGTCGCTCGTCGAGCGACTACAGCGCACGACGCGCCCCGAGCTGCGCGTCGTCGCCATGAGCGCCACGCTGGAGGGCGCCCACGTCGCGGGCTTCTTGGGTAACTGCCCACGCCTTCGCAGCGAAGGACGCACCTACGAGGTCGAGCTGCGCCACGCGCCCGAACCCGACGATCGCCCCCTGGAAAAGCAGGTACGGAGCGCCGTGCGCGACGCGCTCACGCGCGAGGGAGACATTTTGGTGTTCTTGCCCGGAGCGGCGGAAATCCGCCGCTCGGAGTTGGCGCTCACCGAGGGATTCCCAGGACTCGAGGTCGTGCCGCTCCACGGCGACTTACCCATCGCCGATCAAACGAGAGCGGTGACGCCCGGCACGGTCCGCCGCGTCGTCTTGGCGACGAACGTGGCCGAGTCCTCGGTGACCATCCCCAGCGTCACGACGGTGATCGACAGCGGGCTGTCGCGCGTCGCGCGCCACTCGCCGTGGAGCGGTCTCACGAGCCTGGAGCTCGAAGAAATCAGCCAAGCCCGAGCGACCCAGCGCGCCGGGCGCGCCGGGCGTACGCAAGCGGGCGTCGCCGTGCGCCTCTACACTCGGAGCAACTTCTCCGCGCGCCCTCGCCACGACGAGCCCGCCATCGAGCGCGAGGAGCTCAGCGAAGCACTGCTCACGCTCGCCTCGCTCGGACTCACGCCGAACGAGCTCACCCTGGGCCGCGGCGCCCCCTCAGGAGACGCGGCCCTTCGCTTCCTCACACCTCCGCCTTCCGCGGCGCTCGAGGCCGCCGAACAAACGCTCGTCACGCTCGGCGCGCTCGCGGAAGGGCGCATCACGGACTCGGGCCGGGCGCTACTCGAGCATCCTCTGCACCCGCGGCTCGCGCGCCTCGTGCTCGAGGGTGAGCGGCTGGGCGTCTTCGACGACGCTTGCCTCGCGGCCGCTTTGCTCGCAGAGCGCGACGTTCGGCGTGAAACGCGCACACGCTGGGGTGGAGGCGGTGCTTCTTTCGCGCTCACCTCCGCGGATTCGGACGTCGAGGAAATGATCGATCGCTTCCGCGAGGCGGAGGCGGAGCGCTTCGACCGGCGCGCCACCGAACGCTTGGAGTTGGACGCAGCTGCCGTTCGTCGCGTGGACCGCGCCTATCGACAGCTCGTGAAACGTCGACCTCGCGGCGGTGAGCGAAGCGCGGACGCGCCTGCCCCCGGCGCGCTCGGCCGCTCTCTGCTCGCCGCCTTCGCAGATCGAGTTGCCCAGCGGCGCGGCACCACCACCGAGCTCGTAATGTGCGGCGGTGGAACCGCCCGTCTCGCGGAAACGAGCGTCGTCCATCGCGCCCCCTTGCTCGTCGCGGTAGCCGCCGATCAACCGCGCGGAAAGCGTGGACAAGCCGTGGTCCGCATCGCGAGTCGCATCGAGCCCGAATGGCTCTTGGACGGCTACGCGGATCGCCTCGAGCTCGACGACGAGGCGGCCTACGACCCCACCACCGAAAGAGTCGAGCGCGTCAGCCGCATGCGCTTCGGTCGCGTCGTGCTCGACGAGTCACGAGCACGCGCGGAGCCGGCCTCGGACGTCGCCGAGCTCTTGCTCAAGGCCGCGCGCGCGAAAGGCCTCGGCGTGTTCGACAAAGACGATCGCTTGTCGTCTTTGGGCGCGCGCTTGAGCGTGCTCGGTCGAAGCTGCCCGGAGCTGTCGGTTCCGGAAGGGTTCGAGGAGCCCGGCGCCCGAGCCCTGGAGCTGGGCTCTGCCGAGGTGAGCTCTCTCGCCGAGCTCGCGGAGCTCGACTTGGCGTCACTCGTGCTTTCCACGTTGCCCGCGCCGGTGGCGCGTGCGCTCCACGAAGAAGCTCCGCTCCGGATCCGCTTGCCGGGAGGCCGCGAGGTGGCCGTGCACTACGAGGCCGGCAAGGCACCTTGGATCGAGTCTCGGCTCCAGGATTTCTTCGGGATGACGTCCACGCCCACCATCTGCGGGGGTCGCTTACCGCTCACGGTCCACCTGCTCGCTCCCAACTACCGCGCCGTCCAGGTGACGACCG
>JAEYVE010000126.1 GCA_023432025.1 Pseudomonadota bacterium
ACCAAGTGCTGCTCCACGCGTGGACCGAGGCGCCCGTCCAGGTGCGCCTGCACGCGGTGAAACTCGAGCGTTCCGCTCACCTCGCCGTTCAACCCTGGGTCGTCGTCGTTTGCGTCGTCGAAGACCAACTTCAGATGATCGTGGCTTCCGTAGCCGAGGATGCGAAGCTGAAGGTTCTTGGTGATGTCGTGACGAAGGAGCGCTTGGTAGTCGTAGTACACGGGCGCGGCGACGACGCTGAACGCGCCCTCGGGCACCAGGTTTTCGTAGATGAAGTCGATGTTGCTGCGTCGTCCCGCGAACGCGACGCTGGTGTCGGCGCCCACGGGCGCATCGACGAGGGCGTAGTTGTCGATCAGGCTGAGCTCGAGCTCCGCGTGAAGACGCTGGGGGCGAGCCTTCTTCACGTGGGCGTCCACGATGCCGGCGGTGGCGCGGCCGTAGCGCGCGGAGTAGTTGCCGGGCCGCAAGTCGACGCTCTCGAGCAGGCGAGAGTTGAAGAAGCTGGTGAGCCCGCCGAAGTGATAGAGCAGCGGCACCGGCACGCCGTCGAGCAGCACGCGGCTGTCGTCGGGGGCGCTACCGCGCAAGAGCGGAGGGCCGTTTTGTCCGAACGGAACGCGACCCACTCCGGGCAGCACCTCGATGGCGCGCAGCGCGTCGCCGCGCGTGCCGGGGATGGTCGTGAGCTTTTCTCCGGATAGCTCGCGCTTCGTCGGCTCGCTGGGGGGCGCGTCGACGTCCGCCGGTGCCGCCGCGACTTCGCCTTCGAACATCGCGTCCAACTCCGCGTCGTCGAGATCGTCCACGTTGCCTGGCTCGGCGGGCGGACGCGACGGGCGTTCGGGCGGCGGCTCACCGGCGTCGTCGCCCGAGCGCCCGGCGCTCCGCGGCGGCTCACCGGCGTCGTCGGACGATTCGCTCCGCTCGGGCTGGGCGGGCTCCTCTGCGTCGACGGGCGGCGTTCTGTCACCCGGGTTCTCCGGCGACGCAGGGGCGTCGCCGGGCGGCACTTGCTCTCCTGCGTCGGAGGTGGAAGAGGAAGTCTCATCCTGTGCCACGGCGCGAAGCGCCCAACACAACACGGAGCTTCCCACGAGAATTGAAATCCAAGACGAGCGCACGACTCCTCCACGTCGCCCCACGAGGGCGACGAACGAACCGAAAAAACCGGCATGCCGCGCAGAGGGGGCCTCGGGAGACCAACCGCGCTGCAGCTTTCTCTCGTGCGTGCCCCGAGCGCGCTGGAGCGTTCACGGAGGTCGTGTCGATTTTTTCGGAGGCGTCGTTCCGGAGCCGGGCTGGGCCCGTTTCACCGTGGACAGGTCCGGAAGCCTGTGCTTAGTATATTAATTCAGTAGACAAAAAGACGCATCGGTAACCGATTGCAATCACTGGAGAATTTGAAAATGGGTCTTCACATTGGCAGCATTGCACCCGATTTCGAGCAGGATTCGAACGTTGGTCCGATCCGATTCCATGACTACCTGGGCGACTCCTGGGGCGTTCTTTTTTCGCACCCCAAGGACTTCACGCCCGTGTGCACGACGGAGCTCGGCGCGGCGTCCAAGTTGAAGGACGAGTTCGCGAAGCGTGGCGTGAAGCTGCTCGCCCTCAGCGTCGACGACGCGGACTCTCATCGACGTTGGATCGCCGACATCGAAGAGACGCAGAACGTGAAGTTGGCGTTTCCCATCCTCGCCGACGCGGACCGAAAGGTGTCGAACCTCTACGACATGATTCACGCCGAGGCGAACGACACGCTGACGGTGCGTTCGGTCTTCTTCATCGACTCGAACAAGAAGGTGCGCGCCATCATCACCTACCCGGCCAGCACGGGACGCAACTTCCCGGAGCTCCTGCGCGTCATCGATTCGCTTCAGCTCACGGACAACCACAAGGTCGCCACGCCGGCCGACTGGAAAGACGGCGATGAGGTGGTGATCGTGCCGGCGCTGCAGGACCCCGCAGAAATCGAGAAGAGGTTCCCGAAGGGGTACCGCGCCCTGCGTCCGTACCTGCGACTCACGCCGCAACCGAACAAGTGAGTGATACGCGCGCTCGGGGGGGCACGCGGTCTTTCGACGAGAGGCTCTCGAATGTCCCCCTTCGCTCGCACTTCGAGCTGTCTGGGGCGCGTCACCTTCTGGGGAGGGGGCGCGCCCGCGCAGCTCGGAGTCATCAGTGGCACTACTGGAAATCGTTCGTTACCTGAACGCTCGGCAACGTCTTCGTCAGTCGACTGGCTTCGAAGACGGTGACGCGCTCGAGATCACCTCGGGTCGCATCGAGGCGCGCTTCTTGGAGCTCCGGCTCCACACCGTATTTCAGCCCATCGTCGACCTGACGAGGGGCCAGGTGGTGGCACACGAGGCGCTTCTGCGCGCCAAGACGACGCGCGGGCTCGCCGTGTCGCCCGAGGACGTGTTTGCCCGACCCCGAAGCAGTGAAGAGCTCGTTTATCTGGACCGGCTGAGCCGCACGCTGCACGCGCTCAACTTCGTGACGCAACCGAGCGCGGAGCCTGCGAGTCTTTACCTGAACGTCGATCCGCGCCATCTCCTGGCGGCCATCGACCACGGCCTCGTGTTCGAGAGCATTCTGCGGCACACGGGCCTCGCTCCCGAGCAAGTCGTGCTCGAGGTGTTGGAGAGCGCCATCGAGGACTCGAGCGCGCTCACGGCGGCCATTCACAACTTTCGTGGTCGCGGCTTTCGTGTGGCCGTCGATGACTTCGGCCGCGGCCATGCCAACTTCGATCGCCTGTGGCAGCTCGAGCCGGACGTCGTGAAGCTGGATCGCCACCTTCTCTTGACCGCGGATCGGGACCGAAAGGTGCGCGCCGTCTTGCCCAAGTTGGTGGACGTCGCCAAGGCTCATGGCGCGCTGGTGCTCTTCGAGGGCGTCGAGACGGAGGAGCACCTCGAGATCGTGCTGGAGAGCGGCGCTGAGCTTGCCCAAGGCTACCTCTTGGGACGTCCAGAGCGGGTGCGTGGTTTCGGAGAAGCCGCATGGCCGAGTCTGCAGAGCGAGCGCCCCAGTGGCACGATGCCGACGAGCGGACCGTCGTCGTCATCGCGCCCGAAAGCAGGTTGGCGGGTCGCCACCGCAGCCGAGACCGCCGAGAGCGAGCTTCACGACGCATTGCCCGGGACCGAGTTGGACCAGGCCATTCAAGGGGGACGCAAGTGAAGCCGTTGGACAGGGTCTCCTGTTCGGTGAGGCGTCATGCGAAGTGCGTCTTTTGCGTCCGTCTTGATGATGATCGCGGCGGCTAGTTGTGGACGAGATCCTGCGTCCGGTGAGGGTGCAGGGCCTACGGGGAACGGCGGACGCCCCGCGAGCTCCGACGGCGGCAGCGCAACTTCCAGCGGTGGCTCGGCGAGTGGCGGAAAGAAGGGTAGCGGAGGCGCGGGCGGTAGCGGCAAGGGGGGGCGCGACAATGCACCGGCGGGCGGTGCGGGCTCGGGCGGTGCGCCGGAGCCAGGCGGCCCGGGAGGAGCTGGAGGTCAAGGCGCCGCGTCGGGAGGTGGAAATTGGGCGAGCCCCGGCGGGTTTCTGGAGGATGGGAGATGGGCGCCGCGGCTGCACGCAGCGTTCCAACTCGAGCCGCTCGGCCCACGTCAGGGTCTATACAATCCGCACCGCGCCGCACCAGCAACGGTGAAGGGGAGCGGCCACACCCACTGTGCCCCGGATCACTCGGCCATCGACGCGGCGGATCAGGAGGAGCGCTTGCGCGATCTGCCGGGGCCGCACGCGCAGAACTTCACCTGGATGACGGCGCACGGCGTGGTCGCTGCGGATCCCGAGGTGACGGGATTTTTACACATGTTCGGGGTCGAAACGTACGCCAAGCAGCCCTCTGGCGTTTCGCCGCACGTGCTCGCGTACCTGCCGGACGGGGAGCTGGCCGACGGCAGCACGAACCCGTTCGGGTACTTCAAGCTCGACGTCTTGGCGGCGTCCGAAGCCATACGAAAGGCGGGCGGACTCCCCGTCCTCGCGCACCCGTTGCGCTACGCGATCCCCGACGCCGAAGTGCAGGCCATGGACGAACGAGTGTGGGGCATCGAAGCATTGAGCGGCTCCTCGAACGTCGAGGACAACCTGGAGTTCATCGACGCCTGGCTTTCGTCCGGTAAGTACGCCTGCTTGACCGCGGGCGGCGACATTCACGACGAAGATTGGTCGCTCACGCGCGGCTATCAGGTCGTCGCCGTCGACAGCGCGACCCCGACGCGAAAAGAGGTCTTCGAGGCGGTCGCCGTATGCAATTTTTTTGCTTGCAATACTTCGAATACGAAGGCCACTCCGGTCGATCCACCGTCGCTTCGCGTCACGAAGGGAGCCATCGAGGTGACCGTCGCCACCGAGGTGACGTTGCGCTTCATTGGCGGCGAAGGAGCGGTGCTCGCCGAAACGACCGGCAAGAGCGCCTCCTACAAGCCGACCGGCGCCGAGCAGTACGTGCGCGTGGAGGCGGTGTCCGCGGGCGGTTTGGCGCGTTGCTATTCGCAGCCGCTCTGGCTCGTGGCGCGATAGCCAGCTCGATCGAGCCGGCTGGTCGCCGCTTTCCCGGCAGAGCTTCCCCGGAGGGGGCGTGTCTGCGCAACTGAACTTCGGCGCGACGCTTCGGGGCGAAAGCATCGCCGTGATTATGGTCAATTAGCGAGGTGTTGGGGAGGCCCGGGGACCATTCATGTGCGTCCTTGTCCTCCTCGCTCCTCCTTGCGCTATCGGGTGAGGTCGAGGAAAGCTGGGCCCGTGAGCAGTATCGGCTGTCCTTCCTCACTTCGTGCCGTGCCCCGGCGCCTTCGTGGGTTCGCTGCAATGGCGTTGGTCGCGTTCCTCGCGGCGCGCGGCGCGAACGCCGTTCCACCTTCCGGCTCCGCGGATCCGGAAAGCGCCAGCGCTGCGCCCGCGGCGCCGAAGGTCGAGCCCGCAGCAAACACAGGAGCACGACGCGAAGAGAGCCCGCAGGCTGCGAACGAGTCGGCGCCCCGGCTCACGCTCGTCGAGCCTGCGGCCGAGGTCGCCGCTCCACCGCCGCCACCGCCACCGCCGCCGCCACCACCACCGCCGCCACCTCCGCCGCCACCACCTCCTGCGGCGCCCCCGGCGAGCGCCAGCGGCGCTCCGGTGGCGAGCTCACCGGGCGCGAGCGCGGCGCCTTCGGCTCCCGTCGCTTCAGAAGCGTCTCCGCCGGTCAAGAAAGACGACCTTCCGTCGGCGCGCATCGAAGTGGGCGGCAAGGTCGTCTACGAGGTGCGTCTCGGTCGCGGCTCGCTCAGCGCCGAAGAACGCGCTCGCGCCGCCGACAAGGCCATCAAGACGGCCATCAAGACCGAAAAACCCGAGGCCGTGCACGTCGAGGAAAACGGAGACGTCGCCGTCCTGTATGCGGGCACGGTTCCACTGATTCAGCTCGGTCCCGGGGACGCCGAGGCCGCGGGAGACTCGTCGCTGCGCGTTCACGCGGACGCCGCGGCGCTCCGCGTGCGAGAAGCGATCCGCGCCGAGCAAAGGCGCAGCGCCATCGCGACCACCGTTTTCTCGGGCTCGGTCGCCGTGCTCATTGCGCTGGTGGCGCTCTATCTGCTGCGCAAGACGACGGAGCTCGGCGAGCGCGCTCAGGGGTGGGTCGGGGAGCATAGAAACAGCATCCCCGCCATTCGCGTTCAGTCGCTGGAGCTGGTCGGGCCCGCCGCCATGCGCAGCGGCGTCGCGGTCGGCATCGAAATCGTCAAGTGGTTCGCGCGGCTCGGCGTCGTGTACCTGTGGCTCCTGGTCACGTTGTCGCTTTTCGAGCCCACGCGCGGCTACACGCAAAAGCTGACAGGCACCGTCATTCAGCCCTTGTCGAGTTTGATGGCGCGCGCAGCGGCTTCGCTGCCGGTCGTCGTCGTGGCGCTACTCGCCATCGCGGCCATCGCGGTGCTCGTGCGGTTCGTGGATCTCTTCTTCGCGGGCGTTGCGCGTGGCGAAACGGACATGGGCTGGATCCCCGTGGATCTGGCGCGTCCCACAAGCGTACTTCTCCAGTTCGGCATCGTCCTCAGCGGGCTGCTCTTCGCGGCGCCCTTGGTCACCGGCAACGACGAAGGCGTGTTCACCAAGGTTGGCGTCGTCACGCTCGGCGCGCTCGGCATCGCCAGCACGCCGGTGCTGGCGTCGGCCGTGGCCGGGGTGGGCGTCGTCTTCTCGCGGCGCCTCCGTCCGGGGGATTTCGTGGAGTTCGGCGGGCGCTCGGGCCGCGTGCGTCAGGTGGGCCTCACCGAGGTGCGCCTCGAGGACGCACAAGGAGCGGAAGTGCGCGTCCCGCAACTCTTGTCGCTCCTCCACCCGACGGCCGTGCTCGGGCCCATCCCGCGGGTCGCGGTGGAGCTGCGCGTGCCGAGCTTGAGTCGCGAAATTACGGACGTGTTGCGTCGCGCCGCGACTACCGTCGGTGATCGCCCCCAGGTCGAGGTGCTGCGCGTGGATCCCGAGGACGTTTGTTACCGGGTGAGCGTGGTCTCCTCCCGCAACGACGCTCGCACGGCGTTGTTCTTCGCGCTCACGGAAGGCCTGAACGAAGCAGGTCACATGCAAGCGCACGCCAAGTCGGGGGCTCAAGTCGCATGAGCGCGATGGGTGCGTTCGTCGGCCTCCTGGTGCTCGCCTACTTCGGCAGCATCTTGATGGGCGGGCGATCGATTCGCGGCTACGGTCTACCCTCGGGCTCGGAGTACCTCCTCCTGGGCTTCGTCGTGGGACCGACGGTGCTCGGCGTGTTGGACCGTGACACCTTGGCGCTGTTCGACCCGGTGGCTCGCGTCGGTGTCGCGTGGCTCGCGCTCGTCACGGGCCTGAACTACGCGGTCATGGGCGGCAAACGCGCGAGCGCGCTCGCCATCGTGGGCAGCCTGCTGCTCACTACGCTGTGCGGCGTCGTCGTCGGTGGCGCGGTGTGGCTCGTGTCCGGCGCGGTCACCAGCTTGGATACGACCAGTCGCCTGCTCCTCTCGGGCGGTGCGGGCGTCGTGTGCTGTGAAACCACGCGCTTCGCCGTTCGTTGGGTGTCGGAGCGGCACGGCGCCAAGGGTCCCCTCAGCAGCACCGTGGCCGCTTTTGCGGACTCGGACGAGTTGGCGCCCGTGTTGGCCATCGCGGCGCTCTACGTCATTGCTCCCATGCCCCAGGGAGAAATCTGGCTGCCGCAGGTCGCGTGGTTCGGGACCACCGTCGGTCTGGGCGTCGTGCTCGGAGCGACGTGCGCTGCGCTCATTGGTAGCCAGCTGCACCGAGGAGAGGCCTTGAGCTTCTTGCTGGGCGCGGCGTTGCTCGGCACCGGCGTGGCCATTCAACTGGGCCTGTCGGGCATCACCACGATGTTCGTGCTCGGGCTTTCGCTCTCGGTGGCCTCCAAGCACCGCGTCGAGCTCAAAGCCCTCCTTCAGAAGAGCGAACAGCCGGTGCTCTTACCGGTTTTCCTGCTCGCGGGTGCGCACGTTCGTCTCGACGCGGCTCCGTACTTGGTGTGGATCCTGCTCGCGGCCGTCGGAGCGCGCGTCTTGGGCAAGCTCTTGGGCGGCTGGGGCCTGTGTGTCCTACCGGCGCCTCGCAAGGCGGGACCTTGGCTCGGCTTGGGCTTGCTGTCTTCTGGCGCGCTCACGATTTGCCTGGCGCTCGCGTTTTCTTTGCGCGTGCCTGGAGAGGTCGGGCAGGTGGTGCTGACGCTGGGCGTTGCGTCCACGCTGTTCGGAGAGCTGGTCGGGCCGCTGATGTTACGCAACTCGCTCGCGCGGGCGGGGGAGCTGCCGAAGTCGGACGCAGCGTCCGAGGGCATTCCGTCGTCGGCTGAGTCCCCGGCGACGACGCAATCGGTGGAGGCGGTATGAGCGGGCACGGCAGTCGGAAAAAAACGATCGCGCTCCGCGTCGTGCAGGCGCTGTCTCTCGCGCTCGTCTTCGGCGTGATGATGGGCGCGAGCCAGATGCTGCCCGGCATGGGCGCGGGCTCGAACATCGCCGCGGTGGGCTTTCTGCTCCTGGCCGGTGTGCTGGCCAGTGAGCTGTGCGAAATGATCGGGCTACCGCACCTCAGCGGATACCTCATCGCAGGCATCGTCGCAGGCCCGCACGTTCTGCACCTCGTGCAGCACGAAACCGTCGAAGCGCTCTCTCCGATCAACCAGCTTGCGCTGGCGCTCATCGCGCTTGCCGGCGGCGCGGAGCTGCGGATCGAGAGTCTCCGTCAGAGCGTCAAGAGCCTGTGCTGGGCGACCTTGATGCAGTCGACGCTGGTGCTCCTGGCTTGCTCGGGGGCGTTTCTCTTGGCGTCCCGCTACTTGCCCTTCATGGCGGGGATGGAAACGAACGCCCTGCTCGGCGGCGCGCTCCTCTGGGGAGTCCTCTCCATCACGCGTAGCCCGTCGGCGCTGCTCGGCATTTTGTCGCAAACGCGAGCTCAGGGGCCGGTGGCCCGCTTTGCTCTGTCCTTCGTGATGACGTCGGACATCGTCGTGGTGGTCTTGCTGGCTCTGGCGCTCATGGTGGCGCGGCCCCTCATCGTTCCGGGCGCCGAGTTCTCCACGGAAGCCATTTACGCGGTCGGTCACGAGGTGATCGGCAGCATCGCCATCGGTACGACGTTCGGGCTCCTGCTGTCCGCGTACCTCAGGCTCGTGGGGCACGCGCTCTTGGTCGTGCTCGTCGCGGTGGGGTTCGGGTTGACGGACGTGCTCAGGTACCTGCACTTCGATCCCTTGCTCACGTTCATGCTCTCGGGCTTCGTGGTGCAGAACTTCTCGCAGCAGGGGAGCAAGCTGCTGCACGCGGTGGAGGAGACGGGGAGCATCGTCTACGTCGTGTTCTTCGCCACGGCGGGCGCGCACCTCGATATCCCGCTGGTTCAGCAGCTGTGGCCCGTCGCGATCGGTTTGGCTGGCTCACGCGCCCTGGTGACGTTCGTGGCGCATCGTTGGGGGTGCCGCCTGGCCGGTGACGACCCCATGGTCACGCGTTGGGGGTGGTCACCCTTGGTTTCCCAGGCCGGGCTCGCGCTCGGCTTGGCCGTCGTGGTGGCCAACAGCTTCCCGAGCTTCGGTGGTGGTTTTCAGTCGCTGGCAGTCGCAATGGTCGCCATCAACGAAATGATCGGCCCGGTCTTGTTCAAGTGGTCGCTCGATCGGGCCGGAGAAACGCGCAAGGGTGACCGGCCATCTCTCGAGGTCGTCCCTGCGGAGTAGCGGTGCCCGTAAGCGAGATGGTGGCGTACACCTCCGACTGGTATTCCGGGGCTTTTCGCGCCAGCTGCTTCGACGGTTGGCGCGAGCTCTTGGCGGAGTTCGAGTCCCACCCCACGTGGCCGACGCTGAGCGAGCTCGAAGAGCGTTGGTTGGTGGCGCGCGGCGTCACCACGCGCACCGGTCTGCCGCTTCGGCTCGTGCGAGATCACAAGCCGCGTCGTCGCAAGAAGGATCGTCCGCTCTCCGAGGAGTACGACGTGCGCGTGGCGCGTGGTGAGGTGCCGACCCGCGAGCGCTCCTGGCACGACTTTTTCAACGTGGGAGCGTTCGCACGCTTCCCTCGCATCAAGGCCGCGATTCACGCAGAAAACGCGGAGTGCCTGGAGGTGGAGCGCGCCCACCGTGCGGCTCTCCCCGAGGTGGGAGTCGTGGGTCGTCGCAGCCGCGTGCGAGATACACGCGCCCTGCTGGACGAAGGCGGCGTTCTCCTCGCGACCGCGCCGCGAGCCGTCGAGGTCGCTCGGCGAGAGCTCGCGGCGGGCAACACCGGGGCGCTTCGCGAGCTCGCCGCGCGCGGCGAGCTTCGCCCTTGGGTTCTCGGGCACGCTCTCTTGGAACACGCGGCGCGCTCGGCGCTGGGCGAAAGACTCGGTGCGCCACCGCGTGGACTCACGTGGGTGGTCGCGTGCGATCCAGAAGACGTTGGCTCGCTCGACGTCGGCTTTGCCGCCGAGCTCGCGACGAAAGACGTGCTGCGTGAGCCCCCGGCGTGGCTGGGACACTCGCTTTCCGTTTGGTTTTCGGACGTGGCAGGGGCGTCTTCCACGCTCCGTCCGCTCGGACAGGGAAGGATGACCTGAACGACCCAGCTGATTCGTTGCCCGCCGCGCTCGGGTGGAGACGGCGGGCAGCGGCGCGCGCTGCGACAGGAATCGTCCGAGCCTTCGTCTGCGAAGCGGCGGGTTTCAGTAGTCGTAGGCGGGGAGGAAATCGAACGCGACTTCGTCGAGCGCGCGTCGGACGGCGGCGCGTGCGGTGCCGCCCTCGTCGCTCACGGTGTCGCTCGTGAGCAGAGCTTCTTCGGCGTCTCGGAGCTCGTAAGAAGCGTCGGCGACGAAGCGCACGAAGCCATCGGAGTCGTGGTAGTAGCCGAGAGAAATCTCGACCTCGAGGTACGCATCGGTCGCCGGAGTGGACGGGCGCTCTTCGGACGAGGGCGGGGCGACAACGACCGTCGTGAAGCCGGACACGTCACGCAACTCGGCGGCGAGGTAGTCGCTCTCGCTCTCGAAGTCGCCCAGCACCTGGGCCGTGACCGAGCGGTAACGCGAGAAATCAACGGGAGGCTCGTGGGAAATGTCGAGCTCGGCGCAGCCGAGCGCGCCGAGCACGCTGAGCGCCAGCGACGTTCTTGCGAAGGTGCGGAGGACGAGTGTCATCGACGCTCTCCGGGTGAACGGAAATGGAGCGAGGTGGTGAAGAAAAACGGGAGCCACTCGATTCCACCGGGACCGCGCTCCACGCCGAGCCCGTCGGACGACAGCGGATAACCCCGCGCGCCGAGCTCCACGCCGAAATGCTTCGTGGCCCAGAACGTGACGTCGGCTCGCAAAGCCAGGGCGACTTTCCATTCTTCGGCGTGGATGCCCCACAACGCGTACGCGTCGCCCCCAACGCCCAGGCGAACGCGAAAGCGGTCGCCGTCGAGCGGCGCGTAAGCCGCGCCGAGACCGAAACGCTGCCCCAGATAGTTGCCGTCGATCTCGGGGGCGGAGAGCAGCGTGAACACCGCAGCCGTCTCCAGATCCAGCCAGAAGCGGCTATAGCCGAAGGCTGCCACGAAGCCGGGGGCCAGCTGCTCGGCGAGCCAGGCGTGTTGCACGCCGAGCGTGTAGTCCCAAGACCGTCGGCTCACGCTGGGCGTCTCGACGAGCGCTCGATCGTCGTAGCCGTCCGTAGGGGCTTCGGTGGTGTCGCGGGTCGGTCCTGCCGTTTCCACTTCTCCCGCGGGCGCTTCACCCCTGGGAAACTCCACGGGTGGAGGCGGCTCGTCGACGTCGCTGGGCGAAGTCGAGGCCGGCGCGTCGGTAGGGGCTTCGGTCGCGCTGGGCGTTTCCGGGGGCACATCCGGCGCGTCGTCGGGTGCATCGGGCGCGTTGGAGCCCGCTTCGACAGGGGGCTCGTCGAGCTGCTCGGGGCCCGGGGCGGGTTCGGTCGAGGTGTCGAGAGGGAGGGGCGCGGAGACGGACGGCTCGCTCGGCTCGGCCAGCGCTGGACGCAGAGCAGCGCCGAGCCACACGAGCAGGGCGAGCGAGGTGGGGCGGAGACGCCCGACGAAAGCACCCGGGGCAGGCACCTCCAGAGCACAGCAGATCCCAGGCCGATCCGGGAGTCGACCACTGGCAATTCGCTCGAATGGCCTTGAATGGAGCCGCGCCGGCTCCGCTGTTCTCGCGGGTGGTCCGGTGTGTACAATCCGCGGCCCGGCCGGCGAGCCGAGAGTCCGCGACCATGCAGCAATCCTCCAAACAAACCCTGGCCGTGTCGAACGACGTCGCCTCGCCTTCCCTCGATCTCTCCGCCCTGCTCGGCGGCAAGCGCCTCATCGTCGTGGGCGGCACTGGGTTCTTGGGCAAGGTGTGGTGGGCGCTTTTGCTCGCGCGTTTTCCCGAGGTCGAGCACATCTACTTGGTCGTGCGCCCCAAGGAGGGCAAGAGCGTCGAGCGCCGCTTCTGGGAGCAGATCGTGACGAGCGAGGTGCTGGTGCCGCTCCGCGAGCAGCACGGCGCCGGTTTCGAAGATTTCATCCGTCGCAAGGTGACGCCCATCGCTGGCGACGTGGCGCAGCCGATGTGTGGGTTGGATGCGACGCTCCGCGAAGAAGTGCGGGGCCGCATCGCCGCGGTCGTCAACGTCGCGGGCGTCGTGGATTTCGATCCACCGCTCGACGAGGCGCTCGAGGTGAACGCGTTCGGCTGCCAAAACTTGGTGGCCCTGTCGCGCGACTTGGGTGGTGCTCCCATTTTGCACACCAGCACCTGCTACGTGGCGGGCTCGAAGACGGGTCCGGTCCCCGAACGAAGCCCGCTCGAATTTCCGTTCCCGCGCGCCGACGAGCTGGACCGCAAGGACTGGTCTCCGGATCGTGAAATCGCCGAGTGCCTCGACGTCATCGAGCAGGCTCGCCACCGCGCGAGCGATGCCTTCCGCCAGAGTCGGTTTTTGGACGAGGCCAAAAAGAATCTCGAAGAGCGAAATGAGCCCGCGCGCGGCAGGGTGCTGGAGGCGGAGGTCGCCAAGGTCCGCCGCAAGTTCGTCGAAGGACAGCTCGCGCAGATGGGAATGGAGCGCGCCCGTTTCTGGGGCTGGCCCAACACGTACACGTACACGAAGAGCCTGGGCGAACAGATCATCGCGTCGAGTGGGCTGCCGTTCACCATCGTGCGCCCGGCCATCGTCGAGTCCACGGTGGAGTTTCCGTTCCCCGGCTGGAACGAAGGCATCAACACCAGCGCGCCCTTCATTTTCATGATTCGTCAGGGCGGCCTGCAGCTGCCCGGCGACGACAACTACCTGGACGTCATTCCGTGCGACATGGTGGCCGCGGCCATCACGCTCGGCTTGGCCGAGCTCATCGAAGGCACTGCCAAGCCGGTGTACCAAGCGGGCTCCAGCGACACGAACCCGTGCACCATGCGGCGCTTCTTCGAGCTCACCGGGCTCTACAAGCGTCGTTACTACAGGAAGACCGGCAAGGGCGGCCCCGTGCTCGGCACCCTGCAAAAGCATTTCGAAGGCACCCTGCTCTCGAAGTCGCAGTACGACAGCTACGGCCCGCGCACGTTGGCGAGCGGCGCTACCGCGCTCTCGAGCGTGCTTCGAACGGTCGGCGCCGGCCCGCTCGCGCCGTTCCTCAAGCCTGCGGCCAAGGGCCTCAAGGGCTTCGCGGAGCAGCAGACCAAGCTGGCCCGCATCATGGATGTGTTTCTGCCGTTCACGGCCGAGTACCACTACATCTACGGCACGGCGAACACGCGCTCTGCGTACGCGCGTCTCCGCCCGGAGGATCGCGCGCGCCTCTTGTGGGCGCCCGAAACCATCGACTGGCGCTCGTGGTTCTTGGACGTGCACGTCCCCGCGCTCGAGCGCCACGTGTTTCCGCTCATGGAGGCCAAGCTCAAGCGGCCGGTCCGGGCGCCGCAGCGTCACGCGAGCTTGGTCGCCCTGCTCGAGGAAATGGCCGATCGGCACGACCTCAAGGTGGCGCTCCAGCGCACGGAGCAGGCGGGCCTGAGCCGTCTCAGCTACCGGGATTTTCGCGGGCTGGCGTCGTCCTTCGCGCGGCGCCTGCGCGCCTCGGGCGTGGGGCCCGGCGCGCGTGTCATGTTGGGCGGTGCCAACCACCCGGCGTGGCCCGTGGCCTTCTTCGGCATCTTGTACGCGGGCGCCACGGTGGTGCCGGTGGACGCGGCCATCGAGCCTTCGGTCGCGCGTGTCATCGCAGAGGCCTCCGGCGCGCGGGTGTTCGTTTGCGACCAGAAGGTGCAGGCGCGCCTCGGGGACGAGCTTTCGGACGTCGTTCTCTGGGGCCTCACGGACGCGCTGATCCCGGGAGAGCCGCTCGACAAGAGCGAGCTGCCGAACGAGCAGGCCATCGACGACGACTTGGCCGCTCTCATCTACACCAGCGGCACCACGGGCTCACCGAAGGGCGTGATGCTCACGCACGCGAACCTGACGGCGCTCATCGCTTCGCTTTCGCCGCTCTTTCCGCTCACCAGCGGCGACCGCGTGCTCAGCGTGCTGCCCCTCCATCACACTTTCGAGCTCACGTGCGGCATGCTCTTGCCGCTGTCGCGCGGCGCGCGGGTCATTTACTTGGACGAGCTCAGCGCCGAGCGGCTGGAAAACGGCCTCAAGGACGGGCGCGCCACGGCCCTGATCGGCGTGCCTGCGCTTTGGGAAATGCTGGAGCGCCGCATTCACTCGCGGTTGGCCGAGCACGGTGCGCTCGCGTCCAAGGTGTTCGACTTCGCTGTGGAGCTGAACCGTACGCTCGGCAAGAACGTCGGCCTGGACGCGGGGCGCGTGCTCTTCGGGCCCGTGCACGAGGGCCTGGGCGGGCACCTGCGTTTCCTGGTGAGCGGTGGGGCGGCGCTCCATCCGTCCACGCACGCGCTGTTCCAAGGACTCGGCCTGCACCTCGCCGAGGGCTACGGCCTCACCGAGGCGGCTCCGGTGCTCACCGTCGCCCCGGGCGGCCCGGGCGCGCGCGCCGGCAACGTCGGCAAGCCCATTCCGGGCGTGGAGCTACGCATCGACAAACCGAACGGCGAAGGCGTCGGTGAGGTGTTGGCGCGCGGCCCGAACGTCATGCTGGGCTACGAGGGCAACGAAGAGGCGACGACGGCCGCCATCGACGCCGACGGTTGGTTGCACACGGGAGACCTCGGCAAGCTCGACGGCCGCGGCCGTTTGGTGCTCGTCGGTCGCGCCAAGGACGTCATCGTCGCGTCCAACGGCGAGAACGTGTACCCCGACGACGTCGAAGCACGCCTCGGCAAAATCGAACACATCGCGGAGCTGTCGGTACTCGGTGTACCGGACGGGCGCGGGGGCGAGCGCGTCGCTTGCGTGGCGGTGGTGGAGCCGGACGCGGAGACGCCGCGCGCGACGCGGCAGGCGCGCGCACAGGCCAGCCTGGAAGCTGCCATCGCCGAGCTTCCGACGGTTCAACGTCCCTCGGTGATCAAGCTCGTGGACGCGGCGCTGCCGCGCACCAGCACGCGCAAGGTGAAGCGCGGTGAGCTCCGCGCTCTGGTCGAGCGCCTCGAGAGCGCCGCGCAGAGCTCCGTGATGGAGAGCGGCGACGAGCTCGAGGGCGCCGTGCGCGCAGCGGTCGCGGTGATTTCGCGCCGTAAGCCGAGTGAAGTCGGGCTCGCCATGAGCTTGCGCGGAGATCTCGGCTTCGACTCGCTCATGGGTCTCGAGCTCTTGGTGGCTCTGGAGGGCAAGTTCGGCTCGCTCGACGCCGAGCGCATGACCCGCGCCGCTACCGTCGCGGAGCTGGTGGACGCGCTCCGCGAGCGTCCCGCGGCTCGCTCGCTCTCGGCGACGCGCGTCATCGAAGCGGAGGAGGAAGCGCCCATCGAGCTCCCGGAGCCGCTCCGCGAAGCCGCCATGGCGTGGATGGGGCGTGCTCAATCGGGCTTCTACGACCGGGTGATGAAGACGAAGGTGTCCGGCCGCGCCTTCATCCCTCACAACGCCAACACGCTCGTGGTCGCCAATCACGCCAGCCACCTCGACATGGGGCTCGTGAAGTACGCCCTGGGCAGCTACGGCGAGAACCTGTCCGCGCTGGCGGCGCAGGATTACTTCTTCGAGGGCAACCGCTGGCGCAAGGCGTACTTCGAGCAGCTGACGAACCTCGTGCCGATGTCGCGGAACGGCTCGTTGCGGCAGGCGCTGCGCCAAGCCGGCGAGCTGTTGGACCAAGGCAAGACGGTCCTCATTTTCCCCGAGGGCACGCGCAGCACGGACGGCTCGCTCTTGCCGTTCAAGGCGGCGGTCGGGCATTTGGCGCTCCACCACAACGTGGACGTTTTGCCGATTTGGTTGGGCGGAACGCACTTGGCGCTACCCAAGGGCGCCACCGTGCCGCGCACGCGCAACCTCACGGCGCGCATCGGCGCGCCCCTCAACGCCGCGCGCTTGCGCGAGTTGACGGAAAAAATGACGCCCTCCGAGGCGGCGCGCGCCGTGGCCACGCTGGCGCATCGAGCGGTGACCGCGCTGTCGCGCGGCAGGGTGTTCGACTTGGACGAGGTGGACGCCGCCGAGCTGCGCCGTAGCCATACGCTGCCTCCGCCGGACACCATCGAGGGCGTCTTCGCCGAGCTCAGCGAACGCTTCGACAAGACGGCGGTGCAAACGCCGCTCAGCTTCTACTTCGCCCTGGGCGAGGACCGTTGGACGCTGCGCGTCACTCGAGAAGTGTGCGAAGTCTCCAAGGGCAAGACCGTGGATCAGGCGGACTGCGTGCTGAAGACGTCGCGCGACATCTTCGAGCGCATCGTGCGTGAGGCGTACACGCCTTCACCGCAAGAGTTCATGAGCGGTCTGGTCAAGAGCAACAACATTGCTCACCTCATCACCTTCCAGAAGGCCTTTCAGCTCCAAACGCCGACCGCGCAGTGGGCGGGAGGAAGCGGCGCGGCCAGCGGAATCGTGACGAAGAACGGCCACGGCGACGAGGCTCTGAGCGGCACGCGCGTGCGGCGGGGTGGGTCGAGCGGCGCACGAGAGGAATCGGCATGAAGCTTTGGGTTGCGGGGGCTACGGGTTTTCTCGGCTCCCATTTGGTTCGCGCGCTCCGCGCGCAGGGTCACGATGTCGTCCCAGTCTCGCGCTCGGGCGGCTTCGTGGACGGACAGCCCGTGGCTGCCTTGGACGTGCTCGATGAGGTAGCCGTTCGAGAGAGCGCGCGGGGGTGTGACGGCGCCTTCGTGGTCACGGGCAAGGTCTCGCGCTCCGCGGACGCTGCCGAGGAGCTGCACCGCTTGCACGTGACCGGCACCGTCCAGGCGCTCGCCGGGCTTCGGCGCGCCGGTGTCCGGCGCGTGGTGTACGCCAGCACCAGCGGTACGATCGCCGTCGGTCGCGACGCCGAACGCATCTACGACGAGTCCGACGAAGCTCCGCTCGATCTCATCGCGGCGTGGCCGTACTACCGCACCAAGCTCTACGGAGAACGCGCCGCTCTCGAGGCGCGTACGGAGGACTTCGAGGTCGTCGTGGTGAACCCGTCGCTCCTCTTGGGGCCCGGAGATCTGCGCGAATCGTCCACGAAGGACGTCCGCCTCTTTTTGGAGCGGGCGGTGCCCGCCGTGCCCGCGGGAGGCCTCGCGTTCGTGGACGCGCGCGACGCGGCCGAAGGAATGCGGCTCGCCTTCGAGAAGGGCCGCTCGGGCGAGCGCTATCTCCTGAACGGAGCCAACCTGACGGTTGCGGCGTTCTTCCAGCGGCTCTCACGCATGACGGGGATCCCGGCGCCGTTCATGCGGCTGCCGAAGAACCGCGCCTTGGCGCTCGGCGCGCATCACCTCTACGAAAAGGCGATCGTCGCCATCGGCGGCAAGCCGTCCGTGGATGAAGCCAGCGTCGCCATGGCCCAGTGCTACTGGTACTGCACGAGCGAGAAGGCCGAGCGCGAGCTGGGTTTCGTCTCGCGCGACCCTGGTGAAACCCTGCGCGACACCGTACGGGACTTGGTGCAGCGCCGCGTGGTGATGCCCAAGGAGCTGCGCGGCTGGCTGATCGAGGGAGAGCACGCCTCGACGGCTGCGGCCGAGTGAGGCGCAAGCCCTCACTGCTTGCGGCCGAAGCCGAGGAACGCGACCGTCGAAAGACGGAGCGGGCCGCCCGAGAAGCGCTCTCGTAGGAACGCGAGGGAGCGCTCGCTGCGCTCTGCCCACTCCGTTTCACCCCACTTTTTGCGCAGAAGCAGGCACGGCGCCGCGCTGCGGGTCATGGACGACCAGAACACGTCGGCGCTGTCGACCGTGACGAAGTGCTCGTGGGGCGTCACCGACACGTCGGCGAAGCCCGCCGCGCGGAGCTCCTCCTCGAAGAGATCTGGATTTTCCAGGCTGAGCAAGTTGCGTGCAGGTGGCGGCATCGCGGGCTCTGCTGCGCGCAGCGCGCCGAACATGAGGTCCATGAGCGGTGATTGATCGAGCGGGGCCCAGCTCGACGCCAGCGCGAGACCGCCGCGTCGCAACACGCGGAAGAGCTCGCTGAAGCCGCGGGCCCGATCCGGGAAGAACATCAGCCCGAACATCGAGAACGCAGCATCGAAGCGCTCGTCGGGATAAGGGAGGGCCATTCCATCGCCTTGCACGGCGTGAACGTTTCGAATGCCCAAGCGCTGAACCTCGCGAGACAGCTCGGAGAGCATGGCCTCCGAAAAATCGATGGCGTGGACCTCACGAACGCGGTGGCTCGCCTCGATCGTCAACGTGCCGGGACCGGCGGCCACGTCGAGCACGGCTGCGTCCTTCGAAAGCGCGCGCGGCTCCGCCTCCGCGACGCGGCGTAGCGCCTCGAGTGAAATGGGGCGCATGATCCACCCCACTTCTGCGGCGTAGCCCTCGGAGACGAGATCCCAGGGTTCGACGACAGACAGGGGACCGGCTGGAGCTCGTGTCATCATCCGTACTTCGCGTGGAGCGCCCTCGTGGGCGGCCAGGCGTCTACGCAATCACAGCACGCGGCGCGTAGGAAGTGGGCTTTGCTCCGTTTCTCGTGGCGCCGAGTATTCAGGGCGAATCGCGTTCGAGCCCGCGCGTTCGAGCCCGCGCGTCCGTGCGGCGCGGACCCATGCTAGGTGAACGCCATGAGGACCTTTCGCTACGTCATTTGCGACGTATTCACGAGCCGAGCTCTCGAGGGCAACCAGCTCGCCGTGTTCACGGACGCGCGAGGTATGTCGGACGCGTTGATGCAGCGCTTGGCCTCGGAGATGGGGTTTTCGGAGACGACGTTCGTCCTTCCGGCAGAGAGCGGAGGTCACGCTCGTGTCCGCATTTTCACGCCGCGCGAAGAGCTCCCCTTTGCGGGGCACCCGACGCTCGGCACGGCGCTCGTCATCGCCGGTTCCATCGAGTCACGTGAGGTGCGCCTGGAGCTCGGCGTCGGTGTGGTACCAGTGAGCATCGAGCGAGAAGGGGCGCGGGCCACGTTCGGTTGGATGACTCAGCCTTTCCCCGAGGAGCTGCCGTGTGATTTCGAGGCCGAGCTCCTGGGTGCGCTGGGGGTCGGTCGCGTGGCGCTCGAGACGGCGCGCTTTTCGAACGGCCCGTCGCACGTGTTCGTTTGCGTCGGCTCGCGGCAGGAGGTGGCGCAGGTGACGCCGGACTACCGCCGCGTGGCTGCGCTCACTTCGGGCACCGTGAGCGTGTTCACGCATGACGCAGAGGGCGTGAAAACGCGGGTCTTCGTGCCCGGGGCGGGCATCTTCGAAGACCCAGCGACGGGCTCGGCGGCGGGGCCCCTGGCCGTTCACTTGGTGCGGCAGAAGAGGCTCGCGCTCGGTGCGACGCTGCGCATCGAGCAAGGCGTGGAGCTCGGTCGGCCGTCGGAGCTCTTCGCGCGGGTCGAAGGCCAGGACGACCGCGTGGACGCGGTTTTCGTGGGCGGAGGCGTGCAGATCGTGGCGCGCGGTGAGTTTCGTCTTACGTGAAGAGGGCGAAGGCGGATGCCTTCGCCCTCTTCACGGCGCGTACGATGACCCAGTGCGGGAGCACCGCGCTGCGCGGGCCGGCGCCGCCACCTCCCCCCGAGATGGCGCCTCCGGCCCCCTGGCTCACTTGACCAAGGTGAGCAGACCCGGACGGTAGGGCAAGTGCCCGTACTCACCGCCGACGGCAGGGTTACGACCTTGGTAGAGGAACTTGAGGTCGCACGGATCGATCACCTTCTTCTCCGACGGATCGTCACGAACGATGTCGCCGTGGCTGATGTCGTTCGTCCAGGCGTTGCCGTTGAACGTGACGTTCCTCTTTCCGGCGAACGGCGTGTTTTCCGTCGACGCTTGCGGCATGGGCGTGAAGGTGCCGCCGAGGTCCGTGGACGTGAAAGCGCGGAAGTAGCGACCGCCGGAGCCCATCGCCTCCACGATCATGAGGTACTGGTCGGAGCCCTTGACGGAGTACACCTCGACACCTTCGAACAGGTTCGCCGTGGTGTCCTGCATGATTTGTGTGGTGTTGGTGAACGCGGCGGGGAAGTTTCCGATGGGCATGGAGCCGCGGTAGATGCGGCCGTTGTCGCCCGCGAAGAACATGTAGCAGGTCGTGTCGTCGCAGATGACGGTTTGGTCGATGGGGCCCGTGCCGCCGTGACCTTGGGTGGGATTGCCCGTGAGCAGTGACTTGCCCTGAGACCAGCTCGTGGGATCGGTGGGATCGGTCGACGTCGCGTACTGGAAGCCCCACTGATACGTCAGAACCCAGATGTTCTTGGGGCTGAAGTACATGATTTGCGGTGCCACGGTGGCGCGACTGCCGAGCCACGTCTGGGGAGCCGAGCCGAACTCCGACCAGTCGGAGAACCCGATGAACACGCCGGTCCAGTTCTCGCTCGTGCGGTTGAAGGCGGTCGCGTAAACGGCGTAGGTGTCGCCGGCGCGCGCGATCGTGAAGTCCTTCAAGGACACGAAGTTTTGCCCGGCGGGCGACTTGGGTTCGGCGAGTGAGCCCGAGGACGTCCAAGAGAACGACGACGGGAGCGGACAGACTTCGTTGCTTCCGCCGCCACTGCCTCCCGTGGCGCCGCCGCTGCCCGCGTCGCCGCCCGTGCCTCCGGTGGCCCCGCCGCTACCGACGACGTCGCCGCCGGTGCCTCCACTAGCTTCTCCGCCGCTCCCGCCGTCCAAGCCGCCGCTGCCTCCGGCGGGCGACCCGTCGCCGCCGGTTCCACCGCCCGACGACGTTCCACCCGCGCTCGGCAACCCGCCGCTGCCGACTTCCCCGCCCGTACTCGGGCTGCCTCCGGACACAGCGCCTCCGGTGTTGGCGCCCGAGCCGTTATCGCCGTCCGCCTCTTCCGCCGGGCCGCAGGCGGCCAGCAGACCGCCCAAGAGCGCGCCAGCAAAGGTGATTTTTGCGCCGATGGTGAGGGCAGAAGAGCAGACGAAGCGAGCAGCCATGATGAGCAGAGCTAACAGTCCGCCCGGAGCTTGCTCAGATGGGAAATTTTGCCTCAGCGTGTCAGAAAATTCCTCCTTTGGAAGAATTTGGACCTGTTCGTCGGAAGCTCACTTCACGCGGAAGGACGCCACGTACTCGTCGAGGTCCCGGGCGTGGCTCTCGACCAAAGCCTTCGTGCCGCCGACCTCCAGCAGGTAGAGCTTGTCGTCGGTAACGAAGACCGTGACGCGGTACTCGTGCGGCTTGGTGCCTTCGTCATGCCCGAAGCGCAGCTCTTTGCCGACGAGCCCGGAGCGCGTCTTCACGTCCAGGGTGGCCAGGAGCGCGTAACCCCCGCGCTGGCGCAGCTCGTTTTCGATGGCGCGCGTCCAGAAGCCGAGCTCCCCCTTCGGATCGTGAGCGATTTCGCGGACCGCGACGACCAAGCCGTCGGCCGTGGTGGCTCGGTAGGCGTGAGAGGTGTCCTCTTCGTCCAGCTCGACGAAGCCCGGCGGGGTTTTCGCCTCGAAGGAGTGCCCGCACGCGAGGGCGAAGGCACACGAAAGAAAGAGCAGGGCTGGGCCGGCGGCGTTGCGTAGTCTGGACGAAAACGTCGTGTTCATGGGTGGAAGCCCTCGTTCATCCAAATCAGAGGTCGAGCAGGCCCGGGAGGCCGAGCTCACGAAGCCACGGGAAGGGGAGCGAAACGCGGCTCTCCACGACGTCGCTGGGACGTGCCTCGAACTGGACGGAAATGGTGGAAAAGGCGACGAGCTCTCGGAGCAGCCGCAGCCGACCGAGCATGCGCTCGATGTTTTCCGTGACGCGCTCGAGCTCCCTTTGCACGGCGAGCGCGTCTTCGACCTTGTCGGCGCGGCGCAAGAGCTCCTCCAAACGAACACGCACGGCGCGCGCGTTTTGGAGGCGAATTTCCAGGTCCGAGTACTCTTCGGTGACGTCGTGCACGTTCACCTCGCGGTGCAGCTCGTCCCCGAGCGTTCCGATGCGAGAAAGAGCTGGCTGGAACGCCTTCGACGGCACGCGGACGGAGATGTGTCGGTCACCGCGCTGCACCAAGTAGCCGCCGCTCTCCGTGGCGAGCTTCTCGATGGTGTCGATGACGCGCGCGGTTTCGAACACGGCCAGCGTCAGGTTCGCGTCGTAAATGAGCAGCGGCGCGCGCTGTTTGGCGTGTTCTCCGGACGGCTCGGTGGGTGAAGGAGCTTCCGATGCTCCGCCGTTCGGAGCCTCGGGGAGCTCCGGGTGGGACGTGGTGCCGTCGAACGAGTATCCGTAGCCCTCCTCGGCGGCGGGGGGCGAAGGAGCAGCGGCCGCACCTCCCGGTTGGGGGGAGTCAGCGTCGTTTCGAATGGCCTCGCCGCGCGGATACGCGGCTCCCGAGTGCGACGCCTCGGCGCTCGCCGAAGAGGCGCAACCGAGCGCTTGCGCGGCTGCAACCAGGACGATGGAGAAGGTCCACAGGAGGCGCGTGCGATGCATCATGCATTCTCTGGCGTGAGCGCAAGGGCGCAGGTTACAGGGACACGCGCGCCGTGAGAAGGCGGCGGCAGCGCTGGCTTGGTGTGCGCGCCGTGGGGCGAGTGCGAGGCGCGAGAGTGCCTTCCCTTCGCTTTCACCTGTGGCGAGGGGCTGCCGGGTTGCTGCGACGGGCTGACCTGTCGCGACGGCGTGTGCCAAACGGGCTGATCCTTCGTTCGAACGCGCCTCCCGCCGCGCGCCACGGCGGGGGGGCGTTGTCGAGCTCTCGAAGTCGCCCGTGGATTTCAGGGCTTACGGTGGGGTGGCGCGGTCGGCCTGCCTCTCCGCTAAGCTGCGGGGGCCATGACTGCGCTTCGTTTCACCTCCGCCCCGCCTCTCGTTTCGCTGACTTTGATTCTTTCTCTCTTCGGATGTGGAGGGAGCGCAATCACTTCGGAGAGCGACGGCAGCGGAGGAACGAGCGGCGGAGCGAACACGGGGGGCGGCGTCAGCAGCGGCGGTGGGACGAGCACGGGCGGAGTCGTCAGCAGCGGCGGCGCGTCTGCGGGCGGCGGCGTCGGTGTCGGCGGAGTGCTCGCCGTAGGCGGTTCGCCTGCTTCCGGGGGGCAGCCGGGGACCGGCGGCGCGGCGGAGTGCAACGTCCACGACGACTGCGTAATAGCGGTGGATGCGGCAGAAGCGTGCGGCTGTAACCGTCCGATCGCCGTGTCGCGCGCAGAGCTCGCGAGCGAGCCGTGTCTTTACCCTTGGCGTGGCATTCGTCCCATGGGCTGTGGCCCCGAGCCGCAGCCCTGTCCAGAGGTGGATTGTGCGCCAGAGCCCCTCTGTGCCAGCGCACGTTGCGAGGCGGGAGCCTGCGTCCTCCACACGGACTGGGACCCGGAAACTTGCGGAGACTGCGCCACGCTCGACGCAACGAGGCGAGCCGCGCTCGAAGCGGCCACCGCTTGCAATCCGGCCATGAGCAGCCTCTCGTGCGACGCCTCGGCGATCGTCCAAGATGAGTGCGGCTGCCCTCGCGTCGTCAACGAGAGAAACCCCGAGCTCGTCGAAGCAGCGAAGGTGGCCTACGACGCGTGGTCGTCTGCGTGCGGGCACACCGTGCTGTGCCCCGCGGCGCTGTGCCTTGTGCCCCAAGCCGGAGGGTGCGGAATCGATGGCGTGTGCAGGGCGCAGCGGTGAGCCCAGCGCGCCGTACACCTCTTTCCGTCACTTGCGCTTGGTAGCGCTCTTCTTGTCCGCGGCGCCACCGAGCTTTTTGGCGAGCAGGTCTCCCAGGCTGCCGAGCGAGGCGCCCTTGGCGCCGTGTGACGAGAACTCTTTGTAGTTCTTGCGCTCCACGACGTTTGCCACCTGACCCACGCTGAAGCGGAGCTTGCCGCTCTGGGGATCCCGCGCGACCAACACGACCTCGAGCTTGCGCCCGACCGGGTACGCGCGGCGATGGTCCGCGCCGGGCGGCAGGTCCAACTCGCGCAGGGGTACCAGGCCCTCGCCCTTGGCCGTCTTCACGATGACGCCGTTGGGTACGTGACGCGAGACTTCGCCTTCGAGGACTTCTTCTTTGTCGGCGGCCGGCGAGCCTTGCGACTCGGGCGCCGCCGAGAGCGCCTTCAGCGAAAGTCGGATCGAAACGCCGCGCTCTCCTTGCTCGAGCGCGAGCACCTGCGTGGTGACCTTTTCACCGACGGAGAGCACGTCCTCGACCTTGTCGACGCGCTGGCGCGAGAGCTCCGAGACGTGAACGAAGCCTTCCGCGCCCCCCAAATCGATCACCGCTCCGCTGCGAACGATGCTCTTCACGGTGCCTTCGACGAGGGTTCCAACCTCGATGCTGCCGAGCAGCGAAAGCTCTGCTTGACGCCGCTGATCTTCGAGCAGCGCGCGGCGCGACACGATGACGTTGCGCCCGCCTTCCTTGATTTCGAGCACCTTGAAGTCGAAGGTTTGCCCGACGTACGCGTCCACGTTTTCCACGAAGCCTCGCTCGACCTGCGAGGCCGGGCAGAACGCTCGCACACCGCCGACTTCCACCGACAGGCCGCCCTTGACGGCTTGCGTGACGACGCCGCTCACGGGCGTGCCGGATTCATGCGCCAGCTTCAGGAGGTTGCTGTCGAGCGCGCCGCCGCCGCGGCCGAGCGAGAGCGAGAGCTGCGGGCCATCCGAGCGCGGATTCACGACCGTGACGCGGATGCGATCTCCGATTTTCACGGGACGGTCGTCGAACTCGGAGA
Organism: Pseudomonadota bacterium; assembly: GCA_023432025.1. GTDB lineage: Bacteria > Myxococcota_A > Polyangia > Polyangiales > Polyangiaceae > NIC37A-2. Next base: position 24,660 of record JAEYVE010000126.1, read on the forward strand.
GCTCCATCTGACCGTCCGCACCGGCGCCCACGTCGAGGAACACCGAGCCACCGCTGATTTCGATCACCTTGGCTTCGACGATCTCACCCGCCACGAGGCGCTTTTTGGCGCGGTTGTCACCGCCGCCGGAGGACTCGAACATCGAAGCAAAATCATCGTGGCTCATGGCGCCGGGAGCATGCCACCACCCCGGCAATCGACAAGGGCCAGTCCTGGCCAGCGTGTCTCGGATCCGAGAAACCAGCGCCCCCATCCCGGATGGCCGAGCGCAATCTCACTGGCGGGGCGTGCCGGCCATGCCAAGCTGGGGTTCGGCCGTGTTCGCGAAGAGCGGGCTCTCGGCGGCGGACCAGGAGGGGGACAACATGGTCAACGAAGCCATGCGCCGGCGGCGCGTGCGGTGCGGCCTGGGGAGCGCGGCGGTCGCGCTCTTGGTGAGCGTCGCTGCGGCCCAGGCGGGCGCAACTGATCCGCCAAACACCGATCCGCCGAACACCGGGGCCGCAGAAGCGCCCGGCGGAGTCGACGTCTCGACCCCCGCGGGCGAGGCGCGCCCGGCCGAGCCATTCGACGAACCATCGTCGGAGCCGCCCGCAGCCTACGAAGCCGAGCAACCCTCGGAGGTGGGCGCTCGGACTTCGAGAATTCATCCCGCCCACGCGGCGTCCGAGGACGACGAGCCGCCAAAGCCACGAGGACCCTTCGATCGAGGGTCGACGCGGGTGTCCATCGTTCTGGGCGGCGGGGAGAGCTTCAACTCGAGCTACCTGATCCTCGGGGCTGGTGTCGGGTACTTCTTTTTCGATGGCTTGGAGCTCGAAGCCGACGCGCAGGCGTGGTTGTTCGGAGATCCCTTCGTGGCGACCGTGACGCCCGGCGTTCGTTACGTGTTTCACATGGTGCCGAAGGTGAACCCGTACGTGGGTACGTTCTACCGACACTACTTCGTGGAGTCGTTGAACGACTTCGACACCTACGGCGCGCGGGCCGGGCTCTTGTTGCGGGTCGGGTCGAACGGCTACTTGGGCGGCGGCGCCATGTACGAGCGGCGTTTCGACTGCGACGAGCGGGAGTTTCGTGAGTCTTGCGACCAGTGGTACCCCGAAATCACCTTCTCCCTTTCGTTCTGATCTCGGAAGTGAAGTCGATTGACGATGTGGGGGAGAGACCGCGATCGTGCGCTCATGACGAACTCGTCGAGGCGCTCTTGGATTTCGCGAGCTGTGCCGCTCTTGCTCCTCTGGGGAGCGACGGGCTGCCCGGCGAACCATGCGCGCCCCAACGCGAGCGCGGAGGCGACGGGGAGCGCGCCGCCGGCCTCGCCTCGATCCGTTTCCTCTCCGGGGTCACGGCTCTTGACCTTCGAAGGGTCGTGCGACGCGTCGGGCGCCATCGAGCTCGATGCTCACCGTGTCTTGGTGGCAGACGACGAAAACGACGTGCTCCGCATCTACGACGTGGATCGCGGAGGAAGAGCGACGCTCGAGCTCATGCCGAATTGGAACCTCGGCGGCGAAGGGGACACCGAGTCCGATCTGGAAGCCTCCACGCTGCTCGGCGATCTTGCGTTTTTCCTCTCGTCCCACGGGCTCACCTCCAAGGGCATTCGTGATCCGGAGCGCTTGCTCTTGTTCGCTGCGCGCGTTCCACCCGAGGCGGGGCGTCTTCAGCTCGTCGGGCAGCCGTACCGCTCGCTCTTGGACGACTTGGTGAGCGATCCTCGCTTGGCGCGTTTTGGTCTCGCCGAAGCCGCCCAGCGCGCGCCCAAGGAGCCCGGTGGGCTCAACCTCGAGGGTCTCACGGTGAGTGCCGAGGGGGGACTGCTCGTCGGATTTCGGAGCCCGGTCCCCGAGGGGCGTGCGCTGATCGTCGGCATTTCGAACCCGCACGCGGTGCTCGAGGGCAAACGCGCCGTCCTCACGGAGGCGAAGCTGCTCGATCTCGGGGGCCTCGGGATCCGCGCGCTCAGCCGTTGGCGGGGGCGCCTGCTCGTGCTGGCGGGGCCAACGGGTGAAGGCGGGCCCTTTCGTCTCTTTCAAGAGATGGAGGGAGCGCTGCGTCCCATCGACGTCGATTTGACGGGGCTCGGCGCGGAGGCGCTCTACGCGCACGACACGCGGGACGAGGTGCTCGTGCTGAGTGACGACGGCGCGCGTGTGATCGAGGGCAAGCGTTGCAAGAAGTTGAAGGACCCGCACCTGAAGCGCTTTCGAGGGCTCTGGGTGAAGGTGCCACAATAGGGGGAAGCTCGCCCTCGAGCGCGAGCAATCGATGAGCGAGGCGAGCGCGTAACTCGTCGGGGGTGCGTTTGCAATGCCAGGCAGCGCAGCCGTGACGCGTCCGCCGTCGACGCCGAGCTTGGATGCCGTCCGGCGCGGCTATTCTGCAGCGACGTGCGGCGGCGGACCGCTCTGCGCTTGCGCCACGGTAATAGCCGTCATGTGTACGATGGCGTCGACCGAGGCGCCCTGCTGCAGCACGTTCACGGGGCGCTCCATGCCGAGCAGCATGGGGCCCACGACGTCCGCGCCGCCGGCGACGGCCAAGAGCTTGTAGGCCGCGTTGCCCGCGTCCAAGTTGGGAAACACGAGCACGTTGGCGGAGCCCTTGAGCTCGCTGAACGGGTAGCGAGCCCTGTCATGCGGATCGAGCGCCACGTTGGCCTGCATTTCTCCGTCAATCATCAGCTCCGGGCAACGCTGTTTCACGAGAGCCGTAGCTCTTGCGACTTTTCGCGACTCGGGGTGCGGCGCGTCTCCGAAGTTGGAAAAGCTGAGCATCGCCACGCGCGGCTCGATGCCGAGGTGACGCACCCGCTCGGCGGCGAGCACTGCGACCTCCGCCAAGGTGTCGGCGTCGGGCGTGATGTTGATGGTGGTGTCGGCCAGGAAGGTCACGTTCGTCTTGGTGACCACCATGTACATGCCGCACGCGCGCTTCACGTCGGGCCGGGTGCCGACGATGCGAAGCGCCGGGCGAATGGTCGTGGGGTAGTCTTGTTGCGCCCCCGCGACGATGCCGTCGGCGTCCCCTTGGGCGACCATCATCATGCCGAAGCTGGTGCGAAAGCGTTGCAGCTCGCGGCGCGCCTCGTCGTAAATGATGCCCTTGCGGCAGCGCTTCTTGAAGTAGGCTTCGGCGTAGCGGTCGAGGTCACTACTGCGGCGGGGCTCCACGATGCGGATGCCTTCGAGCGATATGCCAGCGTTGCGCGCGCGGCTCGAAATGCGCTCGATCGAGCCGAGCAGGATGGGCCACGCGATGGACGCGTCGACGACGCGCCGGGCCGCGCGGATGATGTTTTCGTTGTCGCCTTCGGGGTAGACGACGCGCCGCGGATCGTTTTTGCAGGCTTCCGTGATGTTCCACAGCACGCGCCGCGCCGGCGCAATTTGTTGGTAGAGGCGGTTTCTGTAGGCGCCGATGTCGATGGTTTCTCGCGCGGCGCCGGAGGTGATGGCAGCCTCGGCCACGGCCGGCGCCACCCAGTGCAAGACGCGGCTGTCGAACGGCTTGGGAATGATGTACTCGCGGCCGAACTTCATGCGCGCGCGGCCGTAGGCACGCAGCACGTCCTCTGGCACCTCCTCGCGCGCCAGCGCGGCGATGGCGGTCGCGGCGGCGACCTTCATTTCCTCGTTGATCGCTCGCGCTCGTACGTCGAGCGCGCCCCGGAAAATGTAGGGGAAGCCCAAGACGTTGTTCACTTGGTTCGGAAAGTCGCTGCGCCCCGTCGCGACGATGGCGTCCGGGCGCGCCGCGATGGCATCTTCGTAGGTGATTTCCGGGTCCGGGTTGGCCAGCGCAAAGACGACCGGCTTGGGCGCCAGGGTTTTCAGCATTTCGGGAGTCACGATGCCGCCCACGCTCAGGCCAATGAGCACGTCCGCGTCGCGGATGGCTTCCTCCAGGGTGCGTCGTGGGTCGGAGGCGGGCCGCGCGAACTCGGCGCGAAACTCATCCAGCGGACGGCCTTCGTGGAGCACCCCGTGCTCGTCCACCATCGTGATGTGTTCGCGCAAAACCCCCATGCGCACCCACATCTGCATGCAGGACGTCGCCGCCGCGCCGGCGCCGACGCACGTGACGCGGACGGTGGAGAGTGACTTGCCCTGGAGGAGGCAGGCGTTCTTCAGCGCTGCGGCTGAAATGATGGCGGTGCCGTGCTGGTCGTCGTGGAAGACGGGGATTTGCATTTGCGCGCGCAGCGCGCGCTCGATGACGAAACAGTCGGGCGCCTTGATGTCCTCCAGGTTGATGCCGCCAAAGGTCGGCTCCAGCGAACGGACGACTTGGATGAAGAGCTCGGGATCTTTTTGGTCCACCTCGAGGTCGAACACGTCGATGTCGGCGAAGCGCTTGAAGAGCACGCCTTTGCCTTCCATCACGGGCTTCGCAGCGCGCGGTCCGATGTCTCCGAGCCCCAGCACCGCCGTGCCGTTGGTGACCACGGCGACGAGGTTTCGCCGCGCGGTGTAGCGATCCACGAGGTTCGGATCCTCGCGGATTTCGAGGCACGGGGCTGCCACGCCAGGCGAGTAGGCGAGAGACAAATCCAGCTGTGTGGCGACCGGCTTCGTCGAGACGACCTCGATTTTTCCGGGGCGTCCGTCGCTGTGGTAGCGGAGTGCGTCTTCCTTGCTGTGCATCGCGAATGGCTCCTCAGCGTGTGCCCAAGGTGAACGTGCCGGTGATGGCGATGCGCCAGGGCAGCGCGTCCCCCTCGCGGCGTCCGTCGCGGTTGGTTCCCGGATCGTGACACCGCTCGGTGTCGTTCGAGGTTTCGCAGATTTTCGTGGCGTGGTGCCAGTAGACGAGCGCTTGGGGGCCGAGCCGAAACACGCGACCGATTTGGAAGTCCACTCCGATGCCCACGGGGATCACCCAGCCGCTCGAAACGACCTCGTATTCGTCGAATGCGGCGCTGCCTTTTGCGCTCATGGCGCCGAGGCCGATGCCCGCGTGGAGGTACGGGTCCACTTGGCCTCGATCGAACCAATACCAACGCCCGTAGAGGGCCAGATACGAGGAGCTCAGCTTGGCGTCGGTCGCAGCTTCGTCCAGCTGTCCGCGCCAGCCCTCCTGCACGGCGTAGCTCCACGTCGCGGCTTCGAGCCCGAAGGAGAAGTGAGGGTGAAAGCGGTAGCCGCCACCGACGAAGAGCGCGGAAGCCCCCGCGGCCGGACACTCGCTGTCGGCTTGCTCGTGCTCACAGAAAGCGTTGCCAATCCCGAGCCCGAGCAGGAGCTCCCACGGGCGTCGAGCTTCGGGCGGTCCCGAGCGCGGCAAGGGGGCGAGCTCGTCTTCGTAGCCGTCGAGCTCCGTGCTTGCGGTGACGTCTGCCTCGGGCAGAGCGCTTTCTGGCTCACTGACGGGCGGTGGCTTGGACGGATCAGGTGCGGGCGCGGTGGCGGCGGGGGTATCCGTCGGAGGTTGCCCTCCCGGCTCATGGACGGGTGCCTCGGGTGAGCTCGGCTGCGTCGTTTCCGTGGCGTCGTCCGTTGCGGGGGAGGCCGTGGCGTCCGGCGGGTGAGCTTCCGTCGAGGGGGCGCCGTCGAGGGGCGGGACCGTGGGTTCTGCGGCCGTCGCCGCTCGGGGGAATGTGGTGAGCAGCGCGAAGAGCAGGCCGAGAGAGCAACGCAAACCCATCACCCCAAGCGTACTCGCTGGGGAGGTAGCGCGTCGACTTGCGCCGTTTGCCCCGTCGACTTGCACCGTTCGCTCGGCGGGTTCTCCCCCCGTTCTTGACCCACCAGACGTTGGGATCTAGCCCCCTTCTCGTGTCCACACGTCAGACGGGCTTCGATTTCGAGCGCTCGCGTCGCTCTCCTTCCGCGGGGACGGAGGGGCCGAGCGCTGCGTCGCGAAAGCCGGGCGAAGCGCTCGGCGCGGAGGGGTCCAGCGAGGGGAGCTGTGACGAGGCCGAGCGGCTCAGCGCGGAGCTGGAGCGCGCCGCGCTGCGCCAAATCCGCGAAGCCTTCACGACGTTCAACGGCAACCTCTTCGGTTTCAAGCTGCGCCCGCCGGCCTTCGCGTTGACGTCTGCTGCCAGCTACTTCGGGCGCTGGGTACCGGGCTCTCGCACGCTCGAGCTCGATCGCCGTTTGCTCACGGCCCACTCGTGGGGCGTCCTGCTCGAGGTGCTCAAGCACGAAATGGCGCACCAATTCGTCGACGAGGTGCTCGGCAATCCCGATGGGCGTCCGCACGGCGAAGTCTTTCGTGAGGTGTGCGCCGAGCGCGGCATCGACTCATCGGCGCGAGGTTTGCCCGACGGCGAGCAGACGACGGCGGGAGATCCGCGCGTGCTCGAGCGCATCGCGAAGCTCCTGGCGCTGGCGGGGAGCCCCAACTTGCACGAAGCCGAAGCAGCCATGGCGGCGGCTCGGCGCCTGATGCTGAAGTACAACGTGGAGCGCGCCACGGGCGCCGACGCGGGGCGCTACAGCTTTCGTCATTTGGGCGTTCCTACGGGGCGTCGCTCCCAGGCGGAGCGCGTCTTGGCCATCATCTTGGGCGAGTACTTCTTCGTCGAGGTGATTTGGGTGCCCGTGTGGCGCGCACGTGAAGGCAAACGCGGCAACGTGCTCGAGGTGTGCGGCAGCGTCGAGAACCTCGAGATCGCAGGCTATGTGTTCGACTTCTTGAGTCGAACGGCCGAGCGCTTGTGGAGGGAGCACAAGCTCCGCCAAGGCATCGCGCGAGACGCAGATCGTCAGAGCTTTCTCTACGGCGTCATGTGCGGATTTCGCGACAAGCTGGAGAAAGAGGCCGCCCTGGCGAAAAAAGAAGGCCTCGTTTGGGTCGGGGACGCGGATCTGACGCACTATTACCGAGCGCGGCATCCGTACACGCGGACGACGCACGTTCGATCCAGCGCGGACGCGGGCGCCTACGAGGCCGGACACGCCGCAGGGCAGAAAATCGTTCTCCACCGCGGTGTCGAGCAGGGGCCTTCCGGCGGGACGAAGCTCCTGGGGGGCCGCTGAGCCTACACGAGCGACCATTGGCGTCGGGCGTGCGAGAGGATGCGAGCGCCGCGTGAGCCCCAGCGCAAACCGGAGAGCAAACCGGAGTGCGAGCCGGTCGCAGGAAACCTCCATTCTTTCGCAGACCTTCCTTTTCCGGTTTCTGGGCTCGACGCCGGCCGCTACCGCGCGCTAACCATTCGGGCAGTGAGCGATCCGGCCGACCCCTTCGACGGAGCGACCGCCTTCCTGAATCCTGCGCCTGCTTCCGAGCGGTCGACGGAGGGCGCGGAGCTCGCGTCCTCCGTAGGGCCCGCAGTGGCGGAGAGCGCAGCGGAGGTCGATCCGCTGGTGGGGCAGGTCCTGGCAGGGCGGTACCGCATCGATCGTCTCTTGGGCACGGGCGGCATGGGCGCGGTCTACCGCGCCGAGCACGTGCACATGCGCAAGGTCATGGCGCTGAAGGTGCTTCACCGAGAAATGACGGTGATGCCCGAAATCGTGGCGCGCTTCGAGCGCGAAGCGGTCGCGGCCGCGCGCATCGAGCACCCCAACGTCGCGACCGCGACGGACTTCGGCCGCTTGGAGGACGGCGCGTTTTATCTCGTGCTCGAGTTCGTCGAGGGAAAGAGCCTGAGTCAGGCGCTCGAGGAAGTGGGCACGTTCCCGCCGCTACGCGCGGTTCACGTGGCGCGCCAAATCGCCGAGGCCTTGGCCGCTGCGCACGGCGCGGGCGTGGTGCACCGCGACTTGAAGCCCGACAACGTGATGCTCGTCGAGCGTGAGGGCGATCGGGATTTCGCCAAGGTGCTCGACTTCGGCATCGCCAAGGTGCAGCACGGCGACGACGTGGCCGACGCGGCCGAGCCGGTGCTCACGCAGGCGGGCTCGGTGTTCGGTACTCCTTCGTACATGTCGCCCGAGCAGGCCAAGGGCGACGCCGTCGATGCGCGCAGTGATCTCTACACGCTCGGCATGATTTTGTACGAGCTCCTGTCGGGCCAAACGGCGTTCGTCGCCAACGAGCTCATTGCCATTCTCACCAAGACGCTGACCGAGGAGGCGCCGCCGCTGCCGGAGAGCGTGCCACTTCCGCTCCGGGAGCTCGTGATGAAGCTGCTCCGCAAGGAGCCGGGTGAGCGCATTCAGACGGCGGAGGAGCTCGCGCGCGAGCTGGGGTCGCTCGAGCTCTCGTTGAGCGCTGGCGCGTCCTCGACTGCCGCCGCCGTGAGCGCGCTGCCCGAAAGCGAGGCCCCGGTGGTCGCCTCTCTGGCCAAGCGTGCGGCGAACGCGCAGGGTCGAGCGTTGGCCGTTCTCGGTGAGGCGCGCGTCCGTCTCACGGAGCTGGGCCGGCGACGCGTCGCCTTGGGAGGGCGCGAGGTTCCGCTTTGGTGCATCGCAGCGCCCGCTGTGGTGCTCGGTATGACGCTCACGTTCGTCGTCGCCGCGCCGGGCAGCGAGCAAGAAGCGAAGGCCGCTCCGGGGCTTGCCGCGGAAGCCAAACGCCTCGCCACGGCCGTCTTCGATCCGGCGCTCGCCGCCCTTTTGCAAAAGGCGCAGGGCGGAGATCGCGAGGCGCTCGCCGAGCTCCGCAAGCGCGCGGACAAGGACGGTGGAGCCCAGGAGTGGTTTGCGCTCGGACGCGGCTACGCAGAAATTCGCCATTTCTCGGCGAGCGCCGAAGCTTATGGTCGCGCGCTCACGGCGGATGCGTCGCTTGCGTCCAACCCTCGGCTGCTCGCCGATTTGGAGACCGCCGCGGAGGATCGGGACGGCTACGAGAAGGCGTTGGACGTGGCCCTCGCGCACCTCGGAGAGCGGGGCGCCGACCTCGTTTACGGCGTGTACAAGAGCAACAGCGGCGCCGCCGGCATGACCGCCGTCGTGGCCTACGCCAAGAAGCTGACGCAAAAGGACGAGTTCGAGAAGAACGCGTCCGAGGCGCTCAAGGTCGCGCTGGCTTTGGAAAAGGCTCGTGTGTGCTCGGACTACAAGGCTCTCTTGCCTCTCGCCGTCGAGCACGCGGACCAGCGCAGCGAACGAAAGCTCAAGTCACTGAACGCCACGCGCGGTTGCGGCTTCCTCGGCGTGCTCGACTGCTACCCGTGTTTGCGCTCGGGGTCCGAGCTGAAAGAGGCCATAGAAGCGGCGGGCAAGCGTCAGGCGCCGCGCTCTTCCACGGAAAAGTCCTCGGAAAAACCCGCGAAGAAGGCGACCGCGGACGGAAAATGAGCTCGCCCGGGCTCGGCCCTCGTTGAAGAAAGGCGGAGCCCCTCGGACGCGAGCCGAGCCCTCAGTACCTGGGCACGTTCGGATCGACCTCGGTGGACCAAGCCTCGATGCCGCCCACCAAGTTGTAGACGTTGAAAAAGCCGGCTGAAACGAACTGTTCGGCGACGCGCTGGCTCCTGTGGCCGTGGTGGCACTGAAACACGAGCTTTCGATCCTTCGGCAGCGCCATGAGCTCCGCGAAGAGCGTGTCGTCGAGCAGGCGTGAGCCTTCGATGCTGGCCGTCTGTCGTTCGCCCGGCGTGCGCACGTCGACGAGCTCGAGGTCGTCGCCGCGATCGAGCTGGCTCTTCAGCTCTCTGACCTCGAGCGACTTGACGTGCGGAGGCTCGTTGGGGTTGTCGAGCTTGAACGCGGCGCCCTCGGGCGTTTCGACGTAGTCGATGACGAGCCCGTTCGCGCGCGACGCGGTGAGGCGATCGAAGGCGATGGTGACGCCGCGACATTCGACCGAGAGCATGCTCGGCTTCTTGGGGCCCACGGAGAGGCCGTTTTGATACTCCCGATCGATCTCGAGGCAGATGACGTCGTCGGGGGCGGACAGCACGCCGCGCAGCGCGTCGGCTGCGGCTTGCGTGAGCGTGATGGTGGGCGGCTGCGCCACGGGTGAGCCGAGCCCGAGCTTTTCGTGGAGCCCGCCGGACTCGAACAACTCCGTCACGATGTCGCAGCCGCCGATGAACTCACCGCGAACGTAGAGCTGCGGGATGGTCGGCCAGGAACTGAACTCCTTGATGCCGTCACGAACCTCGGGGTGAGCGAGGACGTCCACCGTTGCGTACTGCGAGAGCAAGCTGTCCAAGATCTCGACCGTGCGCGCGGAGAAGCCGCAGGCGGGCGCCTGCCGCGTGCCCTTCATGAAGAGGAGCACGTCGTTGTTCTCGATGGCACGGGTGATGCGTTGGCGGAGCTCGTCGTCCATGGGCGGCCTTTTTGTCCTTTCCGAGGGGTCTGTCAAAGTCAGCCACTCCCCGTGGCGCGGGTCAAAGTTGCGGGCAGACACGAAGAGGCGCGAAGGGCGAGAGGCGACCTTGGTCGCCCTCCGCTCTCCGCGCCTCGTGTTTTCGCCGAAAACGTCGGTCTCAGGTGCGGCCGTACACCGGGAAGCGGCGCGTGAGCGCTGCCACCGCGCTCCGCACCTCGGCCAACTTGGCTTCGTCTTGGGGTGCGTCGAGCACGTCCGCGATGAGGCCGGCCGTGGTCACCGCTTCTTCTTCCTTGAAGCCGCGCGTGGTCATGGCGGGGGCGCCGAGCCGGATGCCCGAGGTGATCATCGGCTTCTGCGGATCCTTGGGGATGCCGTTCTTGTTGCAGGTGATGTGCGCGCGACCGAGGAGGGCTTCTGCTTCCTTACCGGTCAGGTTCTTGGGCCGCAGGTCGACCAGCATCAGGTGGCTCTCGGTGCGACCCGACACGATGCGCAGACCGCGCCTCGTGAGCTCCTCGGATAGCGCCCGGGCGTTCGCGACGACTTGCCGCTGATAGGCGCCGAACTCCGGCGAAAGTGCCTCCTTGAAGGCGACCGCCTTGCCGGCGATGACGTGCATCAGTGGGCCGCCTTGGAGACCGGGGAAGATGGCGCTGTTCACCTTCTTCGCGATTTCCTCGGAGCGCGTCAAAATGAAGCCACCGCGCGGACCGCGCAGGCTTTTGTGCGTGGTCGACGTCACGACGTCGGCGAACGGCACGGGGTTCGGATAAACGCCCGCGGCGATCAGCCCGGCGTAGTGAGCCATGTCCACCATGAAGTGGGCGCCGACGGCCTTGGCGACGGCCGCGAAACGCTCGAAGTCGATGCGCAGCGCGTAGGCGGAAGCGCCAGCGATGATGAGCTTCGGGCGGTGCTCGTGGGCGAGCCGCTCCATTTCGTCGTAGTCGATTTCCTCTTGCTCGTTCAGGCCGTAGCTGACCACGCGAAACCACTTGCCGCTCATGTTCAGCGGCATGCCGTGCGTCAGGTGACCGCCGTCCGCGAGGCTCATGCCCATGATGGTGTCGCCCGGCTGCAGGAGGCCGAAGAAGACGCCCTGGTTGGCCTGGGAGCCCGAGTTGGGCTGGACGTTGGCGTAGTCGGCGCCGAACAGCTGCTTCACGCGGTCGATGGCGAGCTGCTCGACGACGTCCACGTGTTCACACCCACCATAGTAGCGTCGACCGGGGTAGCCCTCCGCGTACTTGTTGGTGAGCTGTGAGCCTTGAGCCTCCATCACCGCCGGAGACGTGTAGTTCTCGGATGCGATCAGCTCGATGTGGTCCTCTTGTCGTTGGTTTTCGGACCGAATGGCGGCGAAGAGCTCGGGGTCGATTCGCTCGATGGTAGACGTGGTGCGATTGAACATGAGTTTCTCGGAGGCTGGGGTCGAAGCCCTGGCGGGGGGCCGGGTCGAAGCCCCGGTGGGGGCCGGGGCCGACGGGGCGCAGTACATCTTCATGCACGGGAGCGCCATTGTCAGGTCGAGCGCCGGAGCACCTTGGCAGCGGCCACCATATGCGCCAGGGCCGGGATGACCTCTGCCCATTCACGCGTCTTCAGGCCGCAGTCCGGGTTCACCCAGAGGCGATTTGCGGGGATGCGCTCGGCCGCCTTCCTCATCAGTCGGACGATGTCCGCCTCCGTCGGGACGTTGGGCGAGTGAATGTCGTAGACGCCCGGACCGATTTCGTTCGGGTACTTGAATTCGTCGAAGGCGTCCAAAAGCTCCATGTTGGAGCGGGACGTTTCGATGGTGATGACGTCCGCGTCCAGCGCGGCGATGGACGGCAGGATGTCGTTGAACTCCGAGTAGCACATGTGCGTGTGGATCTGCGTTTCGTCCGCCACGCCGTTCGCGGTGATTCGGAAGGACTCCACGGCCCAGCTCAGGTACTCCTTCCACTCCGAGCGACGCAGCGGCAAGCCTTCACGCAGCGCGGCTTCGTCGATCTGAATCACCCGTACTCCCGCGTTTTCGAGGTCCAGCACCTCCTCCCGCAGGGCCAGCGCAAGTTGGTAGGACGTCACCGAGCGAGGTTGGTCGTCACGCACGAACGACCAGTTCAACATCGTGACCGGACCCGTCAGCATACCCTTCATCGGGCGCGGGGTGAGCGACTGGGCGTACTGGGTCCAGGCAACGGTCATCGGCTTCGGGCGGCGGATGTCGCCGTACAAAATGGGTGGCTTCACGCAGCGTGAGCCGTAGGACTGCACCCAGCCGAACTGGCTGAAGGCGTATCCCTCGAGCTGCTCGCCGAAGTACTCGACCATGTCGTTGCGCTCCGCTTCACCGTGCACGAGCACGTCGAGACCGAGCGCCTCTTGTTCGCGGACGCAGTGCGCGATTTCCGCACGCATGGCGGCCTCGTAGCTGCTTCCGTCCTCTTGGCCCGCCTTGAACCGGCGGCGCTTCTGGCGAATTTCCTGGGTTTGCGGGAAGGAGCCGATCGTGGTGGTTGGAAAAGCCGGGAGCGCGAGCCGCGCCGCTTGCTTCCGTGCGCGCTCCGCGTGCGGACTCCTGCGCTGTCCCAGCGCCGGACTCACCTGAGCCACCGCGGCTTTGACGCGCGGATCGTTCACGCGTGGCGAGCTTCTGCGTGCCTCGATGGCCGCGCGATTGTCCGCCAGCTCCTCGGCGACCGAAGCGCGCCCCGCGCGCAGCGCCGAGGCCAGGAGCTGAAGCTCGTTGAGCTTTTGAACCGCGAACGCCAGCCAAGGCTTCACCTCGGGGTCCAGCTGCGTTTCGGAGCTCACGTCGACGGGCACGTGCAAGAGCGAGCACGACGGAGCGATCCAAAGCCGGTTGCCGAGGCGATCTCGGACGGGCTCGAGCCAGTCGAGCGTCGCGTGGAGGTCGGTCTTCCAGACGTTTCGGCCGTTGATCACGCCAAGCGAGAGCACCCGCGTCGGCGCTAGCTCTCGCACCAGCGGGGCCACGTCCTCGCGCCCGTTGATGGCGTCGACGTGCACACCGGACACCGGCAGTCGTTGGACGAGCTCTCGGTTGTCCCCGAGGCGCCCGAAGTACGTGGCCAAGAGCAGCTTGACCGGGCTCTCGGAGAGCTCCGCGTAGGTGTTCTCGAAGGACTTTTTCCAGGTTTCCGACAGCTCGGTGGCGAGGATGGGCTCATCGATTTGCACCCACTCGGCGCCCTCACGGGCCAGCGTGTCGAGCAGAGCCCGGTACACGGGGACGAGCCGCGGGAGCAGCGTCAGCTTGTCCGAGTCGTCTTGGGCCTTGCCGAGCGCAAGGTAAGAGAGCGGTCCCACGACGACGGCTTTGGCCTGGACGTCTGCCTGGCGCGCCTCGGCGAGCTGCGCCGTGAGCCGAGAAGGATCGAGCGCGAACGTCGTGGAGGCGTCCAGCTCCGGCACGATGTAGTGGTAGTTCGTGTCGAACCACTTGGTCATCTCTCCGGCTGCGACGCCGCCGCAGCAAAGGGCGTGCGCCTCGTTCGCCTGCGCCGAGCGACCGCGCGCCACGCGAAAGTAGTTGTCCAAAGGGTGCCCGTGGAAATCGCGAACCCGCGCGGGCAGGTTGCCCAGCGTAAAGCTCATGTCGAGCACGTGGTCGTAAAAGGAAAAGTCGAGAGCGGGCACGAAATCGAGGGCGGCCTGGCTCTGCCGGTTCTGCTGCCGGAGGCGCGCACCGAGCTCCTCCAGAGCCTCCCGGGAGCTCTGGCCCTTCCAGTAGGACTCGAGTCCGAGCTTCAGCTCCCGTTTCGCTCCAATTCGCGGAAAACCAAGGCTGTGTGTCGTCGTCATGGGGTTTTTCTCCTGGTTACGAGGACAGACTACGGGCCGTGAATCATGAGCGATAATGGTTTGTTTTCAGTAATCCATGAGTACGGTTCATGGGTCATGTTGGAACGCAGCCATCTCGCCATCGTTTTGGAAGTGGAGCGGCAGGGGTCTCTCACGGCGGCTGCGGCGGTCCTCTGTCTCACGCAGTCCGCGCTCAGCCACACCATGAGAAAGCTCGAGCGGCAGCTCGGCATCGACATTTGGTCACGCGAAGGGCGGAATCTGCGGCTCACCCAGGCGGGGCAGTACGTTCTGGGCGTCGCGCAGCGGGTGTTGCCTCAGCTCGCGCTCGCCGAAGAACGCTTGCGCCAGTTTGCGCAGGGAGAGCGCGGCACGCTTCGCATCGGTATGGAGTGCCACCCTTGCTACCGCTGGCTCCTTCGCGTGGTGGCTCCGTACCTTGCCGCTTGGCCCGACGTGGACGTGGACGTTCGGCAAAAGGTTCAGTTTGGCGGTCTCGCCGCCCTGTTCGGCTACGAAATCGACGTTTTGGTCACGCCCGATCCGCTCTACAAGCCCGGGATCCGCTTCGAGCCGGTCTTCGACTACGAGCAGGTTTTGGTCGTGGCAGAGCGCCACGAGCTGGCCTGTGCGCCGTACGTGTTGCCCGAGCAGCTCCGGGACGAAGTCCTCATCACGTATCCCGTGGCGACGGATCGGCTCGACATTTACACGCAGTTTCTCTTACCCGCCGGCGTCACGCCCAAGCGCCAAAAGACCATCGAGACGACCGACATCATGATGCAAATGGTGGCCAGCGGTCGGGGCGTCGCGGCGCTGCCGCGCTGGCTCGCAGACGAGTACGCCCTTCAGTTGGGTATCGTGGCGCTCCGCGTCGGCAAAACGGGAATTTCCAAGCAAATTTTCGTCGGCGTGCGCGAAGCGGACGCGAGCGTCGACTACGTGCGTGCCTTCGTCGAGCTCTCGCGGGCCTCCGCTGCCCCCCGACCATCACCCGCGTGAGCGCTCGCGGATGCGCTGGGACGGTAGAGACGGGGCCCGAGCGCCTGCGGCAGGCGCGTCGCGTCCCATTTCACCGCGGGGAGCCGCGCGAACGGTCGAAAATGAGCCCGCCGTCGTGATTTGCGACACATTTCCGCCGTTCGGGTTGCGACGACCGCAACAATCGTTGGTAAGAGCCCTCCGGCCCGCCGCCCGCGGGTGTCCAATCGAGCCCGTCCGCCTCCCGGGTCCCTCGAGGCGCTGGAAGAATTCATGGCCCACCGCGACGTTTCCTCCCTGATCCGTTCCCTCGCCAAGAAGCGCTTGCTCGTCATCGACGGCGCCATGGGCACTGCGCTGCAAACCTACAAGCTGACGGAGAACGACTACCGAGGTGACCGATTCGCGAGCCACGCGCACGACCTGAAGGGCAACAACGATTTGCTCGTTTTGACGCGCCCCGACGTCGTGAGCGAGGTTCACCGCGCTTACCTGGACGCCGGCGCCGACATCCTCGAGACCAATACGTTCAGCGCCACGAGCATCGCGCAGGCGGACTACGCGCTCGAATCCGCCGTGTTCGACATCAACGTCGCCGCGGCGCGCCTCGCGCGGAAGGTCGCCGACGAGTTTACGGACAGAAACCCCGACAAGCCGCGCTTCGTGGCGGGCGCCATCGGACCCATGAACCGCACGCTGAGTATTTCTCCGGACGTGAACGATCCGGGCTTCCGCGCGGTCAGCTTCGATCAGGTGTGTAACGCGTACGCCGAGCAAGTGCGCGCGCTCATCGAGGGCGGTGTGGATCTCCTGCTCGCCGAGACGGTCTTCGACACGCTGAACCTGAAGGCGTGCCTCGTCGCCATCGACCGCGTGGCCACGGAGACGGGCAACCGACTGCCCCTCATGATCAGCGTGACCATCACGGACAAGAGCGGGCGCACGCTGAGCGGTCAGACCGTCGAGGCCTTCTGGAACAGCGTTCGCCACGCGGACCCGCTGTCCATCGGCGTCAACTGCGCGCTGGGCGCGACCGACATGCGGCCCTACATCGCCGAGTTCTCGAAGCTGTCTCCGACCTTGGTGAGCGCCTACCCGAACGCGGGCCTGCCGAACGCCTTCGGCGGCTACGACGAGACGCCCGAGCAGACGGCTGGGTTCCTCAAGGAGTTCGGTCAAAGCGGCATCGTCAACATCGTGGGCGGCTGCTGCGGCACGACGCCTGCTCACATCCGCGCCGTCGCGGACGCCGTGCGGGACGTCGAGCCGCGTCAGGCGCCGGAGGTTCCTCAGCTGACGCGCCTCTCCGGGCTCGAGCCGCTCACGATCCGCGCCGAGTCGAACTTCCAGATGGTCGGCGAGCGCACGAACGTGACCGGCTCCAAGAAGTTCGCGCGCCTCATCCTCGAAGGAAAGTTCGGCGAAGCGCTGGACGTTGCTGCCGAGCAGGTGCGGAGCGGCGCCAACATCATCGACGTCAACATGGACGAGGCGATGCTGGACTCGGAGGCAGCCATGACCAAGTTCCTGAACTTGGTGGCCGCCGAGCCCGAAATCTGTCGCGTTCCGATCATGATCGACAGCTCCAAGTGGTCGGTCATCGAGGCGGGGCTCAAGTGCGTGCAGGGCAAGGCCATCGTCAACTCCATCAGCTTGAAGGAGGGCGAAGCGGACTTTTTGGAGAAGGCCCACAAGGTCAAGGCGTACGGCGCCGCCGCGGTGGTCATGGCCTTCGACGAGGAAGGGCAGGCGGAGAGCACCGAGCGCAAGTTCGCCATTTGCAAGCGCGCCTACGAGCTGCTCACGCAAAAGGTCGGCTTCGAGCCCTCGGACATCATTTTCGATCCGAACGTGTTCGCCGTTGCGACGGGCATCGAGGGTCACAATCGCTTCGCCATCAACCTCATCGAGGCCATCAAGCTCATCAAGCAGCACCTGCCGGGTGCGCTCGTGAGCGGTGGCATTTCGAACCTCTCCTTCTCGTTCCGCGGCAACGACGTGGTGCGCGAGGCCATGCACTCGGCCTTCTTGTACAAGGCGATTCAGGTCGGCATGGACATGGGCATCGTCAACGCCGGGCAGCTGGCGGTGTACGAAGACATCGACAAGGAGCTGCTCGAGCGCGTGGAGGACGTGCTGTGGGATCGCCGCGAGGACGCGACCGAGCGCCTGGTCAGCTTCGCCGAGCAGGTGAAGGGCTCCGGCAAGAAGAAGGAGCTCGACCTCTCCTGGCGTGAGCAGCCGGTCGAGAAGCGCATCGAGCACGCGCTCGTGCAAGGCATCGTGGACTTCATCGAAGCGGACGCGGAGGAGGCGCGCCAGAAGCTTGGCCGCCCCATCGCCGTCATCGAGGGTCCCATGATGGACGGCATGAGCGTGGTCGGTGACCTGTTCGGCGCCGGCAAAATGTTCCTGCCGCAGGTGGTGAAGAGCGCGCGCGTCATGAAGAAGGGCGTCGCGTACCTCGAGCCGTTCATGGCGGCCGAAAAGGCGGAGACCGGTCGCAGCGCGCAGGGCCGCGTGCTCATGGCCACGGTCAAGGGCGACGTCCACGACATCGGCAAGAACATCGTGGGCGTGGTGCTCGGCTGCAACAACTACGAGGTGGTCGACCTCGGCGTGATGGTGCCCACCGACAAAATTCTGACGGAGGCCGTCGCGCAGGGTTGCGACATGATCGGCGTTTCGGGCCTGATTACGCCGAGCCTCGACGAAATGGTCGGCGTGGCGAAGGAAATGAAGCGGCGTGGCATGACGATGCCGCTGCTCGTCGGCGGAGCCACGACGAGCCGTCAGCACACAGCCGTCCGCATCGCGCCGGAGTACGACGGCGCGGTGGTGCACGTGCTCGACGCGTCACGCGCCGTGGGCGTGGTCGCCTCGCTGCTCGACGACCGGCAGCGTGACTCGTTCGTGGACAAGACCCGCGTGGAGCAAGCGCGCCTGCGAGAGGTGCACGGCGGCAAGCAGAAGCGCCCGCTCGTCAGCTACGAAAAGGCCAAGGAGCGGCACATCCCCATCGAGTGGCGCGCCGAGGACATTGCCAAGCCCGCGTTCACCGGCGTGCGCAAGCTCGAGCAGTTTCCGTTGGAAGAAATCTCCAAGTACATCGACTGGTCGTTCTTCTTCACGGCCTGGGAGCTGCCGGGACGCTTCCCCACCATCTTCGAGAGCCCGCAGTACGGCGCCGCCGCCAAGGACTTGTACGAGGCCGGCACCAAGCTGCTCCAGAAGCTGACCCAGGAGAAGCTGCTCACCGCCCAGGCCACGTACGGCTTCTGGCCCGCCAACGCGGTGGGCGACGACGTGGTGCTCTACGCGGACGAGGGCCGCGAGCAAGAGCTGGTGCGTTTCCCGATGCTGCGCGAGCAGCAAGATCGGGGAGATCGTGAGCCGTGCCGGAGCCTCTCGGACTTCGTGGCGCCCAAGGACACGGGCCTCGCCGACTACGTGGGTGCGTTCGCCGTCACGGCGGGCATCGGCGCAGAGGAGCTGGCCCGGAAGTACGAGAAGGACAACGACGACTACACCGCCATCATGGTCAAGGCTCTGGCGGATCGTCTCGCCGAGGCGTTCGCCGAGCTGCTCCACGCCCGCGTGCGCAAGGAGTGGGGCTACGACGACGGCTCGACGGTGACGAACGAGGACCTCATCGCCGAGAACTACCGCGGTATTCGACCGGCGTTCGGCTACCCGGCGTGCCCCGATCACACCGAAAAGGTGAAGCTGTTCGAGCTGCTCGGTGCGCGTGAGGTCGGCATCGATCTCACCGAGCACATGGCCATGACACCGGCCGCGAGCGTGAGCGGCATGTACTTCGCCCACCCCAAGGCCAAGTACTTCAGCGTCGGCAGGCTCGGCCAGGATCAGGTCGAAGACTACGCGCGCCGCAAGGGCATGAGCGTGGCGGACGTGGAGCGTTGGCTGCAGTCCAACCTCGGCTACGACCCGAAGTGAGCGCGCGCATGAAGGACGCTCGCTACTACATCGAGCGACTCGGCTTGACGCGTCACCCCGAGGGGGGCTGGTTCAAGGAAACGTTTCGCTCGGACTTCGTCTTGCCGGCGCTGGGCGCGCCGTACGACGGGGTGCGCGTCGCCTCCACGGACATTTACTTTCTCCTGGAGGCACACGATCGCTCGCACCTGCATCGCTTGCAGAGCGAGGAGCGCTGGCACTTTCACGCGGGCGGCCCCATGACCGTGTACGCGCTCTTCCCCGACGGAACGCGTCACGATCTGCGCCTCGGCCCCGACCTGGAGCGCGGTCAGACCTTTCAGGTCGGGGTGCCCGCCGGCTCGATTTTCGGGGCCACGGTGGACGCTTCGGACGATCCGGAGCGGGCGTTCTCGCTCGTGAGCTGCACCGTGGCGCCCGGCTTCGAGTTCGCGGACTTCGAGCTTTGTGAGCGGGCGGAGCTCCTGGCTCTTCATCCGGAGCATCGCACGTTGATCGAAGCGCTCACTCGGACTTCGGCCTACCAGGGGAACACGAAGTGAAAGAACTCCGGGCGGCTGGTCACGCCGCACTTCGTGTAGATGCGGGTGATGTGCTGGCGAATCGTTTTGTCGCTGTTTTGCTCGAGCCGCGCGATTTCGTTCGAGGTGAGCCCCTTGAGCACGAGCCGAGCGATGCTGAGCTCCTTGTCGGTGAGCCCGACGTCGACGAGCGCGCGGTCGACCACGTAGCTCATGTCGACGGGCGCGCGCGTCACGCGCGCGAGCACCTCGACGAGCTCACTGGCGCGAAACGGCTTTTCCAACAAGTAGGCCGCCCCCTGGTTCAGGGCCCGCTTGACCGTTTCGAGCGAGGCGAAGGCGGTGATGAGCACGACTGGGCAAGAAAGCTCGCGGGCCTGAAGCTCGCCGAGTAGGCGGAGACCTCCGGTTTCTTCGCGGCCGAGCACGAGGTCGCTCACCACGACGTGGAGAAAGGGGCCTTCGCTCAGCACGGTGAGCGCCTCGTCGACGCTGGAAGCCCCGAGCACGGAGTAGCCGGCCCGCGTGAGCGAGCGCGTGAGCGACGCGCGCGCGTCTTCGTCGTCCTCCACCAAGAGCAAGCTGGGCGTCACGGCGCGTCACCCCGCAGCTCGAGTCGAAAGGAGGTTTGCCCTCCGGGCTCGAGTGAGAGCTCGCCGCCCATCGCTTGCGTGAGCGTGCGTGCGATGGCGAGCCCCAAGCCGAGCCCGGAGGGCTTGCTGGAATGAAACGGCTCGAAGAGGTGGGGGCGGAGCTCTTCGGCGATGCCCGGGCCTTCGTCCCGCACCAGGAGCACGGCGTGATCGTTTTCTCGAGCGACGTGAACCACCACGGCGCCGCTGCGGCCTGCGTCGCGCAACGCGTCGATGCCGTTCTCGACCAAGTTCTCGATGGCCAAGCGCAGGTAGGCTGGGTTGGCGCGCGCTCGTACGTCGTCCCCCACCTGCACGAGCTCCACCCGGCTCGATTGAGCGACGGGACGAAGCTGCCCGAGCACCTCACCGACCACCGCGGTGAGGTCGATTTCCGGCAGCTCGGGGCGCGGAGAGTGGGGGAGTGAGCGCAGCGTGGCGAGGCGCGTCGTCAGCCGTTCTCCTTGGGCGCGGGCCCGTTCGAGCAGGACGCGCCGCTCGTCTCTTCGCTCTTCCGGCAGCTCGAGCGCTTCGTCGAGCAAGAGGCCGAGGGAGTGAAGGGGGTTCTTCAGCTCGTGGAGGAGCGAGGCGGAAATCACCCAGACGGCTTGGTCTCGTTCCAGCTTGTGGAGGTGGCTGGACAGCTCGTCGGCGCGGCTGCGTTCGAGCTCCGCCATGCGTGCGCGCAGCCGCACGTAGTGCACGGTCACACCGACGAGCGCTCCGGTGACGGGTGGCAGCACGTGATCGATGACCGCGTGAAAGAGCTCGATGGGCTCCGGCGGCTCCGAGAGACGCGTGCCGATTTCTCGGTCCAAGTAGGCGTCCACGAGCGTGTACAGGGCACCGACGAGCAAGCCTCCGCCGACGGTCACCCAGAGCTTGCCGAGCGGTTTCTGCCGTCGCGTCGTCATTTCCCCCGAGCGTAGCCCGGAGAGGAGGGGCCTCATCCGACATTTGCCGGACACCCTCCGCCCGCGGGAGCGGCTAGGCCATGCGCCATGGCGCGCTTGTGTCGTCGACGGCCCCTGGGGGCGCTAGCCGTTTCGCTCGTGGCTTGGGCGGCGGCCGGCGACGCGTGGGCGAGCGAGACTCCGCCCGCCGCGCCGCCCGCCGCGTCACATGCGGAGGCCGGGCACCAGGGCCACACGTCGGCGCGCCGGATGAGTTACGAAGAGGCGCTGCGTCTCGGCGCCGAGCACGGTCCCGGTGTGGGCGCGGCGCGCGCGCCAGCGCGCGCGTATCGGGAGGCAGTGTCGCGCAGTAACCCTCTGCTCGTGCAAGCGCCCGAGCTGACGGCTCAGCTCGGGCCCCGGTTTTCCCGCGGTACGACCACTCCAGAGGTCGTCGTGGGCGTGTCGCAGCCCATTGCCTTGGTGGACGTGGGGGCAGCCCAAGAAAAGCTGGCTCGCGCCGAGGTGCGTTCGACCGTGAGCGACGTCGAGCGAGTGCGGCTCTTGGCCGCGGAGCGCGCGGGGAACGCGTGGATCGAGCTGGCTTTGGCGGAACGCTTGCTCGCCTTGCGTCAGAGCGCGCTCGTGGCGGCACAGCGCACGCTGGCCATTGCTTCGGCGCGGGTTGCTCACGGCGAGGGGCAACCGGCGGAAAGCGCGCAGGCGGCGAGCGACGTGGCTCTGATTCGGACGAGCGTCTTGGACGCCGAGGGTTTGGTCGTGGACGCCTCGCTCGACCTCCGGTTCGCGACGGGAGTGGACCAGGGGCTCGCGGCGCGTGGCGCGCTCGAGGAGCTCCGCCCGAGCGCCGCGGGGTCCCGTGGTACGCCCTCGGGCGAGCACCCCGACGTGGCGGCGGCGAGCGCGCGAGCGCGCGTCGCTGCGGCGCGCATCGACTACCAAGTGGCGCAGCAGGTGCCGTCGTTCTCGGTCGGGGTTCAATACCAACGAGAAGGCACGGGCGACCAAATCGTCACCGGCATGCTCGGAGTGCCGCTCGCCTTCCAGCGGCCCTGGGCGTATCAGGAGGCGCTCGAACGTGCCGAGTACGAGCGGGCACGAGCCGAGGTCGCGGTCGTCGAGAGGACGAATCGGGTCGAAATCGAGCGGGCCAGCCACGAGCTTTCTCACAGCGAGCTCGAGCACCACATGCTCGTTTCCGAGGCGCTGCCGGCGCACGAGGAGGCGCTCCGCCTGGCCGAGGCGGAGTACGCGGCGGGTGCGAGCGACTTCACGCGCGTCTCGACGGCGCGTCTTCGCGCGCTGGAGCTGGAAGAGCGGGTCGCCCGTGCGCTGGGACGTTTGCACAAGGCACGTCTTCGGCTCGAGAGGGCGCGAGGAACGCTGCTCGTCAACTGGGGAATGGACCAATGACGTGTGACACGACGAGGTCGACGACGACGCTATCGGGCGAAGCGCGAGCGCACGTGAGGGCGCCGCGCGTTGCGTGGGCCCTCACGACGCTTGTGGGCGCCCTTGCGCTGTTCGGTTGCCGAGGCTCGGGCGAGACCGAGGCCTCGGCAGGAGCCGCGGAGCCGCCTGCTGCGGAAGCCGCGGCGCGAGCGCTGGTGAGCGTGGACCCGTCGTTGCTTTCGGCCGGAAGAGTTCGAACGGCGGGCGCGGTCGCGCGAGGCGCGGGCCCCCGCTTCGGTTTGCCGGGAGAGGTGCTCTCGTCTCTCGACGGCGAGGCGGAGGTCGGTGGTCTGGCGAGTGGGCGCGTGGCCACCATCGAGGTCGACGTGGGCGATGTGGTGAAGGCCGGCGCCCTCCTGGCGCGCATCGACGCGCCGGAGGTGGGCGCCTTGCGCGCCGACTACCTTCGCGCCCAAGCGCTGTCCGAGGCGGCTGCCCGACGTTTGGAGCGACAACGCGCCTTGGAAAAGGACGGCGCCACCAGCCAAAGCGCCATCGACGTGGCGCGCGCCGAAGCGAGCGCGCTGGCCGCCGAAGTGGCCGCCGTCCGGGCGCGTTTGGCCGCGTTGGGCGCCGCGCCCGAGCCACGCGGCAGCGCGCGCCTCGAGGTTCGTTCACCCATCGCGGGTGTCGTCGTGGAGCGACGAGCTACTTTGGGGCGCGCCATCGCGCCCGAAGAAACGCTCTTCCGTGTGGTCGACGGCGACAAGCTCGTGATCGAGGCACGCTTTCCGGAGACGCTCGGCGCGCCGCCCGCGGTCGGGACCGAGTTCGAGCTTTCGCCCCGTCGCGGCGCGGAGGACGGCAGCGCGCGGTGCAAAGCCCGTGTCTCGTCGGGCGTCGGCGCCGTCGACCCCACGACGCGTTCGGTCGTGGTGCGCTTGAGCCCGCTCGGCCCGTGCTCGCTGCTCCGTCCGGGGGCGTACGTCGACGTGGTGTCCGTCGCCGAGGCGCCTGGTGGATCGGAGTCGACCGGGACGGCGGCGCCGGCAGGCGTCATCGTCCCGGTGGAGGCGCTCGTCGACGTGCGTGGGGTTCCCACCGTTTTCGTGGCGGCGGCAGAGCCCGGCAAATTCGAGGCGCGTCCGGTGCTGCCGGGACCGACGGTAGGTCAGCTCGTCACCATCGAGTCCGGTGTTGCGCCGGGTGAGCAGGTGGTGACCACGGGCGTCCTGCTCCTCAAAGGCCAGGTGCTGCGTGACGTCCTCGGTGGGGAGTGAAGCGTGATCGCGCGCATCGTTCAGCTCGCTCTCGAGCGGCGTCTTCTGGTCTTCGTCCTCACGCTCGCGCTGGTGGGGCTCGGCGTGCGGGGTTACCTCGGTCTCAGCGTGGACGCGGTGCCGGACGTCACCAGCGTTCAGGTGCAGGTGCTCACACGAGCCCCAGGGCTCTCGCCGCTCGAGGTCGAGTCTCTCGTGACTCGACCCGTGGAGCTCTCCATGAGCGGCCTCCCTGGTGCCAACGCGGTGCGCTCGGTGTCGCGCACGGCCGTGAGCGCGGTGACGATCGTGTTCGACGACGACGTGCCGCTCCTTCGCGCGCGCGAGCTCGTAGCGCAGCGTCTGCCCGCGGCGCGGGAAGCCATCCCGGAGCGTGCCGGCACGCCGCAAATGGGGCCGCTTTCGACCGGGCTCGGCGAAGTTTACCACTTCACGCTCGCCTGGCCGGGCCATACGTCGACGGAGCTGCGCACGCTCCTGGACTGGGAAATTGCGCCATCGCTCCGCAGCGTTCCTGGCGTCGTGGAAGTGAACGGATGGGGCGGTGACCAGCGGCAAATCGAGGTGCGCCTCCGGACGGAGGATCTGCGCGCTCACGGCGTGACCCAGCTCGACGTCGAGCATGCCTTGCTGTCGAGCGGACAGAACGCCGGCGGCGGCGCGCTGGAACGAAGCGAAGAGCAAATCTTGGTGCGCCTCGACGCGCAGTACCGCTCCGTCGAGGACGTGGCCCAGCAAGTGGTCGCCACGCGGCATCACGGAGCGCCCGTGTTGGTGCAAGACGTCGCCGAAGTGCGGAACGGAGTCGCGCCTCGCGTCGCCGCAGCCACGGCCGACGGCGAGCCAACGCAGTACGTGATGGTGCAAATGGTCGCCGGCGGAAACGCGCACGAGGTGGTTTCCCTCGTGAAGGCGCGCCTGGCCGAGGTGCAGAAGCGGCTCCCCCCGAGCGTAGAAGTTCGGCCCTTCTACGATCGAGCCGCGTTCGTCGAGCGCGTGCTCGGCACCGTGTGGAAGTCTCTCTTCGAGGGCGGGCTGGTGGTTCTCCTCGTCCTGCTCGTGTTCCTCGGAGACATGCGGGCCGGCTTCGTCGTGGCCACGGTCATCCCGCTCTCCATGTTGGGCGCGTTCGCGCTCATGCACGCGTTCGACGTGTCGGGCAACCTCATGAGTCTGGGCGCCATCGACTTCGGCTTGGTCGTCGACGGGGCCGTCGTGATCGTCGAAGGCGCGCTCGCGACCATGGCGATCGAGCGGACGAGCGCGCGCGTTGCTCTGGCGGGAGACGCCGAGCGCTACGGGAAGGCCATCGCGTTCGGCGTGATGATGATCGCCGTCGTCTACGTGCCGGTTCTGCTGCTCGAGGGCGTCGAGGGGAAAATGTTCCGGCCGATGGCGATCACGGTGCTCTTCGCTTTGGGCACGGCGCTCGTCTTGAGCTTCACGTGGGTGCCCGCGTTCGGTTCGCTGGTCTTGCGCTCGGCGCACGCGGGCGATCCGTGGGTTTTGGCGCGCATCCGCCGCGTTTACGAGCCCCTCTTGGCGCGCTTCACGCGCCGCCGGGCCGGCGCTCTTCTCGTTGCGGGGGTGTTGGGCGGCGTGGGCATTCTGGCGCTCTCGCGGCTCGGTGCGGACTTCGTGCCGCGACTGGAGGAGGGCGACTTGGTGGTTCAAATCACGCGCCCTCCGAGCGTGTCGCTGCGTGAGGCGGAGCTCGGAACGAGCGTCGTCGAGCGCGCCTTGCTCGAGTTCCCCGAGGTTCAACGCGTGGTGTCGCGCACGGGGAGCCCCGACGTGGCCACGGACGTGATGGGGCTCGAGCAGACCGACATGTTCATCGTCCTTGCCCCGCGCAGCGAGTGGACCACGGCGAGTGAGCGCGAGGATCTGATTGCTCACTTCGAGGAGGCGCTCGAGCGGGTGCTGCCGGGTAGCGCCTTCGGCTTCACGCAGCCCATCGAAATGCGCATTCAGGAGCTGCTCGGCGGCGCCAAGAGCGACGTGGGCATCAAGGTGTTCGGCGACGATCTACCAGCCGTTCAAAGCCTGGCAGCCCAAATCGGTCGAGACATCGCGCGCATCCCGGGAGCCGCCGACGTACGCGTGGAGCCCAGTGAAGGACTACCCGTGTTGACGCTTCGGCCCGATCCACGACGTATGGGCCGCCTCGGTGTGGACGGGGACGCGGTGCGGGCGACGGTGGAGGCGCTCCGGGAGGGGCGAGAAGTGGGGTTGCTCGCCGAAGGCAATCGGCGCTTCCCCATTCAAGTGCGCTGGGATCGCCCGCCCGGACCCGAAGTGGACGAGCTCCGCCGGAGCCCGCTGCTCACGGAGGGTGGCCGCAGCTTGCTCCTGGGTGACGTAGTCGACGTAGAGTTGCAAGACGTGCCCGCGCAGCTGAGCCGCGAGCAGGGGCGTCGTCGCATTTTGGTGGAGGCCAACGTGCGCGGTCGCGACTTGGCCAGCTTCGTGCGCGACGTGGAATCGGTCATTTCCCGCCTTTCACGCCCCGAGGGCACGTTCGTGGAGGTGACGGGCCAGTACGAAAACTTGGTGCGCGCTGCGACGCGGCTCGCCTTCGTCGTGCCGGCGACGCTGCTCACCATTTTCGTGTTGCTCTACCTTGCCTTCGGTCAGGCGCGGCCCGCGCTGCTCATTCTGCTCAACGTTCCGGCTGCGGCCAGCGGCGGCTTCGTCGCGCTCTATGCGCGAGATCTTCCGCTCTCCATTTCTGCAGCGGTCGGCTTCATCGCGCTCTTCGGGGTGGCCACCATGAACGGCGTCGTCTTGCTTTCGGCCATCCGGGAGCATTCGCTGCGCGGGGCGGAAGATCTGGAAGCCGCGCGGCGCGGCGCGTCCGAGCGACTCCGTCCCGTGGTGACGACCGCGGTCGTCGCGTCACTCGGCTTTCTGCCCATGGCGATTGCTACGGGAACGGGCGCCGAGGTGCAGCGCCCGCTCGCCACCGTCGTGATGGGCGGGCTGGTCACCGCGACGGTGCTCACGCTGCTCGTCTTGCCTGCGCTCACGATTCGGCGTCCGCGGCGCGGAGCTGCGGGTGAGGCGCCCGTCGCGGCTTCCACAGGCTGAGCCGCACGAGGAGTGCCCCGAGGCATGTGCGTTGCTGCTCGATCGCGAGCAACGACGCTCTTCGTTTCAGGGGCGGAGCGCTTCGACGCTCGGCGCGGGCCCTCGCATCGAAAAGAGCCGCGCGAGCCAGCGCCCCACGCGTGTTTTTTCCACTTCGAAGAACGACGCGAACGGCACGAGCGCGAGGG
>JAEYVE010000158.1 GCA_023432025.1 Pseudomonadota bacterium
CGCTAGGAACGTGAAAGCTCCCTTCTTTTGCCCATTTTCGCTCGCGGCAACCGCAGAGCACGTCGGTGCTTTCCCGAGTCGCGTGTTTCGCAGCCAGCCGCTCTGGCGCGCCCTTGGCGCGCTTTCAGCCGCGCTCGTTCTCTCGTGCTCGAGTGGGGCTCCGTACGTCTGGGCCGCTTCTCTCCCCCGCGCTCCCACCCCGGCGGACACGTCGTCACGCGTCATGCCGGGCGACACCATCGCCATCGCCGTCCGTGCCCAGGAGGGCTTGAGCGGTTCGCACGTGGTCGGCTTGGACGGCTACATCGTGCTTCCGCTGCTCGGCCCCGTCCAAGTCGCGGGCCGCGACCCCGGCGTCGTGGCGCGCGAGTTGGAGAAGCAGCTCGCGGTCTCCATTCAGTCGCCTCAAGTTTCCGTGGTCTTGATGGCCAAGCGAAAGTTCGAGGTGAGCGTTTTGGGAGAGGTGGCGCAGCCCGGCAAGTACGCGCTCGACTTGCACGACGGCGTGGCCACTGCCCTCGCCCTCGCCGGCGGTCTGACGGAGTTCGCGGACGAGGACTCCATCTACGTCGTGCGTGACCGCTCGCCGCGCATCCGCTACCGCCTGCGCGATCTCGTTTCCGGCGGAGAGGGCTCGGGCTCCCTCCCCCTCCGTGACGGCGACCTCCTCGTCGTCGAGTAGTCCATGCGCGCGAACGCGACGTCTGGGTCCCGACGAGTCACAGCAGAAGGCGCGCCCGGAGCCTCGGCGTGAGCGCGGCGCTGCTGCCCTCGCTTGCGTTCGCCATTCGCCTGGCAGCGACGCCCGCCGCCGTCGACTTTGGCTACGGCGCCGCGGGCGAGGTGGCTGGCGGCTCGATTCCGCTGTCCGCCGAGGAAACGTTCACGCCGGCCGCGGAGGCTTACTTCGAGCTTCGCACGGGCATGCGCCTCACGACGCCCACCTCCACGCTCGTGCTCCGCTACGCGCCGCGGCTCTTCGCGCGCCTCCCCGGCACGGAGCAGCTCGGCCGACCGCTGCTCTTCAACACGCTCACCCTGAGCGCGCTCACACAAGCCTCCCCGCGGTGGACGCTGAGTCTCTCGGGTACTGCCGGGGCTGGCGAGGTCGCGTACTCGGGTCTCCGGGAGCTCTTTCCGTCGGGTACGGGCGTCGTTCCGGTGAGCACCGTCTCCATCATGACGGGCACGCTCATCGGCACGTCGAGCTACCGCGCGACCCGTCGCAATACCCTTCACTTGTCGCTGCGCACGAACGCGCAAGCGCCGCTGTACTCGGAAGATCCTCTGCCCAGTTACCGCAGCGCTGGCGCCAGCATCGGCGACGAGTACCGCGCCTCGCCCCGGGACACGCTGACGCTCGGAGGGAGCGCCACCTACTACGTGAGCTCCGACTTCGGCGAGCTCGCCGTCCTCGGCGTCGACGGCAGCGCGCTCCGAAGGCTCAGCCCCACCTCCGAGCTGCTTTTCCAAGGCGGCGCGTCGGCCTTTCGGGCCACGGATGGCGTCGCCGCCGACGAACCCACTCGCATTTTTCCGACGGGCTCGGTGGCGTACTCCACGCGCTGGGGCTCGCGCACGGAGCGTTGGGCGGCTCAGGTTCGCAGTGGCGCGCAGGGCCTCTTCGACCAGCTGCGCTTCGACTACCGCGCCGTGGGCTTCGTCGGCGCGGACGTGACGGCCACGTTCGAGTCCACGTTCACCACGGGGGTCAGCGCCTCCGTGTCGACGTCCCTCACTCGTCACCCGAACGAGGAGCTGCCGTTCGAAACGCTCGCGCACCTCGCCTTGCCGTCCTCGTACGCGCTGTCGGATCGATTCGATCTCTTGTTCGGTGCGCGCACCATGTTCATGGCGCCCCACGCCTCCGAGCTCTTCGAGCCCGAGCGCCAAGCGCAGTTCATGCTGTACGTCGGCTTCCGTCACCGGGACGGCACCGCGCCCTCGCGCGGCGCCTGGCTCGATTGAGCCACATCGTCCGTCCGCTGCTCCCCGCCGCCGCCCAGGCGTGGTCACGGCGGCGGAGCTCGCGCGTCGCCGAACGCACGCTGGAGCGACGCAGCCCAGCCGCGCGTGACCGCCGCGCCACTCCGCCCAGCGCGGCTCAACCCACGCGGGCGCGGCCGGTATCGCGTGCGCGACGCCGCGCGTAGCGCACGATCATGTGCAAGACGCCACCAACGACGCCCAGCGCCAACCCCGCGCCCGCGCCCGCGCCCGCCCGCTTCATCACGGTGGCAGCGCGCTGAACCGGCTCCACACTGAGCGGCTCGAGGATTTCGTAGCGACCCGCCACGCTCGCGCGATCGAACTCCAGCTTCAGCTCTTTGGCCTTGAGCTGCTCGTAGAGGTGCTGGTGCAAGTTTTGGCTCGCCGCCAAAGTGCGCGACAGCTCCGAGAACTCAGCCTCGACCGCCGGCATCATGGAGGCAATCTTGCCGATTTCGGCGAGCCGTCCCGACACCAGACCGAGCTCCGTTCTCGTCGACGCGACGAGCACCTCCAGCTGCCCGACACGATTCTGCTGCGCGGTGTACTCGCGGCTGGCGCGCCTTTCGGTGTCCGTCATGTCCGCGGAGATGGCGCGCTGTTCGAGGCTCATCAACTCCCGCTCTTCTTTGAGCAGCGCTTGCACGTCCGGATGCGCGTCCGTCAGGCCACGGCTACGTGCCGCAGCCAGGTTACGACGCGTGGTCGCCAAGGCCGCGCTGTGAGACTGCGAGCGGTCCACACGATCGGCCACGATGGCGTCCGCCGCCGCGTACTGTCGCTTGCTGAGCGCAAGCTCCTGAGTGTAGCGGTCGAGGTTCGCTTGCAGCTCGACGGCCCTGGTTTGGAGATCCGAGCGTGAAGCCAGTTGCCCCGCCGCGTTCTCCGGCAGGCCCGCCAGGTGCTTTTCCTTGAAGACCTTCAGCTTTTGCTCGGTGTCACGCAGGTTGCGCTCGTTGTCCGCGTACTGCTTGCGCAAGAGGTCCACCTCGCTGCTCAAGACCTTGATGGACTTCGTGATCTCGCCCTCCAGGTAGTTCTGGAGGTGCTGCGCCAAAAAGCGCTCCGCGAGCGCCGGGTCGACGTGGAAAAACAGCCCGCGGTACACGCCGCCCAGGCCCACCGCCTCGAACTTCAACCCGCGCGCGAAGGGCATCGTCAAACCCTCCGGCAGCTTCAGATCCGAAAGCGTCGTACGCACGAGCTCGGCGCTCAAGAAGTTGGCTTCCGGGTGGCGAAAGTAGTCCGCACCTTGCGTGACGAAGCGCTGACCACCTTGCGATTCGTTGCTCTCGTGCCGGAGCGCGATCAGAAACTGCGCCGTGGCCTGCGGCACGCGGAAGAAGATGGTGCTGGCGCCGGCGAGTGCGCAGACGGCCGCGCCGAGCAGCATGATGCGCCAGTAAGATTTCACGAACCCGATGACGAGCGGCAGCTTGTCCAGGAACGTGTCGAGGGGATTGGCCGGCGCCGTCGGCGCAAGCTCGCCGTGCGCCAACACCACCGCGCCGTGAGCGGCCGTGCCGTGCGACGGCGTGTGTTGGTACGGCACGCGCTGGAGCCCAAGCGAATGACTCAGCCCTTGCGTCGACACCCGCGCCAGCGCGCGCGTGTGCTGCTGCTCGTCCTCCGCGTCCGTCAGAAATCCGAGCGCGGACTTTCCGAGGCGAATGACGTCCCCTGCGTGCAGCTCCACCGGCTCGGTGACGCGGCGGTCGTTCACGAACGTGCCATTCGTGCTCCCCAAGTCCAAAAGCACGCACTGCCCCGAACGGAAAATGAGCTGCGCGTGCTGGTGAGAAACGGCCTTCTCGTCCAGCGTGACGAGCGCGTTCGAGGAGCGACCCAAGAAGGACTCTCCCTCCTTGATGCGGAAGAGCTTTCCGGCATGCCGTCCGCTCAACCCCACCAGGAACGCCGTCGCGGTGGGACTCTCCACGTCCGCGACCAAAACGTCGAGCTGGCTCGCCAATACGGGCCGCGGCTTCCTTTCTCGATCGTCGGAGGTCGTCATGGCACGACTTTCTCGGAGACTGGGGCGATGCGCACGATGTCTGCTTCGTTCTCGGGCGGAGCGACCGCGCTCCCTTGTGGCGGAGCGCTGCCGTCGGGGCCCGCCGCTTCCGGGGGGGCACCGATGCTCGACGCCGCGCTCGGCACTTGCAAGGCCGAGTCGCTCTGACGATGCACCCAAGCGTCATCGCTGGACGGCGTGCGAGCTTCCTTGATCAGAACCCCCTGCACCTTGTCCGGGAAAAGAAGGACCAAGACGAGCGCCCCGACGGTCAGCGCCAGCGCGACGTAGAGCACGAAATTCCGCAGGCGCCCCGACGACGAAGACGACGGCGGCGGCGCGCTCAAGATCTCGGTCTTTTCGTTGAAATCACTGCTCTTGGGCGGATCGGAGGAGGGGTGCGCCACCTCGAGACGCGGCAGCGCGCCGGGCGGAACGGTGGGGCGCCGCCGCTCGTCGGACGAGCCGGCGCGCTGAGCCGCCGCACGGCGCGCCTCGAGCGGGCCCGCAAGCGCCACACGCACCCAATGCGCGACCGTGGAG
>JAEYVE010000190.1 GCA_023432025.1 Pseudomonadota bacterium
CTCCCAACGCGTGTGAACGTTCATCACGAACTGAGCGTCGCGGTTGGCGTACGCCGTGGCACTGACGGGGACGCGAGACGTAGCGCCGCCGAGCGCGCCGATGAAAATTTCGCAGTGCGGCGACGGAAAATCGTCCACCGCCGAGATCACGGCGTCGAACAAGCCGTCCGGCAGCGTCACGAAGTTGTGACTCTTCCAGTAGTTTCGTACGCCGGGCGTGAGCAGCGGATCGAAGACTTGCTGCCACGCCGTGTAGGGCTGGGCGCCGGCGTGCTCGCCGAGCAACGTTCCAAACTGCCGGAGCGGCGCCACCTGGCTCGGTCCCCGCGCCGGATCTCCGGCGTACAGAAACGCCAAGACCACGACGTTTTTTCCGTGAACCTCCGTGGGCAAAAAGGGGAGCGGTGGCGCTTTGCGTGCCACGACCCAAACGGAGAGGTCTTCGGACGCGCTCGCGGCAAAGTCCCGGTAGCGCTTGAAAATGGCCTTTGCTTCGGCGAACGGAAACACCATCAGCCCCGAAAACAGCTCCGGGCCCACTGGGTGCAGCTGGTACTCGAAGCGCGTCACGACGCCGAAGTTTCCTCCGCCGCCGCGCAGCGCCCAAAAGAGATCCGCGGCGTTCTTTTCGTCGGCCAGGACGACCTCCGAGCTGGGCGTGACCACTTCTGCCGAAACCAAGTTGTCCACGGTCATGCCCAGCTTGCGGCTGAGCCAGCCGAAGCCGCCTCCCAAGGTGAGCCCCGCGACACCGGTCGTGGAGTTGATGCCGAGTGGCACGGCCAGGCCGTGCGCTTGAGTCGCCGCGTCGACGTCGGCCAGGGTTGCTCCAGCCTCGACCCGAGCGCGACGCGCTCGAGGGTCGACGCGCACGTCGCGCATGCGCGAAAGATCGATGACGATGCCGCCTTCACACAAGGCATGGCCGGCGATGTTGTGGCCACCGCCGCGCACCGCCAACGCGATGCCGTTGTCTCGGGCCACCTCGAGAGCGAGCCGTACGTCGGCCGTGTTCAGACAGCGTACGATGACCCCGGGTTTGCGATCGATCATCGCGTTCCAGATCGCGCGGGCCGCGTCGTACCCTTCTTGTCCCGGAAGCAGTACGTCCCCGGACACCTTCCGGAGCGCGTCGATGTGAGTCTTCGATAGAGCCATGTTTCCCTCCGCCTCCTCCTACGGCCGGCAGAGGGACCGATTGCGAGGGCCCCGCTCGCGGGGTTCACCAGCCGGGCGGACGCGCGAAGCCCATGGCCGGATAGTCGATGGCGACCGCTCGTTCGACGGGGACGTAGCGCACGGCGACTCGTTTGCCCGGACCGAACGCGGCTGCGGCATACGGAGGCACGAACACTTCGATCCTGGTCGAAAATGGTGCCTCGCCCGCCGGCTGCACGTCGAGGTCAACGGCAAACACCGACTTGCCTCGTGACGTTGGTCCCATCGCGGTCACCACCGCCGTCGAGGGACGACCTTCGTCGAGGATGCGTCGCGTGCGCTCTATCCATTCCGACTGCTCGCGGACTGCCTTGAAGACGGCGTACCCGACACCGCCGACAAGCGCTGTGAAGAGGGCGACGATGATGAGGATGAAGACCATGATTCACTCCACCGAGGTGCTGGCGGCCAACATGCGCTCCAGCTCCACCTTGCTGGAAATACCGAGCTTTTCGTAGATGTTGGCCAGGTGCCTGCGCACGGTGCTCGGAGCGATGGCGAGGCGGCTTCCGATGTCTCGGTGCGTTTCTCCCAGCGAAAACGCTTCGGCAATTTCGCGCTCCCGCGCCGTCAGGTCATCCGCCAGAACGGCGCGACGCACGTGAACGAGGCGGACCCCCTCCGTTTCGTCTGCCCGCACCACGAGGCGGCCTTGACGCACCCGCGTTTGCGGAGCGCTACCGATGCGCTCCCACAGGTCCCTTGGAAGGACGGGACCCACCCACGCGGGCCACTCGACTCTCAGAAGCTCGGTGAGGCCCGGTTCGGCTTCCACCACGAGGCCTTCGCTCGACGCAATTGCTGCCGAGTGCCCGTGGGCTTCCGACACCCGAGCCGCGCGGCGTAGCTGTCCCAAGCGCGCTTGGCGCGCCGAGGCAAAGACGTGCGGAACGAGCAGCTCGACGAAGAGCCTCTCTGCTTCGCTGAACGGGCGCTCGCGCTGTTCGCGGTACACCGACATGACCCAGTACAGGCCCTGTGAAATGAGCGCCGTACACAGAGCGTGGGCGAGGTTCCATCGTCTGCAATGGTCTCGCACCAAATCGACGCCATCGAAGAACGGTCCCTCCGTATCGACGTTCAGCGTCGTGCCGGGGGCTCGCATCGCTTCTAGTGCGACTCTGTCCTGATGCTTGACCTCCTCCCAGCTATCCATGAACGCCTGAGGGCGCTGAAAGAGCCAAATGTCGTGTCCGCTCGGGACTCCGTTTTCGATGGTGCCGCCGCCGAGCAGGCCCGCGTCGAACGGCACGACGCGCTTCAAGCGCTCCATGATCATCGCTTGCTGTTCTCGGTAGCCCACACCGTGCGCGTGCTCGTGCAAGTCCAAAGCGCACAGCGAAAGCTCGCGAGGATCGAGCGTCGAGTCAGTGGTCATGGATGGCAGAGCGGAGCGCTGACGGCGGGGTCATGGTGCAGATGATGCATCGACGTTCTGGGGGCGGATTTCGTACACGAAAGGAGTCGCCAAGTCGTCGATCGACGATGCCCCGCCTGCGTCACATGCCGCGCGGGCTGCAATTCCTGGAGCACCCATGAAGCTGATCCGCGCCGCTCGCCATGTCTTGACATTTTTCCCGTCGCCTCTCCTCACGCTGGTGGTCGCCTGCACACCCGCGACCACCCAGGAGGAGCAGGACCCCGCAGAAGAACCGACACTTTGCCCGGCCCTCGACGGCGCAGGAAAAAACGAGCCCACGAAGCACTCGGGCGCCGTCCGCGGTGAGGAAGTGTGGCGCGCCGAAGACAGCCCGCACCTCGTCACGGGCGATCTGGACGTGGTGGAAGGCGGCAAGCTCGTCATCGAGCCGTGCGCGCTCGTCCGCCTGGCGGCAAACGCCAACCTGAACGTCGCGGGGCCGCTCACGCCGGACGAAGGAGAGCTCGTCGCCGAGGGCTCGGAGGAGGAGCCCATTCGTTTCGAGCGCGCGGGCGAGAGCCCGTGGGGACGCCTCTTCGTCCACCACCCCGGGACGGCGCGGCTCGCGTGGGTCACCTTGGACGGCGGCGGCGCCGGAGATGCGCCGCGCGTGGGAGAAACTCTGGGCGCGCGCGGCGATGGGCAGCTGCCGCCCAAACCGGCATTGTTCGTGGACCACGTCACCGTCAGCGCATCGACCGGCGCCGGTGTGCTGGTGGACGGAGGCGCCGCGTTCGCGGAAGGCTCCACGCGGCTCCGCATCGAAGGCTCTGGCGACGACGAGCATCCGTATCCTCTCGTCGTGGGCGAGCAGGCCATCGACTCCGTTCCCGACGGCTCGTACACCGGGAATCGTCGCGACGAGATCCTCATCGAGCCGGAGGTGGTGTCGGGCGGCAACGGCATTCAGGTGGATACGACGATGCGCCACCATGGTGTTCCTTGGCGCGTGGGGCTCCTCCCGGAAAATTCCAACCTGCAGGTGGGATCCGGTCAGGATGGCGCGCACGCGCCCACGCTCACGATCGAAGCCGGCGTCACTTTGCGTTTCACGGCTCGCACGGAGCTGTTCGTCGCAGCCAACGACGTGGGCCCCGCCAAGCTCCGCGCCGTCGGCACCCAGGACCAGCCCGTCACGTTCACGTCCGCCGAAGAAACGCCTGCGCCCGGCGACTGGCAGGGGCTGTGGTTCGCCGGGCGCGCCAGCGCCGAAAACCGCCTCGAGCACGTGAGAATCGAGTACACGGGGGCGGGCTGCGACTGCGCGCTCGTCACCTGCAGCGCGGGCGTCGAAACCTTCGAGGCGGCGCTCATTTTCGTCGAGCAACCCCGGAGCTCGTTCTTGGCGCACTCGGTCATTGCGCACGCTGCGGGCCATGGCGTCTTTCAGTCGTGGGACGGCGCGTCCTTCGACTGGACCTCGACGAACGAGTTCGAAGACGTCTCCGGGTGCAAACAAACGGAGCCGCGTCGCGCCGACACGTGGTGCGACGAACCGGCGCCCGAGTGTGAGTGAATCCGCCCGGTTGCTTCTCGGAGTCTAGCCGGACGGGCCAGCGCTTGGCAGGATGGGCGAGAGGCTGATTCATGACTTGCTTTTCTCGTCTCGCGCTCGGGTGCTTGCCCCTCGTTTTCGCTTTGGCCTGTTCGTCGGGAGGGGACGCTCCTGCACCGGGGAGCGGGAGTGGTGGCACTGGCGCCGGTACGGGCGCCGCATCTGGGGTGGGCGGCGTCGTAGGCGCCGGAGGTGACGGAAGCGGCGGCGTGGTGGGCAGCGGGGCTGCTTCCGGTAGCGGGGCTGCTCCCGGTAGCGGGGCGGCTCCCGGCAGCGGGGCCACGCCGAACAGCGGCGGTACGCCCGGCGCGGGCGGCGCTGGAACGGGGACCGGCGGAGTCGGAGATTTCGTTCCGCTCGGCGCCAAGTGTGAGACGTTTGGTAGCACTCCCCTCCGAACGGCCTTCGCGACCGAGTACGCGGCGTGGAAGGCGTCTCAGCTCGAAACCTGTGGCGCGGGAGCGCGCGTGAAAGGGTGCCCGGCAGCGGACGCGAGTGGAACGTGCTCGGAGGCCATGGGGTACGGCATGCTTCTGGCCGTCGGCGCGGACGACAAGGACACCTTCGACAAGCTGAACACGTACCGTTTGGAAATGCTCACGCAGAGCAGCACCAGCGACAAATCGCTCATGCCTTGGGCCATTTGGGCGTCCAAGGCCTGCCCCCCCACGGCGGAGAGTGGCGACCGCAACAGCGCGACGGATGCGGACATCGACGCGGCAATGGCGCTTCTTCAGGCCGAGCATCGCTGGGGTGGGGGCACCTATCGCACCCAAGCAGAAACCACCCTCGCGTCGGTTCTGGCTTTGGAAGTCGTGGGCAGCGGCGCAAGCCTCAAGCTGAAGCCCGGCAACCACGACGGGGACCTTCGGGACTACGTGGCCTATTACACGCCCGCCTACTTTGCCGTGTTTGCGGAGCTGACCGGCCAAACCAAGTGGACCGAGCTCACGGACGCCTACTACACGCGTTTGCTCGCCAACCAGTGCGCGGGTAACGGCCAGATTTACGACGACTTCCAGTACCCGTCGGGCGAGTGCAGGTTCTGGTGGGACTCTTGTCGCGTTCCGTGGCGCGTGTCTTTGGACTACGCCTGGCACCAGGACGCGCGAGCGAAGCAGTACCTGGACAAGCTGGAAGGCTTCGTGGGCAGTGACCCCAGCGCCATCTCGGATCAGAAAAACAGCGCATTTGCAGGCGCTGCCGTACTGTCCGCACTCTCCAACGACGACAGCGCCCGCATGCAGGAGCTCTGCAACGCCTGGGCGAACGCGAGCGGCTTGGACGACGCGCCGTACTTCCAGAAAACGCTGCGTTTGCTCTACCTGATGGTCGCCGGCGGCATGTTCGTGCGTCCTGGTTGAGCCGCCACGGTAAACGAAGTCTTGGCTCGTGCCGTGGATCGGGGCGTGGTACCCGAGCTCGTGGCAGACGACCGAACGTTCCGTTGGCTTCTCCGTGGCGTGATGTGGAGCTCGCTCTTTGCTTGGAGCGGGCTCCTCGTGGGCTGTGGCTCGGACGAGGGGGGAAGCGACGCGCCGCAGAATCCTCGCGCTTGTGAGCCCGAGGGTGCGCCCGAAGAGCGCGACGTAACCGGCGTGTGGATCCCGGTCGACATCGAAGGCGCAGAGTGCGCCGACGGCTCCCAGTATCGCGTGTTCGTCAAGTATGCGCGCTCGTCGCACGACGTGGTGGTCACGTTCGAAGGCGGCGGGGCGTGCTGGGACTACGCAACGTGCAGCGGTCAAAGCACCCGCGGCGCGTCCAACACGGACGGCATCGAGCCCAACCACATGGTCGCGCTGCCCCCGCCGCTGGGGGACGATCCCGAGGCGCGCGGGTGGGCCTATTTGCATCCGCACTTCGGCGCGAGTGACCCCGACGCGCCCACGGCCGAGGAACACCAGGTGTTCTTTCCGTATTGCACGGGCGACGTGTTCGCTGGAAACGTCGAGGTCGACTACGAAAATCCGGACGGCGGCGAGCCTCTGCGCATGCGTCACCGCGGGCGCGCCAACGTGGAAGCCGCCATTCCGTGGCTCCGCGACGAGTTCCCGGAAATTGGGCGCCTCCTCGTGACCGGCTGCAGCGCGGGCGGCGTGGCGACGCTCGTGAACTACGACTTGCTCCGCTCCGAGCTCGAGCCGCTGTGCGGCTACGCGCTGGACGACTCGGGGCCGATCATGAGCGAAGAGGGCTCTTCCGGGGCGCTTCTCGGGACGGTGCGCGAGGCGTGGCAGCTGGACGACTTGCTCGAGAGCCTCGACGACTCGCTCGGGGCGCCCGATGGCGCTGGCACACAGGACGACTTCGGGAACCTGCTGGGGCTCTTGAGCGAGGCGTATCCGGAAGACCGCTTCAGCGTGACCTTGTTTGGGCGGGACCTGAACTTTTCGCTCTTCAGCTATCAGCTGTTTTACGACGACCCGCCGGACGACGAGCTCTACGAGCTGTGGGACGCGGAAGTGAGCGCTTTGAGAGAGCGCATCGAAGAGCTGCCGAACGTCGGGTACTTCATGCCGGCGTTTCGACCGGACAACTGCAGTCACTGCTTGAGCATTCTGCCCATCAATCAGCTGAGCAACCCCGAGTACTTCATCAATACCTTGCGCGGCGAAAGTGACACCTACCTCGGCACCGAGCTGCCCGAAAACGACACCGAGCTCCGCTTCGACGACGCGCTCCAGAACTTGCTCTCCAATGAGCCGCTCTTCGAGCTGTACGAGGAGCCCGGCGCGGGAGATCGCTTCGACGAGGACGACTCCTTGGCGTGCCACGCCGGCGACTGACGGCTCCTACGCCTCCTCGGTCGAGATCAAGCGGCCACGACGTCGTGGAGCAACTGGCTTCCGAAGATGAGCGTGGTGGCGACGAGCACCATCATTCCGGCGAGGAGCAGCCCGAGCTCTCGAACTTGCTTGGGCGTGAAGCGCAGCGAGCTGAACGCAATCACGCTGGCCGTCGTGAAGGCCAGGGCCAGCGCCTCTGCGTAAGCGGCCCCCACGAGGCAAACGATGGCGGCGAGCGCCGAGCCAACGGCGGCGACGGTTTCCAGCTGCGCGGCGCTCACGGTGCCCGCGGGAGTCTTTTGTGCGCGCTTCCGCGCGAAGGCAGCGCGCACGACGAGCGCGCCCGCGACGAACACGACGACCCAGGTGAGCGCGGTGGCCAGGGACGATTGCCACGGCACGCCGGAAGCGAGCTCCAGCGGCACGCCGCTCATGCCCAGCGTAGCGGCGGAGGCCACCTGTAAGCCGCCCTCGCGACGGACGCGGCGACCCGCGAGCGCGCCGCCCCCGGCGAGGACGGCGACGCTCGTGACGAGCAGCGCCAAGCTCGTGAGGGAGAGCCCCACTTTCGAAAGGCTGACCAAGAGAGCGACCGCGAGCATCGTCCAAAAGCCGTGCTCTCGGGGCAGGGCGAGTTTCTTTCGCCGCCGTCGACTCGACTCTTCCCAGCGTGCTTCCAGTGGCGTGGTGGTCATCGACAGCGATTTCAGCAAGTCATGTGCCAGGGGCGCGCGCCGCGCTCCCGCGCTTCGAGCGCGGGGACACGCGATCCTGCGTGAGTGAGACGCGCGAAGTTTGCAGCGTCGCAGCCGCTTGCCGCAGATTCTGCGCGCCTCCGTGTCCAGCGGGCGATCCGCCAACGTTCGCGCTTGGCCGCCGCCACCTCACCCGAGTCAGCCGGGTTGCCCATCGACTCGGGGTTGCACGAGCTGAGGCGCGAAGCGCACCAAGTAGGCGACGAAAGCCAAACACCAGAGGGTTCCCGCTGCGTGCCACGACGGGAGAGTCCACGTGGGAACGAGCTCGGGCACGACCACGCGGCAGAGCGCCGCCACCGTAATGAGCACGAACGACGCGGTCGTGAGCGGAGTGGACGTGATCACGCGGCCGGTGTGCCCGAGCGTGACGCGGCTCATCATGCCGAGCGTGAGCGCACCCAGGCCGCCCACGGTGAGCGCGTGAAGGGACGCGTTGGGAGAAGAAATGACGCCTGCCGCTTCCAAACCGCGGAGCGCGAGGGACACCACGATCCAGAAGTAGCCCGCGTGCAAAATCCAAAGCATCGGGTGCCGTAGAGTATGGAGCGTGCCCCACCGGCGCGCGGCGAGCGCCGCGGCGCCCGCCGCCGCAAAACTCAGCAGGCCGAGCAACGCCGAAGGCGCCCCGAGCAGCGTGCTCAGGCCGAGCGCGCCTACGAGCGCGAGGGCCGCGGTGCTCAGGCGCGGGGCGTGCGTGACGCGCGCTCCGGTCGCGTTGTGCGTAAAGCTCGGAATGATGCGCGCGCCAATCAGGAGCATCATCAGTGTGACCACGTCCAGAGCGAGCTGGTTGACCGCGCTCCGAACGCCGGACACCACCCCCAGCGTTTCCAAGTGCGTGACGCCGTTGGCTAGGGAGAGAAACACCAACATGCCCACGACGCCGTAGTTGCGGCGGTTTCGCGCGGCCGCGATGGGACGAGCGATGACCCACGTCAGCGCGGGGAGAAACGCGACGTCCGCCGCCACCACGACCCTGGGCGGCAAATGCCCGGCCCAAAGCCACGCGGCGCGCCCGCAAAGCCACAAGAAGCCCAGCGCGAAGAGCGTGTGTTCGTTGGCCGTGACGCGGCCGGTCCACTTTTCAACGGCCGTGAGGAGGAAGCCCGCGATGACCGCGACGGCGTAGCCGAAGATCATTTCGTGGCCGTGCCAAGCCCGTGGCCCACCTGCGCCTCCGGGACTCGTGCTGCCTCCGAGCGCCAAGAGCCAAACCGGCACGGCCAGCGAAGCAAACAGCGCAGCCAGCAGAAAGAAGAGCCGGAAGCCCTTTTGTCCCCGCCACAGCACGCGCTGCTCGACTGAGCGGCTCCGTGGCTGTGTGAGCGATATGACATGCATGATACGACCTTCTTTCAAGGGACGTGCCAGGCGCTCGTGCGCTCTGCGCCGCTCGTGTCGAGGGGCACTCGCGCAACTTCTGCGCGGGTTGCGCGCAGTTTTCGCTTCTCCGAGCGCGGGGCGCCGAGAACGGATATTGCTTGGGCGCCGCTCATGACCATCGAGGCTGTTCTACGACGCGTTCCGGCGCTGCAGGGCGCAGACGAGAGGACGTTGGCGAGGCTCGCCGCCGCGCATTCCGTGCGTTCGCTGCAACGCGGACAAGCCCTTTGGTACGCGGGCGCTCCGGCTCGTTCTTTCACCGTCATTGCGCGCGGTCTCGTCAAAATGTCGAAGCCGGGAAACGACGGTCGACGCACGATTTGCGGCTTGTTCGGTCCGCCGGAGTCGCTCGGCGACGTGGTGTTTCTCAACGGTGGGCACTACCCGGCGGACGCAGTCGTCGTGAGTGAATCCGCCTCCATCGTTTCGCTGCCACGAGATACGTTTCAGGCGTGTTTGTCGGACTGTCCGAAGCTCGGTGTTTCCATTGCCTGCGGAATGGCCGAGAAGCTGCGGGCGCTCCACGGGTCCATCGACGTTTTGAGCGCAGGCTCGGTCGAGTCCCGGCTGGCTACGGCGCTGCTCGATCTCTATGAGCGCGTCGGGGACGAGCTGCACGACGGAACGCTGCTGATACCGGTGAGCCTGTCGCGCCGTGAGTTGGCCGAGATGGTGTCTACCTCGATGGAAACGGCCATTCGCGTCATGGCGCGCTGGGAGCGGCAAGGTGTAGTCAAGACTTCGAGCGACGGGTTCACGCTCCTCGACGAACGTGCGCTCAGGTGTGCAAGTGGAGTTGTGAGCGTTGAGAGAGAGACTGGATCTTTGTGTGGGGAGCCTCTATTGCTGGAGGCGGCATCCAGGGAGCAATGACGCCAAGAGGGAACGGGGAACCGGGGGAGCACGCTCAGAAGCCCCTCGACAAAAAAGCGGGGGCACCGGTGGCGCCTTTGCTCGTGTCCGTGGGTTTGGGCATTTTGGCGGGCATTGGCGGCTACACGTTCAGCTACGCCAAAGGGCTCTCGTACTTTTCGACGGATCCACGCGCCTGCGCGAATTGCCACATCATGCAGCCCGAGTACGACGCGTGGCAGCAGGCGAGCCACCACACGTCCGCCGTGTGCGTGGACTGCCACTTGCCGGAATCGTTCATTCCCAAGTACCTGGCCAAAGCCGAAAACGGCTGGCGGCACGGCAAGCTCTTCACGACGGGCGGCTTCGTGGAGCCCATCGAGGTGCAGGCCGCCGGCCGGCGCATCCTGGAGGACAACTGCGTGCGCTGTCACGAAGGGCTCACGGCGGACATGCGTGGTCACGGCGCGATCGCGGCTTCCGCGGCCTTCGACCAAAAGTTGCCGTGCACGCACTGCCACGCGGACGTGGGCCACGGGCCGCGCGCAGGTCTCGGTGGCCCCCTCACTGCAGCCGAGCGTCGTCAGAGCGCTCCCGCGCACGGCACAGACACAAAGCCCTCGACTCGTCCGGAGAACACCCCATGAACGACACGCCGAAGCGCGCACGCTGGTACGAAACACGCACCGCTTACGGCGTGCTGGTGGCCGTCATCGCGGCCGCAGCCGCGGGTTTGACGGCGCTCTTGATGAACATTTCCGAGCGCAAAGCGGAGCAGCGTTCGGCCTTCGTGCGCGTGGTGGACGTCACTCGGGACGACACGGATCCGGAAAAGTGGGGCAGAAACTGGCCGGCGCAGTACGACAGCTACAAAAAAACCGCCCTGAAAACCGCCACCAAATTCGGCGGGCACGCCGGCAGTGAAGCCTTGCCGGAAGAGAAAATCGTGCGGGATCCGTGGCTCAAGCGCATGTTCTTGGGCTACGCGTTTTCCATCGATTACCGCGACCGGCGCGGTCACGCCTACATGCTGAGTGATCAGGAGGCCACGCTGCGGCTCACCAAGCCGCAGTCCGGTTCCTGCCTTCACTGCCACGCTTCCGTCATGCCGGTGTACCGCGAGCTGGGCGGCGGGGACGCGATGGTGGGCTTCGAAAAGTCCCACGCCCTCAGCTACCAGGACATGCTGCAAAAGCTGGAGAGCTCGGGCCACGCGCACCCCGTGAGCTGCGTGGACTGCCACGACCCGGCGACCATGAAAATCATGGTGACGCGTCCGGGGTTCATCAACGGCATTCGGGCGCTGGCGGAGTCGGACGCGGAGGTGCCGGCGCTGCCCTCCATCGACCTTTGGCGCTCCGGCTCTCGCAAGGAGCCGTACGACCCGAACCGGGACGCATCCCGCAACGAAATGCGCTCGTTCGTGTGCGGCCAGTGCCACGTGGAATACTACTGCGGCACCAACATGCCGCTCACGTTTCCGTGGGGGAAGGGCCTCAGCGTGGACGCAGCAGAAGCCTACTGGGACGAAAAAAAGTTCCCCGACGGCAGCGCCTTCGTCGACTACAAACACGAGGAAACCGGCGCACCCATCCTCAAGGCGCAGCATCCGGAATTCGAGCTGTGGAGCCAAGGCATTCACGCGCGCAGCGGCGTTTCTTGCGCCGACTGCCACATGCCGTACATGCGCGAAGGTGCGGCCAAGGTCAGCGACCACTGGGTGCGGAGCCCACTGCTCAACGTGAACCGCGCATGCCAAACGTGTCACCGCTCTTCGGAATCGGAAATTTTGGCGCGCGTGTCCGTGATTCAAGAGCGCAACTACGAGCTGATGCAGCGCGGC
Source organism: Pseudomonadota bacterium (assembly GCA_023432025.1). Lineage (GTDB taxonomy): Bacteria > Myxococcota_A > Polyangia > Polyangiales > Polyangiaceae > NIC37A-2. The sequence continues at coordinate 11,819 of JAEYVE010000190.1, forward strand.
GGCGCCGCCATCGTGGATTTGATTGACGCCATCGTGAAGGCCAAGGCCGCCGGCGCCTCGAACGAGGCGCTCGAGCCCGCCCTCGAGCTCCAGAGACGCGCGCAGTGGCGCTTGGACTACATTGCGGCCGAAAACAGCATGGGTTTTCACGCGCCGCAGGAGGCCGCGCGCATTCTGGGTGAGGCCACGGACTACGCTCGCCAAGGACAAGTGGCGGTGCTGAAGCTCGGCGTGCTGCCGCCCGCAGCTGGGGCACCTCAGACGCCTGAAGCGGCGCCCGCTGTGGAAGCGAAACCACCCGAAGCCACGCCGAGCGCTCCCGAGCGCTGAGCGCCGTAGCGCCGAGCGCTGAGTACCGCAGCGGCGCAGGATCTGCGCTGTTTCGCTCGAACGCCGAAAATCTTGCGCCGCGAGGGGCTCGAAAAGGCAACGGATGCGCGTTCGCGCGTTCGCCCTCGCGCACAGCGCATTCGCAGATGCGCACCGGCTGCGGCTCCGCGCTGCGCTGTGTGCGTTCGCAGATGCGATGGCACGTTTCTTCCTAGGTGCTAGTGCGAGGAACCATGAGTCACCATCACGATTCGCATTTGGAAGGCATGATCCCCCACGAAATGATCGCCACTCGCGCGCATCAACTCTGGGTCGCTCGCGGCTGTCCCGAGGGACAGCCGGAGGTGGACTGGTTTGCGGCGCGCAAGGAGCTCGAGGAGGAGCTCACCCCGCCGGTGGAAGTGGAGGGCGAGGTACGGCCCCTGCGCAAGAAGGCCGCGTGATACCGCGGCCTCGGCGACCCCCCACGGCACGTACCTCATGAGCCAAGCGCCATGAATCAAAACAACGGGAGGGTGGCTCGCGGCGCAAGCGCCGGGAGCCACGAGGCGGTGCGCGAGCACGCGCGGCGGCTCGCCGCCCACTGGGGCGCCGACTACTTTCGAAAGTGTGACCACGACCGCGTGTTCCCCGAAGCGTTCTTCGAGGCCGCGGGTCGCGCCGGCTACTTTGGCGCGTTGCTCGAGGAGCGGGACGGTGGCTCCGGCGCTGGGCTCGGAGCCGCGAGCATTCTGATTGAAGAAATCAATCGCGCGGGCGGAGACGCCTCGACGGCGGGCGCTCAAATGAGCATTTGCGGAGCGCTCGCGCGGGACGGCAGCAGCGCACAGCGCGCGCTCCTTGCGGACGTAGCGAGCGGGCGCACCCGGCTGCTCACCGTGGCCGCTACGGAGCCCGACAGCGGCGCGGAAATGTCCAGCCTGTCCAGCACGGCCCAGAGGGACGGCGCAGACTGGATCATCGACGCACGCAAAGTGCTCATTTCTTTCGCCGAGCACACGGAGCTGCTCTTGGTGCTCACGCGTGCCGAGGCAGGGCCCACGCTCTTTCTCGTCGACTTGCGAGATCCAGCGCAAAGAAGCGCGGTGGAGGTGCGCCCCATCGAGCTCTTGGTGCACCGCATGACCACGACGCTCTTCATCGAGCGCCTGCGGCTGCCGGACTCCGCGCGCGTGGGTGAGGTGGGCCAGGGCCTCCGCTGTCTAAAAAAGGGCTTTGCCACGCGCCGCATTTTGGCGGCGGCCGAGTGCATCGGGAACGCGCGGTTTCTTTTGGATCGCGCGGTGGAGCACGCCAAAACGCGCAGCGTGGGCGGCGCCCTACTCGGCGCTCATCAAGCCGTTTCGCATCCGCTGGCGGAGGCGTACGCCAAGGTAGAAGCGGCGGATCTCATGCGTTGGGACGCCATTGCTCTGGCCGAGTCCGGCGAGGACGCGGAGGCGCGCTCGGCTTTGGCCAAAGTGCTCGCTTCCCAAGCGGCCTGGGACACGGCGCAAGCCGCGCTGATGTGTTTCGGCGGCTGGGGGCTCGCGGCCGAGTACCACGTCGAACGCAAGCTGCGTGAATGCTCGATGTTCGTGTTCAACAACCTGCTCTACAGCGTTCTCGCGACGCGCGTGCTCGGCTTGCCGGAAGACACGCAGCGCCCGAGCGGCCACTCTGCACGGTGAGTGAACGAAGTTGCGCCGGACCGTGCGGCGGCAACTGGTGGCATTCTTTTGTGGCGGCGCGGGGCTTGCGCGCGCTGGCGAGGGCCCCAAAAAAGGGAAACGTTGGACAAGTAGCGCTAGTGGGGGGCGGTGCTAGTACCCTGCCCAACTCAGGACCCCATGGCCTCCAGCGCTCCCGGCAGCATCGCCGTTTCGTCGTCCACTTCGGTTGCGGGTTCCGTGCTGGACACGCGCGAGCCGCCCCTGGCCATGAAGGTGCTGGGCGCCATCAGCGTGTCGCACCTGCTCAACGACATGATTCAGTCGTTGATTTTGGCGCTGTACCCGCTGCTCCGTAGCGAGTTTTCACTCAGCTTCGGGCAAATTGGCCTCATTACGCTCACGTATCAGGTCACCGCCTCGCTGCTGCAGCCGGCCATTGGCCTCTACACGGACAAGTCCCCCAAGCCTTATTCGCTGCCCGTGGGCATGACGTTCACGTTGGCGGGGCTGCTCGTGCTGTCCCTGGCTTCCAGCTTTGGCATGGTGCTGGTGGCTTCTGCGCTGGTGGGCACGGGCTCTTCTGTTTTTCACCCGGAGTCGTCGCGCGTGGCGCGCATGGCTTCCGGCGGTCGACACGGCTTTGCCCAGTCCTTCTTTCAAGTGGGCGGCAACTTCGGTAGCGCGCTGGGGCCCCTTTTGGCAGCGGCGTTCGTCATGCCGTACGGGCAAGGCTACGTGGCGTGGTTTTCTTTGGCCGCGCTCTTGGCCATTGGCATTTTGCTGCAAGTCAGCCGCTGGTACGCCGCGCAAAACCGCGCTGCTCAGGCACGGCCACGCGCCACACCGGTGAGCTCTGCCGGGCGGCGCCAAGTGGGGTGGGCGCTCGGTTTGCTCTTCGTGCTCATGTTTTCCAAGTACTTTTACGTGGCGAGCATCAGCAGCTTTTTCACGTTCTACCTGATGGACAGGTTTCACGTGGATGTGCGCGCGGCGCAGGTTTACTTGTTCGTGTTCTTGTTTGCGACGGCCGCGGGCACGTTCATTGGTGGCCCCGTCGGGGACCGCTTGGGTCGCAAATCCGTCATTTGGGTGTCCATCTTGGGCATTGCGCCGCTCGCGCTGCTCTTGCCGCACGTAAATCTGTTTTGGACGGGCGTGCTCATCGTGCCCATTGGCTTGGTGCTGGCCTCTGCGTTTTCGGCCATGCTGGTTTACGCGCAAGAGCTGATTCCGGGCCGCGTGGGGCTCGTTTCCGGGCTGTTCTTTGGTTTGGCGTTCGGTATGGCGGGCGTCGGCGCCGGCGCGCTCGGCAGCTTGGCGGACGCCACCAGCGTCACCTTCGTGTACCAGGTGTGCGCGTACCTGCCGTTGCTCGGTTTCGTGGGGCTCTTCCTGCCACAGCCCCAGCGCGCGGTAGCTCGAGCTTAACGAACGCCCTCCGGCGCAGGCGTCGGCACACCGAGCTCGCTTCACGAATTCAGCGGCGCACGCGCCATTCGCGCGGGGCACTTGCTCACCGAGCGCTCTCGGGTGGAAATGCCCCGCATGAAGGTACGGGCGGCGGTTTTGACAGTGGTGGTGGGGCTCGGGCTGTGTGGCGCGGGGTGCAAGAGAGAAACCCCGGAACAAGCTTTGGAAACGCAGCTGGCGCCGCTGCGCCCCGCGGCGGTCGCGCGCATTGCCGCTCTGCAAAAGCTGGTGCCCACGCTGCAGGCAGTGCCCGCGCTCACCACGGACTCCGTGGCGGTGGCGCCCGGCGCCATCGTCTTCGACGAACCCACTTCCTACACCGCAGTCACGGCGGGTCTGCTTTACGAAGCCAACCTGGCGGACGTCAAAGCCTGGCACAACAACGACCCGCAACCCATGCCCAAGGCTGGGTTGTTCGGCGCGTGCGGCGCCGTTCTGGACGGCGGTGGCTTCGCGGCGGACCACCGCAAGGCGCGCTTACTCGAGAACTGCGCCAGCGCTCGCTACGTGGTTCTCGTGCGCACGCTCGAGCGCATCAAACCCGTAGTGAACGAAGCCGACAGAACCTTCACGCCCGGCAAACACGCAGGCGAAGTCCACGTCTTCGACCTGGACTCCGGCAAAAACCTCGGCGGCTTTCGCTTTTTCGAAAGCAGCAGCGAAACCGTCAAAACGCGCGGCATCAGCAATCCCACGGAAATTGACGCCGACCTCTCGCTGCAAGTGCAGTCTGCGATTAGCCGCGGGTTGACGGAGTTTGCGAAGGGGGGGTGAGGGGGAGTCGAGTGTTCCGACCGCCGGGCCTGAAGTTGCACGGGGGCCCGGCTGACCGGCCTGCTTATGAGCAGTTGGTGAGGTGTCGGTGTAGGGTGCCAGGAGGTGATGCGGGCATCCTAGTTCGCAAGTGATGGGATTTGTCCTTGTTCAGGCGCGCTTGTCCCGTTGGTTAGGTCGCGCGGGTGGAAAAAAACCAACACGAGGTTTGCGGAGTACTCAGGGTTAGGTAGTGTGCTGTTCGGGAGAGGGGTTTGGGACAGCGCACCAACTCAGAAACACTGGTCGCCATCATTGTTGCGTTCTGGCGCAAGCCAGTCTGGTCGCAGGCAGATCTTGCTCGCGAAACAGGCGTGTCTCCACGAGCAACACGACGGTACCTGGAGGAGCTTTCGCTGGCTGGGTGGCCTCTGGAGCGCGAGGAGGATCACCCGCACGTGTATTGGAGCGTGCCCAAGAACTGGTTCCCTGGCGGTGTACTGCTGGAACCCGAGGGCGTGGCCGCGCTGTTGCACGTTCTCGTTCGAGTGCCGCCCAGCCCGGCAAGAGCGCGCCTGCTCTCTGCCGTCAAAGGGCACGCGCCGAAGGTCGTGGTCGACGCAATTGATCGCATCACGCCGCCGCGCACCTCGGACATCGAAGAGCAGTTGTTGCCACCGTTGCTCAGCGGCCTCTCCGAGCTCGCGCCCTTGAGAGTGCGCTATTGGACCGCAAGTCGCGGGGCCTTCAGCATGCGCACGGTGTCCGTGCAAAGGGTGCTCGTGGGGCCACCAACCCGCTTCGTCGGCTGGTGCCACAGCTCCGCGAGCCTGCGCTGGTTTCGGCTGGACTACGCCGCGAGCATGAGCCGCGATGTCACGGAGTCCTATCACTGCGTGGACGACGCCGAGGTGGAC
>JAEYVE010000207.1 GCA_023432025.1 Pseudomonadota bacterium
CTGTCCGCCTGTGCCTGAGTCACCGCCGGAGCCATCACCGCCGGTGCCGGGGTCGCCTCCCGAACCGCTCACATCACCGCCGGAGCCACCTGCGTTCGTCTGTCCGCCCGAGCCGTCGCCGCCCGAGCTCGAGCCGCCAGTAGAGCTTTGACCACCCGAGGGGCTGCCGCCAGAGCCTTCCATGCCGGCTCCTGCGCCGCTGCCGCTTGGGTCCGCGTCCGAGCCTCCGTCGGAGCCAGCGCAGCCGAAGGTGAGGACCGCGGCCGCCAGCGCCGTTGAAGCAGGACTCGCAAGAAGTGAACGGAAAAACATGGTCAGGCGGCAAGGTATCAGTAATTACCCAGCTCGACCATGTGATGAGTTGCTGTGATCGCCTTCCATCGGCGTTCTCCTTACGCGATTGGATCGAACACGCCCTCGATGGCGGTCGAGTGCATGGCTTGGTCGTCGCCGAGCACGAAGTTTTCGAAGCCGAAGGGGCGACCACACGCCATCCAGAAGTCGTTGGTGGAGCGTTGATTGGCGGACGTGGCGGACGAGGGCTGCCCGCCGCCGTGCCTCCACATTTGGCCGCCACGAAAGCCGGTGCCGGCGCCGCCGAACAACGCCCACGGCATGTTGTCCCAGCTGTGGGTGTAGCCGCGGCTGATTTCGGTGATGTACGCGAGCACGGTGTTGTCGAACAGCGGCTTGCCCGTGATGTCCTCGGTTTCCCGAAGGGACGTGATGAACTCCGCCAAGCGCGTCGCGTACCAGACCTCGATGCGCGTCAAAAACTCGTTGATGTCGTCGTTCGGCGGCTTGTGGCTCGTCGTGTGATGAACCTTGAAAATCGACGGATCCGGCGGCCACTGGTCGGCAAAGCTGACGTGGTTCGTGCCTGGCGACCATTGGAAGGTGACCACACGGGTCAAATCACAACGAAACGCGGCGCGAATGATGGACAGGTGCAGCTCGCCGATGCGGCGGTGCTTTTCGTCGTCGCGCTCGTTCGAGGTGTTGTTGCTTTCGTAGGCGTTGGTGCGGGTGCTGACGGAAATGACCTCCGGCGCCGCGGCAACGCCGCAAAACGCTGGATCGGACGGGTCGACGGAGAGCTCCGCCTCCAGCTCCAAGACGGCGCTCTCGTACGCGTCGAGCTTTTCCCACTGGGACGCCGGCGCCACGGTCCGCATGCGCGCTAGATCCCCGAGCGCGAAATCGAGCACGCTCTTCTTTTGCGCGCGGGCGCGCGCCAAGGCTTCCAAGTTGCTCCCGCTCGGTCCGCCCGGCATCAGGGTGCCGAAGAGCCGTTCGTAGGCTTGGAGCGGCTGGTAGTACGGGGCCATGGGCGCGCGAGGGCCGGAGTACGAGAGGTGTCGCGGCGAAACCTCACCGGGCGTATCGGCGCGCTGATCACACGAGACCTGAAGCGACTGGACGGGCGCATCCTTGAGGAGCTGGGACCCTTGCAGCAGAAGCTGATCCACGCTCGGACCTTCGGCTTGTGGATCGTCTCCACCGTTGCCCGGGTACAGCGACGGCGATCGACGGCCGGTGACCGCCAGCAGCGTGCCGCGCTCGTGGCCGCCACCCGCCGAGTTGCGGTGCGGCAACCCCAGCCCCCGAAAGACCGACATGTGATCTTGGTGCGGGGCCAACGGCGCCAAAATGCGCGGCAGCGTGTGATCCGCGAGGCGATTGCCGCTGCCCATGGGCCAAAAGTGCTGCTCGATGGTGCCCACGGGGCGCTGGACGATCATGAACCGGCGCGGGTTCATGATGCCTTGCTCTTGGGCAACGGCGCGGTCGAGCCAGCTTCCGAGACCTACGGCCCCGCCAGCGGCCCACAGAAAGCTGCGCCTCGAGAGAGCAAAGGACTTCATGGTGCGTTCTCCGAAATACGCGTGAAAAGGGCAGGGGAGGCCACCACCGCGGCAACGACGTCGCCCAGGGTGCTCTCGTTGGTGAGCTGTGAGGTGACGCTCGTGAGCTCGCAGTCCGTTCGTTTGATGCCGTCTTCGCCCGTGCCGTAGGCGACGAGGTGGCGCGTCACGCACTCGACGAAGTCCGGCCGCTTCGCGAGCTCTTCGGCGAACGCGACCGCGTTTTCGAAGGTGCCGTCGAAGTTTCTCATCTTGCTCAAGTCGACGCTGGGGTCGATGGGCTGGCCTCCCTCCGTCGTCCGGTGCTGGCCGATGGCGTCGTACGTTTCGAACAAGAGCCCGTAGGCATCGAAGTGATCGTGGCAGTTTTTGCAGGGTGAGGTGGTGGCGCGGAACTCCGCGCGCTCCCGTTCGGTCGAGTCCGTGGTGAGCTGAGCCTCGACCTCCGCGATGACCGCTTCCGGCGGTGAGAGGATTTTGGGCAAGCAGAGCAAGGGGCCGTTCACGAAGAGCCCCCGTGCCACGACGGACGTTTCGTCGGTTCGAGAGAGCGACGTCAGCACGCTGGCTTGCGTCAGGAGACCCCGACGTTCGGGGGGCAGCTCGACGGGGACGAAGTCGTTCGGATCGGTACCGGGAAATGGAATGCCGTAAATGTCGGCTAGCGCCGCGTTGACGAAGGTTTTTCGGCTCGTCAGGACGCTGGAGAGCCCGCCCTGCCAGAGGTGCTCCCGCAAGAAGAGCCGCGTTTCCTCATACATTTGTGAGGGCAGGCTGGCGGTGAAGTTCGGGTAAGCGTTCTCGTCCTTCACCTTGCCGAAGATGTTTCCGAGCGTCCACGCGGCGAGCAGCGTCGACTCCACGCTGTCTTTCGTCGAATCGAGCGCGAGGAGCCGCAGCGCCTGCTCCTTTCGTTCCTCGGGCGAGTCGAGCGCGCCCGAGTCTGCCGACGAAAGCAGGTCCTCGTCGGGAGGGCCGTCCGTCAGCAAAAACGAGAGGGTGCTCGCGAACTCGTGAGAGGTCAGAGTGTACGAGCCGTCCGCAGCCGGGGCGCCGTACTCGGTCCTGTGATTGAACGAAGGAGAAACGAGCACGGCCTGGAGGGCGAGTTGGATCCCGTCGTCGAACGAGGTTTCCGCTCCCAGCTCGTAGACGGCCACGAGCCCGTCGATTTCTTCGGACCCGACCGGGCGTCGAAAGGCGCGGTGCGCGAAGCGTTCGAGGAAACCGCGCACGCACTGCGGCTCGGTGCCGTCGCAGGCCGTAAATTCCGCGGCTTTGCCCGCGAGGCTGCTGGTGACGTGCGTGGCCCAATCGAGGCGAGCGCTGACGAGCGAGGTGTTGGCGACGACTCCCTTTTGCGAGAACGGCTTCGTCGCGGGATCGGGCGCGAGGCGCCCCTCCACGGCTTCGGCTCCGAACAGGGAGCGCAAGGAGTTCACGAAGGGGAGCTCACCCAGGAGCAGCAAATCCTGCGGAATGCGAGGCTTACACTCCTCGGTGACCCCGGGCATTCCCGGGTTCGAGGTGCCGTTGCCGCCGCTTCCTTCTCCGGGGCTGTTCGACGAGCCCTCGTCTTCTCCCCCGGCAAGCTGTCCCGTACACGCCACGGACAGCGGCAGCGCGAAGGCCAGCCAGGTGCGCCCGGAACGACGGTTTTTGGGTGATCGCGCCGTCGTTCGATTCGTGCGTGTCGTCGTTCCAGGCGTCGTCGTTCTGCTCACCGCTTGAATCTCCCCATTTCGCCGAGGCGCACGTTTCGTAGCGTGTGCGTGCCCGTGCAGGTTTGACTGGCTGCAGAGTGGCAGTTCCGGGGGCACCCTTTCAGATGCGAAAAACCACCGAGGTCGTGTGCAAAAGTTCGCCTAGGCGCGAACTCGGCAAACCTATGGAAGCCAGGCGCCTGCGACGGAATGCGAAATTCGCGAGAAAACTGCGCAACTTGGCGCGCGGGCAATGGCCCTCAGTCCGCTTCGGAGGTGGCGCTCACCCGGCGGAAGAACTGCGCGAGCGCCTGACGGACCACGGTTTTCTCCACGTCTCGCGTTAGAATGTGGTGAGAGCGAGGAAACACTCGCACCTCCACGTCCGGGGAGCCGAGCCGCTCCGCGGCCTTCCAGGCGTTCTCTACGGGGCACACGCGGTCCCGCGCGCCGTGAAGAACCAGCGTCGGGCACTGGATGCGTCCGAGCTCGGCGTAAATGCGATCCGCTGCGCGCTGCAGATCGATGGCGCCGCGGACGGGCTGCGCCAGGTAGGACACGTGAGTGCGGCGCGCCTCCGGATCGGAAATGTCGCTGCCGAACTTCGGAAAGGCAAAGTCCGGCAAGCCGAGCGCGCCGACGGCCCGCAGCGCGAGCGCGGGAAACGGCCGAGTGAGCCAGAGCGCGTTGGCCAAGAGCGCGAGACCACGCACCCGGCTCGGGTGCCGCAGCGCGAGCTCGAGCGCGACCAGGCTTCCGAGGGAAAGCCCGGCGAGGAGCACGGGGCCCGACTCGCTCGCTCGCAAGAGCTCTTCTTCGGCGCCCCGTACCCAGTCGGCGAAGCGCAGGGGCGCAAGCTCGCGCGCAGTCCGGCCGTGGCCCGCCAGGAGCGGCGCCGTGCTGGCCAGGCCCACGTCGTCCGCCGCGTCGCAAGCAAGCGCAATTTCCGCAGGCACCCCGCAGTAGCCGTGAAGAGCCAAGACGGTGGGCTGCGCCCCGGGGCGGTCGATGCGCGCGCAGGCGCCGTCGCCGCTCAAACCGTCCTTGCGGTAGGTGGCGCGATGGAGCAGCTCCGTCAAGCCGCCGAGCGGCCCGCGGAGACGCGGTTTCGTGCTCGCGCGGTTTCGTTCCACGCCGTCAGTCCTCGCTACGTACGATGCCGTAGGCACGAATTTTTTTGTGCAGGTTCGTGCGTTCGATGCCGAGCGTGACTGCGGCCCGCGTGATGTTCCAGTCCAGCTCGCGCAGCGTGTCCAGAATGTACGTGCGCTCCGTTACCTCGCGGTACTGGCGCAGCGTGAGGCGTTCTCCGTGCGGAGTCAGCGTGATGGGCGAGATGGGCGTCGGGCGAGAATTCTCGTCGACGTCGTCGTCGTCGAAGGGACTGGTGTGCGGATCTTCGGGAAGGTCCGCGATGGTGATTTCTTCGCCGCTCAAAATGGCGGCGCGCTCGATCACGTTTTTCAGCTCCCGGACGTTGCCCGGCCAAGGACGGCGATCGAGCACGTCGTAGACGCTCGCTTGGATCTGCTTGGGGCGGAGGCCGTTTTCGCTACAGAAGCTCTTCACGAAGGCGTCCGAAAGCAGCCGAATGTCCCCGCCGCGCTCGCGTAGCGCCGGCATGTGGATGGGGAATACGTGGAGGCGAAAGTACAAGTCTTCTCGGAAGGTCCCCGCCTGAACCTCTTTGGCGAGGTCCTTGTTGGTGGCGGCCAGCACGCGCACGTCCACCTGGGACGCGCGCTCGGAGCCGACGCGCAAGAGCTCGCCGTTTTGGAGCACGCGCAGCACCTTGGCT
>JAEYVE010000146.1 GCA_023432025.1 Pseudomonadota bacterium
GCCGTGAGCATGGAGCCCACGTGCGTAGAAATGCCGACCAAGACGAGGTGCTCTGCGTTGTCGTCGACGGCTTCGAAGGCCCGCGGCAGATCCCGCCGTGCGATGCCGAACTTGGCGGCGTCGTGTCCGGTGGAGATGTGCGCGTGGGAGTCGATCTCCACGTTCGGGTTCACGCGCAGCGTCACGCGCGCGCGGCGTCCGAGCGTGCGGGCGCGCGCCGCGATGCGTAGCAGCTCCTCCACGCTCTCACATTGGAGGGCCAACACTTGGCGGCCGATGGCGGTGTCGATTTCGGCGGTCGCCTTGGCGACGCCGCTCATGACGATCTTGTGGGCGGGGATCCCACACGCGAGCGCGACCTCGAGCTCGGCGCCCGACACGACGTCCGCTCCTGCGCCGCCTCGAGCGGCGGCACGCACGATGGATCCTGCGGTGTTTGCTTTGAGTGCGTAGGCCACCAAGTGGCGCGCCCCGCCGAACGCAGAGGAGAGAGCGGCGGCGGCGCGCTCGACGGCGTCAAGGTCGTAAAAGTAGGCAGGTGTGGCTACGCCAGCTTCTCCGAGCAGCTCGCTCAAGGGGCGTCCCGCGAGCGTGGCCCGGCCGGCCTCATTGCGCCCAAAGCCACCGATTTTCTCTGTCATGAGGCGCAGATACCAAGGGCCAGCCTACGCACCAAGGGCCCGCCGCACGCGTGCCTCGGCGAGTCATGACCCATGGGTCAAGCCGGTGGGGGGGCGCTCGCTCGCATCTCCATGCGAGTGCGCGCGGAGTTCATGCCGCGGAGGTCGCAAAGCTGTGCGATGCCAGGTAAAAAGCTATCCTTCGGTCGCCTCTCCCCTCGAGGCGAGGCTCAATTTCCCTGGAGACGTGCCCTGAGCACCCCCGCGACCCACCTACCGGCACTCGCCAAGTACGAGCTCTGTGAAGAGGTCGGGCACGGTGGCATGGCTACCGTGTACCGAGCGAGGGACACTCGGCTCGGACGCGAGGTCGCGGTGAAGATCATTCACCGCCATCTCCGCGAAAACCGCGAGGTAGCGGCTCGCTTTGCGAGCGAAGCGCTGGCCGTCGCGAAGGTGAAGCACCCGAACATCGTCGAGGTGTACGACGTATCGGGCAGCGACGACGACGAGCGTTTTTTGGTCGTCGAGTTCGTGCGCGGCAAAACGTTGCGTCAGTTGCTCGTCGAGCGCGGCCAGCTGCCGGCGGAAATCGCCGCGGCCATCGGTATCGAGATTTGCGCCGGCCTGAGTCACGCGCATCGGCAGGGCGTCATTCACCGAGACGTCAAGCCGGAGAACGTGCTCATTCAACTGGACTCGGACATCGAATCGGGGCGCACGAGTCAGCCCGGCCTCGAGCCGGCGCGCATCAAAATCACCGACTTCGGCATTGCCAAGCTCTTGGACGCGCAAGGCGTGACGTCGACGGGGCAGGTGCTCGGCTCGCCCGCGCACATGGCGCCCGAGCAAATCGAGGGAGGAGACGTCGACGCACGCTCGGACGTGTTCGGCGTGGGCGTCTTGCTCTACGAGTGTATGGTGGGGGCGCTGCCTTTCAGCGGGCAGAACCCCGCGCAGGTGCTGCGGCGTGTGCTCGACGGCACGTTTACGCCCGCGGACCGCGCCCGTCCCACCGTCGGCTCCGAATGGGCTTCGGTCGTAGGCAAGGCGCTCGCGCACCATCCCGTCGATCGCTACGCGGACACCGGGGAGCTGGCGACTGCGCTGCTCCGCGTCCTGACCGATCTCGGCTTCGGTCAGCCGAGGTCCGAGCTCGCGCGCTATTTGGCGGATCCAGACGGCTACCTCGCGGACTATCAGGGGCGGGTGCTCGAGTGTCTCTCCCGCGTCGGGCAGGACGCGCGGGACGCGGGAGACGTGCCTCGCGCTGCTGCTTGCTTCAACCGGGCGCTCGCCTTCAAGCCCGACGACACGCAGCTCTTGGCAGAGGTCGCCGGTCTAGCGCGCCGTGCGCGAGCCAGAAAAAGAGCGTTGCGCTTTGGTGCGGTCGCGCTCGGACTCGCGGCGTTCGCCGCCCTGGGTGTTTGGCTCTATCGGGACGAGCAGCGCCGTCGGAACGAACGCGCCTTTCAGTCAGCAGTCGTCACCGATTTGGCTCCGGCGAACTCCTCTTTGCCCGCGGAGCGGGCAAACGTGTCCGTTCCCCCGCGGGAGTCGTCCTCGTTGGCGGCGGAAAGCACCGAGGAGGTCGTCGCGACGCCGTCGGTCGAGCAGCGTCCACGTCCGGCGCTGGTCCGTCCGCGCAAGCCGGAGGAGCCGAAGGGCGAGAAGCGGGACGTGCGCACGCTCGTCGTGGGTCCCCAGAACGCCAAGGTGCGCATCGATGGTCAGCTCGAGCCGTGGTTCAAGACGCACTCACTCACGCCGGGTCCTCACACGTTCGAGTTCGTGCCCCCCAATACGGAGTGTTGTGACGTTACGCCGCCCATCACGGTCCTGATCGAGCCGGGCGAAGGAGTCCAAGTGGTCCGCGGCACCATTCCGTTCAAGCCTGCGGTGCTGCGTCACGACGGGCCGCCCGGCAGCCGCGCCAGCTGCGGAGTCGCTGGGCAGCTGGTGGCCGGCCAGGCCAAAGAAATTCCCATGACGGGCGCGAGCGTCGCGCTGTCCTGCACCGTGTTTCCGCCGTCCGGTAGCGCAGAAGAGCCCAAACGCATTGACGTGACCCTCCAGCCCGGCCGAACCTTCGCCGTGACTGGGTCCTGACCCTCGGGGAAAGGGCCGCGACGAGGAGTCAGCGCATCCCTTACGGCCGCCACTCTCTTTGGACGAATTTCGGCTGGAAGCACCTTGGCCTGGGGGCGAGGGTGCCAAGAGCGGCGCTTTTCGTTCTGCTGTCGATGGCCACGCCCGTCGCGGCGCAGGGCGCGAGCGAGGCTCCGTCGCGCGCGCCTCGCTCGGACGAACGCGTCAACGGCGCGCTGGACGATAGTGGGCGAAGGCTGAGTGACGCTGCCGAGCTCGACCGAGTCGTCGCCATGTACCTGGCGGGCGACTACGAGCCCTGCGCCGTCGAGCTCGGGGAGCTCTTGGCCGCCGACGCTTCCGTGCCGCTCCAAGACGCACAGGTCCGTGAGCGCGCGCGCTTGTACCACGCCACTTGTCTGCTTTTCGCAGGCGAGAGGGAAGAGGCCAAGGTGCCGCTACGCGCGGCACTCACGGAAAATCCGTTGATGAGCCCGCCCGACGGACTGACGTTTCCGCCTCCTGTCGTCAGCCTCTTTCTCGAGGTCCGCGACGAGATGCAGCAGGTCATCCGCCGCGAGGAAGAAGAGCAGCTCGCGGACCTGCGTGCCGAAGCAGCCGAGGCTCGCAAGCGCGCCGAAGAGCGCAAGCGTCGCCTGGAAGAGCTCGAGCGCTTGGCGAGTGAGGAAACCGTCGTCGTGCGCAACTCGCGCTGGATTGCGTCTGTGCCTTTCGGCGTCGGCCAGTTCCAAAACGGTAGCCCCGCGCTCGGCTGGACGTTTTTGGTGTCGGAGGCGCTCCTGGGAGGAGCGGCTTTGGGCGCGCAGTTGGTGCTCTTGGATCAGTACGAGAAGGCACAAAGCCAGTCGCCGGAGCGCCCCCTCGTGGCTGCAGATCTGGAGCGAAACACGGACGCTGCCTACACGACGCTCGTCGTCACGAGTTGGTCGTTCGTGGGTGTTGCGCTCTTGGGCGTCATCGAAGCCAACCTGAACTACGTGCCCGAGCGTCGTGAAACTCGTCGCCGGCCACTTCCCAAGGAGCTGGAGGCCGCCGTGCCCGAGGAACCGAGCCGTGCCGGTGCGCCCCGCGTGACGCCCACCCTCGCACCGGTGAGCTCGCGAGGCGCGACCCCCGACGGTCTTTATCTCGGCGTAAGCGGCCAATTCTGACGGGCTCGGTCTCGCGGCGGGCTTTCAAGCGGCTGCCGTCAAAGCGCGGTGACCGTGACCGCTCCGCGGTCCGCCGCAGCTTCTGCCACTTCGACGCTAGCGACCGACAGCTCGTCGCTCCGCTCGAGGTCGCGCGGCGACACACCGAGGAGGCGGAGCAGGAGCCGCGGAGGTCGGAGACCAAGTTCCGGCTCTCCCGCGAAGAGGCGCCCCAAGTACTCGCCGTAGGCGCGCATGAGCTCGCGTGTACCGATGCCGTCGAACGCGCGCGCCTTGGGACGACTCGCTAGCGGCAAGAGTAAGAGGCTCGTGAAGAGCAAGAGGAAGACGACACGAAGGCGGCGCTTGGCCTCCGGGCGACGCGCCAGGACCTGCTTCAAGAAATGAACGTTGAGCGGAACGTGAAAGGACTCGTCGCGCGTGAGGATGGTGAGCATCTGGCGCGCGGCGGGGTGTTGGACTCGCCCCAGCGCCAGCCGGTACGTGGTCGCGCCGATGGTTTCGAACATCAAGTTCGTCAGCACGATAGTTTCCATGCGCTCGGCGCGTGCGTAGAGCCGATAGAACGTGCGCGTCACGCGCCCCATCGGTTGAACGTCGCCGCCCAAATAGTCCAAAAAGCGAGTCAGAAGCTCGCGGTGCCACCCTTCCTCGTTGCCGTACAGCTCGAGCACGCGGGAAAGCGTGGGATCCCATGCAGCCACCTCGCTGGCCAGCTCGTGAGCCTGGCGTAGGCCCGACTCTTCGGCGCGAAAGGCCGCGTTGAAGAACTTGAGCGCCGCGCGACGCTCCACCTCGTCGGACCAGGCGATGGGGGTGTCGAGGTCGAGGGTCTCCCCGTACATGCGCTCGGCGCGCTTCTCGAGCGCGCTGAGCCACCACGACGAGGGTCGAGACGTCGCCGTGCGTCGTGCAGACACCGCCACGTCGTCAGTACGCCTTTCGGTACGTGGCCACGTAGAAGCCGGCCAGGTTGCGGAGGGGGCTGTCGCACAGGGCGTGCTCGACGTTCCACAGGGCACGAGAAATGATGGGCTTTTTCATCAGGCCAGCCGTGGGGACGACGATGCGGACACCGCGTGCTCCTTCGAACGTGCAGCCGGGTGGGGTGAGCTCCTTGGCGCGTACCGGCGAATCGAAGCGGGTGTACACGTCGCTCTCGTTCGTGTTTTTGCCGACGGAGCGCGCGGGGCCGAAGCGGCGGAGTAGGCCGCGCAGGCTCCAAGGGTTGTAGAGCTCCGCGAGCACGACGCCGCCCGGACGCGTGACACGTGCCATTTCGGACAAAGCCTTCTCGATGGCGGGCACGTGGGCCAGCACCTTGAAGGAGCAGGTCACGTCGAAGCTGTCGTCGGGAAACGGCAGCTCGGTGGCAGAGGCTTCCGAAACGTCCAAGCCGCGAGCGCGCGCTTTTTCGAGCATGCCGGGCGACAAATCGATACCGCGAGCGCTCTTGGCGAAGCCGGCGATGCGCTCGAGGACGAGACCGGTGCCACAGCCCACTTCGAGCACGTCCTTGCCGGAGCCGAAGCGCCGTACGTAGTCGCTCTCGAGGGTGTCGAGCAGGTCGTGGTAGCCACCTGGCGCGTTGTCCCCGCGCTCGTCCTCGTAGCGCTTGGAGAACTCATCGTAGTAGGCGCGGTTGTCCTGTTTTGCGGTGTGCATCGCGTTTGCGGGCCTTTGTAGCCGAAACCGGGCGCGTTGCTAGTCTGGCTGGTCCGTTCCGCGCGCTGCTCGAACGATGGTCGCGCTGCTCGAACGAAGCCAGGTGAGGCTCAGCCGGCCGCGGAGGGGGGCGTTCCGGTGATCGTCGCCTGCACGTAGCCGCACGCCTCACAGAGGAGCGCCGAGGCCGATTCTCCGCCGCGCGTGAGCTGCACGGTGACGGTCCCCCGCGAGAGGCGGTGCCCGCAGGTGGGACAGTGGGCGGCGCGCTCCGGTGGGCGCGGCGCCGTGCTGGGGCGTTGCGCGATGCTCTCCGCGAGCTTTTCGAGGGAGTCCTCGATCCGCCCGCGCAGTCGTGCTCGCGCCACCAGACCGAGCACGAGGACCAGAATCAAGGCGGCGCCCAATCCCCAGAACCACGTCCCGCTCGGCAGGCCGTCCCGGGCGAACGCCGCGAGCCCGATGGCAACGGCAATGGCCACCAGGTCCACGCTTTGATCTCGCTGGAATCTACGGCTCACTTCGGCGCGCGCGTGGCTGCAGGCGGACGCCAGTGGGCGTCGCCGCTCGTGGGGGGCAAAGCTCCCCGCGGCCCGAATCAGGGTGCCGGCGACCTCGGCGTAGGGGGAGCGGAAACCGAGACGTCGCACCAAACGATGCAGCTGTGGATCGTCGCTCCCGAGGGCAGCCATCAGCTCCGCGTGAACGCTCGGAACGGCGCTCGCAGCTTGGAACAGACTGATCGTGCGCGCCCCGAGGATCGCAACCGCTCCGCCGAGCGCCAGCTCGATGCTGGCAATGGATTCAACCGCCAAACGTCCGTCCTTTCGATGCCCTGTTTCCCGGAGCATATTCGAGCACATCCGGCCGTCGTGAGCTACGCTGGGCCGCCGTGACACCCCCTCGCTCACGCTCCGAGCTCCTCTCGATGCCGGCCGCGCGGACCCGTGCATCGTCGGAGGGCGCGGGTGTGTCCGCTTCTGGCGGAGAGGCAGAGCTCCGTGAGCTTCCGTCGAGCGCGCGGAGGGTGCGGCTGCGAGCTCCGCGCGTGTTGGGCTACGTGGAGCTCGTCTCGCTGCCGAGCTGGGGCGTCGCCGGAATTGCCGCGAAGGTGGACACGGGCGCCGAAACGTCGGCGCTCCATGTCTGCGATTTGCGGCTACGCGGCGCGACGCGCGTTTGTTTTTCCGTGTTCGACGGCGACGAGGCGCGCGATCCGGTGCCCGTCGCGGCGCGCCTCGTTCGTCGTGGTTTGGTGCGCTCGTCGAACGGTCATACGGAGGAGCGCCTCTTCGTGCGCACCTCCGTCACGCTCGGTGGGCGTTCGCACAGCGTAGAAATTGGTTTGGTGGATCGCAGCCAAATGGAGTTTCGAATGCTGATTGGGCGCGCAGCGCTCGAAAGCGGGTACTTGGTGGATCCGTCGCGTCGCTTTCTCGCGGGGCGCTGAGCGCCGCTGCGTAGTGGGGACGTAGTGCGGGAGCACCGAGCGTCGACGAGCGGCGATGTCCCCCAAAAAGCGGCTGATTCGCGGCGCTACGTTGCGGCCGTAGTGGGGACGTAGTGGGGACGTAGTGGGGCCGTAGTGGGGACGTAGTGCGGGAGCAC
>JAEYVE010000214.1 GCA_023432025.1 Pseudomonadota bacterium
CTCTCACGCAGTTCACACGCGCTGGCGCGGCGCTGCCCGAGGCGCTGGCTGCCGCCTACCTCGAGGCGGCGCGTGTCGTCGCCGACGAGCTGGGAGAGTTGGAGCGCGCCGTCGCTCTCATCGAGCACGGTCTCGCTGTGCGCCCCGACGATCTGGCGCTGCGAGTGGAGCTCGCCACGCGCCTCTGCCGCGCGCGCAGCCTGCCGCGGGCGCTCGAGGAGCTCCGTCGTCTGGTGGAGCTGGAGCCGCTGCGCGTGGAGACCTGGCGCGATCTGATCGAAGTGCTCGAGGGGCTCGGGCGCGGCGTGGAGGCGAACCTCGCCATCGGGCCGCTCGTGGCGCTCGGCGCGGGCACCGACTTGCAGCGCAGCGTCTGGAGCTCGCGCGTGCCTCGTCTGGACGGGGTGCGCGAGGGCAGCTTCGACGCCGACGCGTTTGGCGCGCTGGACGTGCTCGGGCCGTACCGTACGGCGGCGCAGGCCGTCGTGCAGTTCGCGGACGGCCTGGGCAAGGTCTACGGACCCGGCCTCGAGCGCTTCGGGCTCACGGCGCGCGACAAGGTGAGCAGCCGGGCGCCTCATCCGCTGCGCGCCGTGGCGGAGCGCGTCGCGCGAGTGTTCGGAGTGAGCGACTTCGACGTGTATCCGTCGACCAGCTACGAGGGGCCGATCGCGGTCGTGTTGGCGGATCCGGTCGGTGTCGTGCTGCCGGGCAGCTTCGCGTCACGCACGGAGAGCGAGCAGATTTTCTTGCTGGCGCGCCCCTTCGCCAACATCGCTCGACGCCTGCACGTCGTGGACGCGCTGCCGGCGAGCGACCTGGCGCTCTACCTGGGCGCCGTGGGACGTACGGTCGATCCCAGCTTTTCCCCGCCGGGGCTGGACGAAGGAGCGCTCGAGGTCCTCGCCAAGCGCGTCTCGAAGTCGGTGTCCTGGCTGGCGCGTGGTCGAGTCGAGGACGCGGCGCGTGCCTACGTGCAAGCGGGCCCAGTGGACGCGGCGGAGTTCGCTCGTCGCGTGCGCCTCACCGCGTCGCGCGCCGCGCTCCTCTTGGGCGACGACATCGTGCAGTCGCTGTACCTCTTGCGTCGCTTGGAAGGGGACCTGTCGGGGCTCGATCCAGCGCGCGCCGAGGCGGGGATGCGCACCGTACGCGACCTCTTGCAGGTGTGGCTCAGTGAGCCTGCGTTGGCCGTGCGTCGCCAAGTCGGCTTGCTCTGAGCGCGGCAGAGCCCCGGTTTCTCGAAGGGCACACCGTTCGTCGTTCGACCGTTCGGGTCGCGGCGAACGGTGCGTCCTTTGCGCCGTTCGTCAGCGAGCGCGACGGAAGCACCAGAGCCCCGCGCCGGAGCTCGAGGGGCCCGAGGTGACGAGCTCCCATCCGCGCGCGGCGGCGGAGTTGGCCTTGACCGTGAGCGCCTCGGCGTTTCCTTCTTCGAAGCAGTAATACGCTTGTTCGCGCGCCGACGAGGCGCGTGACTCGGCCGCATGTGCCGAGGGGACGAAGCGACCGCAGACCGCGCCAGCGAGGGCGCCTGCGACGAAGACCAAAACGGCGGAACCAAGCCAGAGTGCACGCATGTCCTCCGGGTTACTCGCGTCGGATTCGGGGGTAAACCCGGGCTGACGGCGCAGGCCGACAAAAGCGAGCCGGGCCGGCGCCGCCAACACGCTGCCCGCTGCGGCAGCCGACAAGAAAAAACCCCGAAAGCTTGGCTTTCGGGGTCTTGGTCGTGCGCAGGAGAGGACTTGAACCTCCACGCCCTTGCGAGCGCTAGAACCTGAATCTAGTGCGTCTGCCGATTCCGCCACCTGCGCAGGTGGTCCACGGGGCCGTGCCGTTTGGCCCGACCTCAGGGGGCCCGGGATGTACATCACGACCCTACCTCGCGCAAGACCGAAGCGCCCGAACCCATCACGGAAGAAGAGCGCGCGCCGAGCACGCCCCAAGCTTGCCGCGTTGAGCGGCTACTCGATGAAGCAGTACGCGTGGACGGGCTCGGTCCCCCAGGTGGCGCAGCCGTCGAAACCGTACTCCGTGCAGTCCAGAAGGAGAGGAGCTCCGCCCACGCACACGCTCAGGGACGTGCCTTCGCACGATTCGACGCACTTGTCTGCGTCTTTGGTCGTGCAGCCCGGCGCCAGGCAATAGTCGTCGTTGGAGCAACTCAGGCCAACCTCGCCGCAGTCGACCGCGAGCTCGTAGCCGTCCAAGCTGCAGCTCGTGAGCGTACCGCCCGAGCACTTCGTCGTGCCTGGGTCCTCGCAAAGTGGGGTAGCGAGGTCCACGCAGTAGGCTTCTCCCGGCGTGCTTTCGTCGCAGCTCGCTGCGCGAAGCGAGCAGTCCGAGCCGTACCGAACGCCATCGATGCACTCGTACAGGTAGGTGCCGTCGCAGTGGTACTCACCCGGCGCGTCGTCACACGGAACCCAGCTGACCGCGCAGGGCGGCGTGCCCGATCCCGTGGCACCGACCGCGTAAGGGGAGCATGAGCCCCCGAAATAGGGGCAGTCCACGACGAAGGAGTAGTCCGAAGAGCCACAGAAGATCGCAACGTCCCCTTCACAGGCCCAGTCGCTCACCGTCGGATCGCAGTAGGGCTCGGCCTCGGTCACGTCCACGTAGGCCCGCGCGATGCAGGCTTCGATGTCCCTGCACGAGGTTGCGCCGTACGTGCACTCCTCGAAGGCCGAGGCGTGTTGCAGCCCGTACGTCAGGCAGGAGCTGATGGTGTAAGAGCCGAGTGGATCACACGACGCGCGGTAGACACAGCCGCTGACGAGCCCCGCCGGGAGTGAGCTCTCCTCGGCCTGGTCGCACTGCGCGGGCGCGCCGCCATTTCCGGGGGCGCTGCCGCCCGTCGACGAGCCACCGGACGAAGCTCCGCCGGACGACCGTCCTCCCGACGAAGACCTGCCGCCGGTTTCGTTGCCCGAGCCAGCCATGCCCCCCGAGCCACCGGTGCTCTTCGAGAGTTGAGCTTCCTCGATGCCCAGGATCGAGTTGCAGCCTGCGGCGCCGACGAAGAGGCTCACGAGCGAGACGGCGAGCCACGTTCTCCGGCGATGCGGACTCTGGCGATGCGGACTCCGGCGATGCGGACTCCGGCAATGCGGACTCCGGCAATGCGGAGCTTTCCCGAGCGCATTCATCAGAAACTCCCTCGCACGACTAGGCGCGCGTCGCTGCCCGTCGTCGTTGCTCCCACTTGCGTGTTGGACGGCGCGGTGAGCCAGAGCACCACGCCCGTACCCAGAATGGCCGTTGATGCGATGGTGAGCACGGTGGCTGTATTTCCCATCGCCAGAGCGTCTTCACGCTTCTTGTAACCGCTGTCTCCACACAAGTTCTCGTTGTGCGCCTGGCAGTCTTTTTTGGAGTCGTCGTTCAACGCAGAAGCCGAAAGAGCGGCCAAACCACCGAGCACGAGGCCTCCCGCGCCCACGCTGGTGAGCACGATGCCCCAGGTGCGGCGGCTCGAGCCCGTGGCCGCGTCCGCACCCGGAGTCGTGACCGGTACGGCACCCGAGGAGGTGGTGGGGGCAGCGGCAGGCTGCGCGCCGGGGGCGGGCTGACCGGGCGGTTGCGAGGCGGCGCCGGGCGCGGGCGCTGGGTTCGGTTTGAGCGGAGGGATGCGCACGAGCAGCGAGGCGCCGGGCGTCACGCGCACCATGCCGCGCCACGTTTGATGCCCCGGCGCGCTTGCTTCCAGAATTTGCTCACCAGGGTCGACCGGCAGCGCGGTACCGAGTGACGCTTCCCGCACCTCCGTGCCCCCGCGCGAAACGCGCAAGCCAGCGACGGCTGCGTTGGGGGCCAGCTCGATCGTGAGGTGAGGCAAACGCGGCTCGAGCGCCTTGGCTCGCCCGCGCGCGAACTCTTCGCGCTCCACTTGGCCGCCCTGCTTGGCGAGCGTCGCCGCCTCCAGCCACGTGACCCACGCCGTCGCTGTTTTTCCTTGCTTTTCGTAGCACTCGGCGAGGTTCAGCGCCGTGCCTGCGCCCGGATCGAGGCGCTGGCTTTCTGCCAACTTGGGGCAAGCCTCGTCGTAACGACCTTCTCCCATGAGTTGACGCCCGCGATTGAAGAGCGCCTCGGAGGCTGCAGCGTCGGCGGGGCTTACGGCAAAAGCTCCACCGCTCACGAACGAAAGCGTGGCGGCGACCGAGAGCGCACAGCCCCAAGCGGTGATTCGGAAACGCGCAAAGCGCTGCATGGGAAAGCCTCCTCGAAGGATAACCGGCCGTTTACCTGGTCGAACGCACGTACACAACTGGAAATTCGGCGCCAGACGAGGGCGCCCGCATCCTGCCCCTCGCACGGTTCGCCGACATTTCGTCCACGTACCTCGCGCGCTTCGCGCGCCGACTCGGGTGCCCTCTACTTGCGATCCGAATACAGATCGACCGGCTTTTTCGCCGCTGCGGGAGCTTGCTGAGCGGGAGTCGCCGTCGTGGCGGCTTTGCTCGGCGTCTTGGTCGTGGCGGACTTTTGCGGAGCCGTGGTGCTCTTACTCGTAGGGGCCGGCGCCGCCGTGGCTACTGCTGCCGCCGCCTTGCTCGGCGTTACCTCGGGCTCCGGCGCTTCCGCCGGTGGGGTTGGATCCGTCGCGGGCTCCACCTGTGTCTGCGCCGTGACGACAGCGCTCGGTTCAGGCGCGGGGGTCGGCGCGGCGGCGCCCTCCACCGCCACCTGACTGCTTTCCGCGCCCGCCGGCGGAGCCGTGTTCGGCGGCTCGCTCTTGGAGCGCATCACGAGCAGCGTCGCCGTTGCACCACCCGCGACCAGCAAAGCGATGGCTACGAGCGCAGCTCCAAACGAGGACCGGCGGCCCGAACCGCTCTGGGTTTTGCCCCAAGCGCCTTGCGTGAGCGCTCGCGCCTCTTGGTGCTCCGAGGTGAGCGCCTCCGCGGGCGCAGCGGTCGGCGCAGGCTCTGGACTGGCGGTGACACCCAGCACGCGACTCACACGATCCACCGAGTGCTGAGCACGCGCGGGCGCGAACGGACGCAGATCCGCGGCGAGCGCCGCGATGTTCGGATAACGCTCGTCGCGATTTTTGCGCAGGCACGTGAGCAAAACCTGCTCCAGCGCCTGCGGCGCGTCCGGCCGCAGCTGCCGCAATGGAGGAGGCTCTTCCGTGAGAATTTTGGCGCACAGCTCCGGCAACGTGTCTCCACCGAACGGCACCTGGGCCGTCAAGAGCTCGTGCAAAATGACGCCGACCGCCCAAATGTCGGCGCGCATGTCCACGTGTTTTGCGGACGTCATTTGCTCGGGTGCCATGTAGAGCGGCGACCCCATCATCGAGGACGTTTGCGTCATCGACTGATTGGCGGACGTCAGCTTGGAAATGCCGAAGTCGAGCAGCTTGATGGCCGGCGTGCCGTCCGGGCGCACGATGCGAAACAGGTTCGCCGGCTTCAGATCGCGGTGCACGATGCCGAGCGAGTGCGCCTCCGCCAGCGCTTCGCAAGCCTGCAGCACGTACTCGATGGCTTCTTCGATGGGCAGCGGCCCCGTGCGCTCCAGGTACTGCGAAAGATCCGCGCCCTGCAGGTACTCCATGACCATGTAGGGCGAGCCGGACTCGAGCGTGCCGACGTCCGTGACGCGCGCCACGTACTCCGAACGAATTTTTACCGCAGCACGCGCTTCGCGAGTGAAGCGCGCCACGGCCTCTTGGTTCGTCAGCGCCTCCGGCAGCAGAAACTTCAGCGCCACTCGCTCGTCCAGCGCTTCATGAATCGCTGCAACGACGACGCCCATCCCGCCTTGTCCGAGCACGCGCTCGATCCGGTACTTTCCGGCGAGCAGATCTCCCGGGCTCACTTCGGTCAATTTGTCAGTACCCATGGCGGATGGACGGCGCTGGTCGAACGACGCGCATCCAAGCTCACGAGAGCAGGGATACGTGCGAGCCGCTTCCCGGCGAGCCTAAACCGCCCGGCGTCGAGCGCCAAGCGTGACATTGGCGTCATGGCGCTGTCGGGAACTCCCGACACGGCACGCCTTCGCGGTATCGTGGCCGTGTGACCAGCCCGAAGACCATGCGCGACACGGGGCCCGTCCCCTTGAGGAATCGCCAGATCGACATCACCACGCGCATGGGGGCGCTCACGCCCACGACTCCGACGGGTCTGCGAGGCTTGGACGAGCTCATGGGGGGACTCCGCTCGGGCACGTTGCTTCTCCTCGGATCCGCTCCAGGCGACGGCAAGACGGCGCTCTCGCTGTTTCTTTCGTACATGGCGGCGCGCTCGGGCGCGGCCGTGCTCTATGCCAGCGCCTCGCTCGACGAAACGGAGGTGATGGCGCGCCTCGCGGCGCGCGCGCTGCACCGCGACTGGCCCGACGCCAACACCCCCTACGGCCGCATTTGGTCCGGACAAGCCTGGCAATCCGCCGACACACGCGGCCCGCTGACGCAAGCCGTAGAAACGGTGGTGAGCAAAGTCGGTACGCGTCTGCACCTGTACGGCGCGAGCGCGTTCGAACCCCTCGAGCGCATCGGTGACCAAGTGGCGCAACTTTGGGGACGCTACGAGCGCGTGGTGCTCGTCATCGACGACCTCGAGAGCTTCTCGACCGACGCCAGCCTGCCCAACGAAGACCTGGCGAGCCGCATGGTGCGTCTCGGTTACGGTCTGCGCCGCATCGCCGACCAAGGATGCGCGGTCATCGCCACGGCGCTTTCGGCCCATTTGAGCGGCGCGCTCCCCGCCGCAACACAAGCCGCGGACCTCATTCCGCCTCCCATCGACGTGGGCCTCCCCGTCAACGCTCCGCCCGCGCTCGGCGTGCGAGCGCTGGACCTGCGCCTCTTCAAAAACCGCGTCGGGCTTACGGGCATCGTACCGCTGTGGTTCGTGGCCGGCGCCGCCCTCTTCCAAGAACGCAGTTAACGCGTTTCCTCTCGGCGCCGTCCGTCACAGCCCGTCCGCTCCCGCGGAGCGCCGAGCGCGCCTCCGTGCGCTTTCGCCAAAGAGCGCATTCGACGCGTTTCCTCTCGGCGCCGTCCGTCACAGCCCGTCCGCTCCCGCGGAGCGCCGAGCGCGCCTCCGTGCCGCGCAGCGTGACGTGCGACGGGCTCAGACAGACAACGACGCTGACCAATGCGCCAGGGGAAACACGTCTCCGTACGCGCCCCCCCAACCGACGCTCGATGGCCGCGAACGCAGGGCGCCGCGTCCAGCCTCCACGACTCTGCGAGCGAAATGGGGGCGGCGACGCCCGCTTCACAATCGGGTCATCGGCGCGTTGCGCTAACGAAATGCCCAGGAAATGGCCGGCTTCAACGGCGCACGAACTGCCTGCAAACGGTCATCATTTCGTTGCAATTGCCTATCGAGGGACGTATAGGGTGGCCGCGCGTAACACGGCTCTGGCTGGGTTGCGTGCCCGGAGGGGCACTGCTTGGCGGTGTGACGCCGGGGCGGTCCCAGCCTTTCGAGGTAGGCCCGCAGTGCGGAGTTCGCTTCTGTCGTCTGAAGAGTTTGACCAGATCCGGGTTCGCCCGATCCGAGCTCAGTGGTTGGCACGAAGCGTGCTTATGCGGGACAGACCCGCCTCACTTCACAGAACCAGGGTTGTTCGGAGGAACAAATGAAGAAGATTGTTAGCATGTTTGCGGTTTTCGCGCTCGGCGCGAGCCTCGCGATGGTCGGCTGCGGCGATGACGACGAGAGCAACGGCGGCGGCAACACCGGCGGCGCGGCTGGCGCGGCTACGGGCGGCAAGGGCAGCGGCGGCAAGGGCAACACCGGCGGCAAGCCCGGCACCGGCGGCAAGAACCAGGGTGGCCAGGGCGGCGACGGCGGCGAGGCCGGCGGCAACGCTGGCGGCGCTGGCGGCGAAGAAGGCTGATTTTCAGCCACCGCGTTCGTTGGCTTCAAGCTGAAGGCGCCCGAGTCCTAGCGCTCGGGGCGAGAGGCGCGGTCCTCGACGCAACATGCGAAGAAGGGTTCGGTACAAGTACCGAACCCTTCTTGCTTTTGTGACGTGGGTGGAGCGTTCTGGTTCAGAGCGTGCCGTTGGCTCCCGTCACCATGACATTCGGATCACGGTGTGGACTCCTCCTTCTCCCTACTGAGCGTCTGTTACGGCTCTGTGAGCTTTCGCGGATACCATGACATTTCGATCATATCGGGGGGCGCTCTGTCTTGCTTGCGTCACAGGTGCGCTGCAGCGCGCTCGGCGATTGCCGCTGGGGGGGCGCGCTGAGAGCATGCCGCCGGCGATGAAACGGGAAGAGAACGGCGCGTCGCGCCATCAGGGCGGTGCGCTTCGCGCGCTCGTGACGCTCGCGGCGGTGGGCCTCTTGGCGCTCGGCGGTTGTGCTTCGACGCGCTCCTCGGCGGTCTTCAGTGGCAAGGCGGCGCCGCAAATCACGTCGCCTGGCGCCGTGGGCGTGTCTCCGCTTTTGCCCGTCGATCATTCGCTCATCGGCGAAGTGCGTGCGGAGTGCACGCTCACGGAAGGTCGCGATCACATCGACGACGAATGGTTGAGCGACGTGGACTGCACCGAGCTCCGCCTCTACGACGCCCTGCGCAATGCCGCCGCCTGGAGCGGAGGCGCTCTCCTCGTTGGCCCGAGCTGCCACGCCAGGCGGCGGTCGGGGAAGCGCGTTGTGGTGGGCTGTGAGGCGCGCGTGGCGCGTCCGGCATCTGGCAAGCCGTCCGGCGCCGCCCCGCCGGAAGAGGGCGCGGAGCTGGCGTTGCGTTTGGACGACCCGAGCGGCGTGCAGGCGTGGCGCATGCGGGCGAGCTTCGAGCCGCGAGGCATCCCGGCGGCGCGTGCGCCGCGTCGGGCGGACGCGGTTTTCGAGGTGACGCGCACCCCGCTCGCGGCGGAGTCTCTGGGCACCGTCCGCGTCGCGTGCGTGAGCGCGCCTTGCGCCATCGAGGGGGTGCGCGCGGGCGTGCGCGTCGCGGCGGGTCGGCTCGGTGCAAGTCACGTGGTGGGCGTGCATTGCGTCGACGTGGCGGAGAAGCCGTGGTGCGTTGGCGAGGCGGCGCTTTTGTCCGAGGTCGAGCGGACACAGCGCTGAGACAAATCTTCGAGCGAAGGTCGTTCGTAGAGGGAACTTCCGCTAATCATGGCGGCCATGCCGTCGCTTCACTTCACGGGGGGGACGCTCGAGCTGCGTGGGCTCGACGCGAGCGCGGACGTGCCCCCCGCGTGGAAGTGGGACGGGCGCACGGCGTGCTTTCGCGCGCCTGCCATCGAGTACGCCAGCCTCGTGCGCGCGCTCGTGCAAAAAAAGGTCGAGTTCGCCGATGAGGCGCGGCGCTACGAGGAGCTCGACGTGGACCTCTTGGTGCGCCGCGCTCCGCGTCCGTTTCAAGCCGAGGCGCTCCGCGCGTGGAAGGCGCACCAGGGGCGGGGAGTCGTGGTGCTGCCGACGGGCTCCGGCAAGAGCCACGTCGCCGTCCTGGCCATCGCGGATCGCAAACGCAGCGCGCTCGTCGTAGCGCCGACGCTCGAGCTGGTTCGTCAATGGTACGACTTGCTCCGGACGAGCTTCGGCACCGAGGTGGGCGTCATCGGCGGCGGCGAGTACGACCTGCGGCCGCTCACGGTCACCACGTACGACTCGGCCTACGCGCACATGGAGCACCTGGGCGCACGCTTCGGCCTCGTGGTGTTCGACGAGTGCCACCATTTGCCCAGCGCCAGCTACGCGCTCTCGGCCAAGCTGTGCCTCGCTCCGTACCGGCTGGGCCTCACCGCCACCCCCGAGCGCGCGGACGGCCGGGAAGACGCGCTCACGGAGCTCATCGGTCCGGTGGCGTACCGCAAGGACATCCGCGAGCTGTCCGGCGAGTACCTCGCCGACTACGACACCGAGCGCGTCACCATCGAGCTGACTGCCGCCGAGCGCGAAGAGTACGAAGCCGAGCGCGCCGTGTACCTCGGCTTCGTGAGGCAAAACGGCATCCGCATGGGCACGCCGCGCGGCTTCAACGACTTCATCATGCGTGCTTCGCGCACCCCGCAGGGGCAGCGAGCGCTGGCGGCGTACAGAAGGCAGCGAGAGCTCGCTTTCGCCGCGCAAGGCAAGCTGAAGTACCTGGAGCACCTGCTCGTCGTGCATCGCCGAGATCGCACCATCGTGTTCACGCAGGACAACGCCACGGCCTACGGCATCAGCCGCCGCTTTCTCATCCCCGTCATCACGCATCAAACCAAGGTGAAGGAGCGCAGCGAAATTCTCCAAGGCTTCGCGGAGGGCCGCTACGGCGCCGTCGTCACCTCCAAGGTATTGAACGAAGGCGTGGACGTTCCGGACGCCAACGTCGCCGTCATCATCAGCGGTAGCGGCTCGGTGCGCGAGCACGTGCAGCGCCTCGGGCGCATCTTGCGACGCAAGGGCGACAAACGCGCGCTCTTGATCGAGCTCGTCTCGGCGGGCACCGGAGAAACGTACACCAGCGACAGGCGCCGTGAGCACGACGCGTACCGCCGGGAGAGGCGCTGAGCATGCTGTCTCCGGAGCACGTCCGTGCGCGTCGCCGCGGCGACAAGCTCTTGCTCTCGCCGCTTTCCGGCAGCGAGCGCGCTCACGCCGTACAGCTCGCCGAGGAGCTCTTGACGCTGACCACCCAGTGCGTCGGGCTCAGTCGCGAAGAGGTGGAAGAAGCCTGGAGCGCGCTCACCCCGGAGCCCAAGGCTCTAAAAATCTTCGAGGGCCTCTGCAAGTTGGTGGGCGACTCGTGTGAGTTCGGTGCCGAGCTCGCGAGCGAGCCGCGGGAGCTGCGCCGAGACGTATTTTTGGCTGCGAGCGCGGCTCGCCAAGCGCTCGAGCCAGGCGCGTCGTTCGATCGCGAGGCGGTGCTGACCGAGGTCGCTGCGCGGCACGGCGTCGCCCCGGACGTGCTCGAGCGCGGTTTGTACGCGGACTTGCGTGGTGCGCAGCGTCTGGAGCGCCTCCTCCCCGTGACGGCGGAGGAGCTCGTCGTGCGCTACGACCAAGGGCAGCTTCAAGCCGTGCTTCTGCGCGCGGTGCGGCTCACGTTGCTCGTCTCGTGCGCGCGCGCCGAAGGCTACCGGCGCCTGTTCCAAAAGCTCAAGTTTCGTAGGCTGCTTCATTCCATCGAGCGTCTGCCGGACGGTCGCTATCGAATTTGCGTGGACGGGCCCTTCAGTTTGTTCGAGTCCGTCACCAAGTACGGCCTCCAGCTCGCGCTCTTGGTGCCGGCGCTGCTCGAGTGCGATCGCGTGGAGCTCGAAGCCGAGCTGCGTTGGGGCGTGGAGCGCCGTTCCGTCACGCTGACGCACGAGCTCGTGGGTGGGGGGGAGGGGCACACGGCGGAGCTCCGCGAAGACGTAGCCGAGCTCCTTTCGCGCCTTGAGAAAAGCGGCTCGAAGTGGCGCGCGAGGCCGGCCAGCGACGTCTTGGATCTGCCCGGTGTGGGGCTGTGTGTGCCCGATCTGGTGTTCGAGCGCGCGGGGCGGCCGCCCGTGTACCTGGAGGTGCTGGGCTTTTGGAGCCGCGAGGCGGTTTGGAAGCGGATCGAGCTGGCGCAGGCGGGCTTGGGAGCGCGTGTGCTCTTCGCCGTGTCGAGCCGTCTTCGCGTGAGCGAAGAGCTGCTCGAGGAGAGCACCTCGGCGGCGCTCTACGTGTACAAGAGCACGCTCAGCGCCAAGACGGTGCTCGACCACGTCGAGCGCCTGGGCGCGGCATTGTCGTAACGCGTGCGGCGCTTCACGTGAACAGCCTCGCTACGTCCGCGCTGCGCGGAGGCCGCTAGCGCGCCGCACCGCTTGCTTTCGCGCTGTCCGCGTTTGCGCAGGCGGCAAGCGCGCCGCACCGCGTGCCTTCACCGTCAGCGTCCGCGCCGCGCTCCCTTTCGCCGTCAGCGTCCGCGCCGCGCGGAGGCGGCACGCGCCGCCTGCTTTCTCGGCGTTGCGCGTCGGGTGCCCGACTCGGGCAACACGTCGTCCAGCTCGTTTTCGGAAGACGGTGGCGCCTCCGAGGCGCGGCGGCGCGCCGCGCGCACCGGCTTGGGGCGCAAGTCCACCGAGCGATCGTAAGGCACGCCAAAGCGCTCCAAAATGGCGGACGTGCGCGCCACGGCGAGCTTGCGATCCATCGCAATTTCGCTGCGGTCCGCCGCGCGAAAGAAAACGTACGGCTCGCGCGTGCTCTCCACCACCTCGATCAAGTGGCGCAAATCACGCACGGGGTGCCCCAGCACGTGCGTGATCTCCAGGCTCTCCAGATCGTGCAGGCCCTGGTTTGCTTCGTCCGCCAGCACCTTTTGCAGTACGACGACCTCACGCCGCTCCGGTCGTCTGAGGCCTCGCTCGTAGCGGTCCATCAGGCCGTGCGGCGCGTTCGACCACCAGTTGTGCCCCCACGTTTTCAGGTAGTCGCGCGTGAGCGGCACGAACAAGAGCCCGCCGAACAAGTAGTACGTCGGCCGCACGTCGTAGCGATCTTCTTGCACCAAAAAGCGCGGCGGCTCGAGCTTGACCCGCAGCGTGCGCGCGCGCCGATCGCGCCACACGCGCAGCGACACGGATTTTCCCACGTGACGGCGCGCCACCACGTAGCTGAAATCGATGCGCGAGCCGTGCTCGAACGGCACGGTGCCGTCGGCGGCCACGGGCACACCGTCCACCGCCAAGAGCACGTCGCCCGGCTCGAGCTTGCCCCACGCGCTGGACTCGTAAGCCACGTCCAAAACGAGCACGCCGCCCGGCTCGCTCGGCGTGAGACCCAGCGCCTGCCGATGAGCGCGACCCTCCAAATTCTGGGTAAAAATGCCCAAATCCGGGAAGCCGTCGAAGGTGCCGTTGTCCAAGTCCGTCAGGAAATGACGCACCACGGGCGCGGCGATCATGTAGCCGATGTTTTCGGCGTCATCGAGCGCTTGAAACGCCACGCCCACCAGTCGTCCGTCGCGCACCACGGGGCCGCCGCTGTTGCCCGAGTTGATGGCTGCGTCGATTTGCGCGGCGAGCAGTCGCCGCTGACTCTGCGCGTACGGCGTCATTTCGATGCGCGAGAGCACGCCCTGCGTCACGCTGAGCCGCTCCCCACCAATGGGGTAGCCGAGCACCTTCACCGGCGAGCTGAGCGGCGGCAGATTCCGCGCAATGACGATGGGGCGCGCGCCGCGGAAGAACTCGGGATCGTCGACGACGAGCAGCGCCAAATCGCACTCGTGGCCCACGCCCTCGACCCGCGCCTGGAACTTTCGCGACTGCCCGTGACGAATGACCTCCAGAAATACCTGATTTTGGACGACGTGCGCGTTGGTCAAAATGCGGAGCCCCCGCCGCGTGGAGACGATGGCGCCCGAGCCGCTGCTCAAGCTGGGGCCACGCGTCTGCCAAGGCTGCTCGTAGTCGGGCTCGTCCGACACCGTGAGCACGCGCACGACGGCGCTCAAGAGAGACGCCGGACGGTCCGAGCGCGTCCGAATCTCCGAGCGCGCACGACCGGAGCGTGGCTTCGCATCGACGCGAGCGCTCTTGCCGGACTGGCTCAGACGAGCGGTCTTCAGGGACCCGGGCGCGACCATTCCCCAAGGATAGCCGCGCGCCCCGGGGTGTGCCGGGGACAGGACCGTTCGGAAGCCAAAAACAAGGGGCTAGCTCCACGAAACCACGTCGCTTTTCCAATTGGCACGATGACTGCCGGGAATGCGCGGAAATCGGGTTCGGTCTGCCATGAAAGCCCTTTCACGGACGCCTCCGGACACGTCTTGACCCCGCATGAGCCACCTCCGAACGCCTGCTGGAGAGGCGTCACCCCAAGTCGACATTCGGTGCTCCCGCACTACGTCCAAGTCACCCCAGTCGACATTCGTGCTCCCGCACGACGACCGAGTCACCCCAAGCACGCGGGACGCAGAAAGCCCCACGCGCCCGGCCACCGTCCGCGAGCCACCCCGCGGCGCGCACCCGTGAAGTAGGCTCTCGTCCACGGTGCCCGAGCTCCCCGACGTCGAAGTGTACGTGCAGCGTCTCCGTGCGCTCGTCCAAGGCCAAGAGTTGCTCGGGGTGCGTCTCGGCAACCCCTTCGTGCTCCGCACGTACGACCCGCCGCTCGAGGCCGCGCGCGGCCAGCGTGTGCTCGGGGTGCGTCGCCTGGGCAAGCGCATCGTGCTCCAGCTCCAGGGCGAGCTCTTTTTGATCCTTCACTTGATGATTGCCGGGCGGCTGCGCTGGCGTGAGGCGGGAGCCGCCGTGCCCAAGAAGGTGGGGCACGCGGTGTTCGACTTTCCGAACGGCGCACTCTGCTTCACGGAGGCGAGCACGCAAAAGCGCGCCAGCTTGCACTTGGTGCGCGGCGAGGCGTCGCTCGCCGCGCACCACCGAGGTGGAGTGGAGCCGCTCGAGGTCGACCGCGCCGCCTTCGGCGCCGCGCTCACCCGCGAGCGGCGCACGCTGAAACGCGCCCTGACGGATCCGCGAATTTTCAGCGGCATCGGCAACGCTTACTCCGACGAAATGCTTTTTTGGGCCCAGCTGAGCCCGATCAAGCTCACCACGGCCCTGAGTGAAGTCGAGATCGATCGACTGTACGTGGCGTGTCGGCAAACGTTGCGTGAGTGGACACGTTTACTTTTGAACGAAGTGGGCGAGGGGTTTCCGGACAAGGTCACCGCCTTTCGCGAAGAAATGGCGGTACACGGCCGCTACGGTCAGGCGTGTCGCGTTTGCGACACTGCGGTGCAGCGCATCCGCTACGCCGCAAACGAAGTGAACTACTGCCCCACATGCCAAACCGAAGGCAAGCTGCTCGCGGACCGCTCGCTGTCTCGACTTTTGCGCGGCGACTGGCCGCGCAGCCTCGAAGAGCTGGAAGAGCAAACGGAACGCCGTCGCGAGCCGTGAGCCGTGCCGCGATCCCGGTCGCCAGCAAATGGAGCAGTAGCCGCGCGAGTTTTTGCGATGGCGCATGCGCGGCCGGAGCGGTAGGCGTGCCCTGGTGAAAGCTCATCTGGCCGTCGCCGTCGACAACATCGAAACCTCCGTCGTCGAGTACACGAAGCTCTTGGGCGCCGAGCCCGTCCACGTGGTGCCGGGCGAATACGCGCTGTGGCGCACGGCGGTGCTCAATTTCTCCATTCGTCGCGTCCCGGGTGAGGAGGGGCGCGTTCGTCATGTCGGCTTCGAGCGAGACGACGTGGACCAGTTCCGCGAGTATCGCGACGCGAACGGGCTCGTGTGGGAGACGTTCACGAAGGAGCAGCAAGCCGAGGAAATTCTCGCGGCTTGGCCCCACGTGCCCTACACGCCGCGCTGAATCGCGAGCGGCCGGTCAGTCGACGCGCGTGGGCGTGGCGCAGGTAAGGCGCGCGCGACCGAAAGACTCCCTAGGATCAGCCTTGCGGCCGCTGAGTCGTACAGGGCACAAGTTGGCGCAGAGTTGCACAGCGTGCGGCGCGGACGCTCAGTCGAGCAAAGCAACCATTCGTTGCGCAGTTTGTAGTTTGTGAGATGTGGCCCGATCCCTGCAGAAGGGAGCGCCATGGCGGTTTCACAAATTCGGAATCTAGGTTTGTTCACACTTTTGCTCGGAGCTCTCAGCGCTTGTAACGGAGCGGAGCCCCTCCCGGGCGAGGAAGAGGGATCGGGCGGCTACGGGGGGGGCATCTACCCGGGCGTCGGTGGCGGCTTCGTGGGTGTCGGCGGCGTGGGCACGGGCGGCGTCGGCGGCGTGGGCACGGGCGGTGTTCCGGCCACGGGCGGCAAAGGTGGTGGGGGCTCTTGCGACGTCCTCCGGCCTCCGCAAGCCAAGCTGTGCGCTGGCGACGTGACGGAGCAAGCCGTTCTCGGCTTCAACTGGGCAAGGCTGACGGCGCTGCCGCACTATTACGCTTGCGGCTACGACTACGGAGGTACGGGCGGCGCTTCGACCGGTGGGGCCGTCGGGGTCGGCGGCTTCGGCACGGGCGGTTGGTACGAAGGCACGGGCGGTTGGTATGAGGAGTACCCGGGCGTGGGCGGCGAACCCGTGAGCCCCGAGCCTCCGAACGAGGAGTCCGGTTGGGGCGGCGACTCCGGCAAGGACGACGACTACGGATACGCTGGCGCGTACGAGGAACCGGGCTACGGCGGCGAGCCAGGCGCGGGTGGCGGTTGGCCGGGTACGGGCGCTTACCCGGGGACGGGCGGCTACCCGGGGACGGGCGGCTACCCGGGCACGGATTCCTGGTGCAGTGATCTCGACGGAGGGGCCATTGCGGGCGTTTCGTACGCTGCGGGCCCGTGCACGGCGAGTCAGCTGCGTTTGCCCGTCCACTTCCAGGAGCCGAACGGTTGGTACGAGCTGCGTGTTTACGCGGGCTCGGTGGCGTGCGAGCGAGGCACGTTGCTGTTCGAAACGTCGGGCTACGGCGTGCAGGGCGCAGACGTGGAGTTGCCCCTTTCGCTTGCGGACGACGTGTTCATTTCCTTCGAGCTCGTGACTCCGGACGAGTGGAGTTACAGCGAGGCCGCGCTCGAGCTCTTGCCGCTCTCCAGCGGCGAATGAGAGCGGCTCGGAGTTACGGAGGGGTCGCGCGGTGAAAGCCGCGCGACCTTCTTACGGCGCAGGAGGCTTGCCCGCAGGGCAAGCCTCCTGCGCTTTGTCTCGTGATGCGACGTAGTGCGGGAGCACCGCGCTCGGTCGGGCTGGAACGCCTTCCCAAAAAAGAGAGCTCAATCGGGCTGTTTTTCCAGTACTTCTCGGAGGGCCTGAAACAGCTCGGCTTGTGCGTTTTGTCTTGGGGCGGTGTTCAGCTCCACCACGATGACGGAGCCCGAGTCCGGCTCGAAGAACGCGGCGGCTTGGTAACCGAGACCCGAGCCGGTGTGGCCCCACCAACCGTCGAGGGAGCCAATCCCAAGGCCGTAGTCGTCGTACTTGGGGCCATTGGTGGCGGGGCGCGCGGCGTCCAAACGTTCGCCGTGGATGGCGGGCGACAGAAGGTCACCGCGGCCGAGCGCGGTGGCCCAGCGGCGGAGGTCTTGGAGGTTCGAGGTCATGGCGCCGGAGGCACCGAAGGCGCTGAAGGCGACGGCGATGGGCTCGGGATCTTCGTCGGGATCGACGAGGAACCCGAGCGAGGCGGGCGGCGGAACCTCCGAGCCGCTCTCGTGGTAAACGGTGTCTTCGAGGTCGAGCGGATCGAAAATGCGGTCTTCCAGCTCTTCCGCGAGTGAGCGACCCGTGATGGCTTCGATGACCTCGCCAAGCACGAGCGTGTTGGTATTCGAGTAGCTGTACTTGGTGCCGGGGTCGAACTCCACGGGCTCCTCGAAGGCGAATTCGAGCAGCTCGGCGGTGGTGTGCTCCTCGGTGGTGTCTGAAATGAGCTCGTCGCGAAAGGCGGGGACGCGCGTGTAGTCGTAGAGACCGGAGGTCATGCCGGCGAGATCCGCCAAGGTGATTTCGTCGCCGTTCGGGACGTCGTCCACGTACTCGTCCACGGTGTCGTCGAGCTCGGCTTCCTCTTCGTCGATGAGCTGAAGCAGGACGGTGACGACGAACGACTTGGTCACGCTGCGGATCCCGAAGTGATCGTCGACGCCGAGCTCGCCGTCTCCGCCTTCGCCGGTCGCGCTGGTCCAAGAGCCTGCGCTCGTCCAAACGCCCGCCACGATGCCGGGCACGTCGTATTTGTCCATCACGTCGTCCACGGCCTCCTGGAGGTCGTCGGCGCGCTCTTCTGGATCGATTTCGCCGAGCGACGTGATGGTGATGGGGTCGTCGTCGTCGTCCGAGCTGCAGCCGAGGCACGCCACGAGGGCGAGCAAGCTCACCGTCCGCACGCACGTGGGAGCCAGGCGCCGCGCCCAGTGGGAAGAATTGTCACAAACTATCGGGCTCTCGAGCATGATTCGCATGCCACGCCAACGGCTCGAAGGGCGCGAGAAGGAAGCGGGTCCGCCGTGACGCTCGAGGGTCAAAGGTGCAGCAGACACGGCGCGCGCGCTCGAAGGCAGAAGGGGCGCCTTTTTGGCTCAGATAGGCACAAAAGTTACCCGGCCCGGTGCCGCGAAAGGGGACGCAGCGCTCGTGGTCTACGTCAGTGAACGCCATCGCAGCTGAATCGCTCGCAAATGCGGACGTGGCAGCGAATTTGCACAAGCAGGCGTCATGAACCGAGTTTCGTTGTATGCAGTACTTTTGCTTTCGGCGACGGTCGTGGCGTGTGGGGAGCCCAACGCGGGCGATGCCGGCGCGGGGAACGCTTCCGGTGGCACGACCGAAAGTGGTGGAGGAGGCACTGCCGGGAGCTCCACGGGCGGCGCGGGTAGCGGGGGAGGCGGTACCTCGAGCGGCGGCGCCGGCGGGTCGGCATCTGAGGTGCGCGCTTGCAAGGACACGAGCGCCAGTCAGCCGCCTTGGGCGTGTCGGGACGTGGTCGAGTGTGGACCTGTCGGGCCGGTGAAGTGTTGTACGACGGGCGCCTGTTGGCCGGCCTCCGCTTGCCCCATACCGCCCACGAACTGCCCCACCGAGTTTCCGTGCACCACGAACGCCGATTGCGGCGAAAACGGCACCTGTGAGCGCAGTGTGATGGGATGCCCGCAGTGCGAGGAGCGCAAGTGCGTATACCCTCCGCCCGCCTGCACCCAGAGCCCGGACAACTGCGGAGATACGGCGCGTTGTCAGGCAGACGGGCGCTGCGCGCCCCTCCTTTGCGACGACGGCTACACGTGCCTCGCGGGAACCCGTTGTGCCAAAGGCTCCGCGCGTGCAAACGAGCACGGCTGCGAGCCCATCCCCTGCGATGACGGTTGGACTTGCACCGAGAACACGCGCTGTACGTCGCCCGTCGACCCCTGGAGTCACGGTTGCACGGCGCTCGCGTGCCAAGCCGACACGGAATGCGACTGCGGCTACTGCGTGAATGGCGTGTGCCAGAGCAACTTGGGGATGTGCTCGCATCCTCCGTCGTGAAGGTGAAGGCTTGCGAGCACGCGCACCAAGCGACGGAGCTTATCCGCGCCGCGCGGCATCAATCGCGGCGACGTCGATCTTGCTCATGGTCATCATCGCTTCGAAGACGCGCCGACCTTCTTCCCCGCCGGCGGCAATCCCCGCGGTCAACGTGCGCGGGGTGATCTGCCAGCTCACGCCCCAGCGGTCCTTACACCAACCACAGGCGCTCTCGCTGCCGCCGTTGCCGACGATGGCGTTCCAGTAGCGGTCGGTTTCGGCTTGGTCGTCCGTGGCCACCTGAAAGGAGAAGGCCTCGGTCTGCGGAAACGCCGGTCCGCCGTTGAGGCCAAGGCACGGAATGCCGAGCACGGTGAATTGGACGGTGATCACCTGACCCGCTTTGCCACCAGGAAAGTCGGTCGGCGCACGATGGACGGCGTCCACCGACGATTCGGGGAAGGTCTCGGCATAAAACCGCGCGGCCGCCTCGGCTTCGGTGTCGAACCACAGGCAAATGATGTTCTTGGCGATCTGGGGAGCGGACGTCTTCATGGGGTCTTTCCTCGTCGGCGAATGGGCAGAAGCCCGTGGATGTAGCGCTCGAGATGCGCGATGGCGTCGAGCGTCACGTGGGGGTCGTTCAAGGCCTTGGCGAGCACGAAGCTGCCTTGCAGTACGCCTTGGATGTGGCGCGCCAGGCTCAGGGCGCTCCAGTCGCCGTCGGGCGCGTGGCGTGCTTTGGCTGCCTCGATGGTGGGCACGAGAGTTGCCGCATGCGCGTCGATGCCGGCGCCGCACGCGGCCTGCAGAGCGGGATGACTAGCGAAGGTTTCCTGCACCAGCGTTCCGAGCAGACAGGTGAACTCGGGTAGATCACCGCGCACGAGCGCAGCACGAAAGCTCAAATACGCCAGCAGACGCGCCCGCGGCTCAGCGACCTTCCAGTACGGCGCCGTCTCGAAGAGGTGACCGGTGAACGTGTTCCAGTGAGCGACTGCGGCGAGGGCGGCTGCCTCTTTGCTTTCGAAGTGATGGAAGAAGGCGCCCTTGGTGACCCCAGCAGCTCGACACAGGTCGTCCACGGTGGTGGCGGCGTAGCCCTTGGAGCGAAAGGCGGTGAGTGCCACGCCCAGAATGCGCGAGCGCGCGTCGTCGCGCCGCGGGGACGGCGGGGGCGGCGGGACGACGGGGGACTTCGATCGCGGCGACATGTGCTGGCACTCGGGCGAGTGGGGAAGCGGCGGGCAGGCTCCAAAAGCTTCGTTTCGGCGGGTTCGGGCGGCTCCATTCTCGGAACTCCGTACCAACCGGTTGGTGCACACTACGCCGACCAGTTGGTATGGCAAGCGTCGTCGGGG
>JAEYVE010000243.1 GCA_023432025.1 Pseudomonadota bacterium
GCCCGCCACTGCCCCGCCCGCCACTGCCCAACCCGCCTGCCGCTGAGCCGCCGCTCGTGGGCGCAGCACCGACGCCGCTGAGGCCGCCGCTCGCGGTACCGCCCGTACAGGTTTGCCCCGAGGGGCAGCTGGTATCGAAACGAAACCCGTCGTCGTTCTCCGTAGTTCCGCCACACGCTCCCGCCGAAAGAAACGCCAGAGCAGTGAACGCAATCCAGCGAAGAAGAGAACGCACGGAGTCGTCGTGGCGCATCGCGAAAGCCTAAGGTGGGGGAAGAAAGGTGGCGCGACGACGCCTGCCAGCCGACTGGCCGCCAAGTTTGCGCGG
Organism: Pseudomonadota bacterium; assembly: GCA_023432025.1. Lineage (GTDB taxonomy): Bacteria > Myxococcota_A > Polyangia > Polyangiales > Polyangiaceae > NIC37A-2. The sequence continues at coordinate 329 of JAEYVE010000243.1, forward strand.
GTCTCAGCTCAACCGAGCGCGTTTGCCACCGAGTGGGTCAGCACAATGAAGCAATTTCCCGCCCTTGTCTCGGGTTTTGCAACCTAAGCGGCGAGTTCGAGCATCACGCGAACATCGCAACGACGCCCGCCCCAACAACCGAGCGTCCACCGGCGGCCAGATCCACCACGCATGCCGACACCGAGCCAACAACCGTCCGGCCGACTCACGGAGCCCCGATCCCCCACCGCACGTCGGCAGCAAGGGACCCGGCGAGTCCCACGACAACTGCGCGACGACCCGTCCGGCGAGTCCCACGACGACTGCGCGACGGCCCGTCCGGCGAGTCCCACGACGACTGCGCGACGACCACTTCGCGCGATGAAAAGACGAGAACACTCACCGCCGAGGCGCGACCATCTCGCCGCCCCCGGGAAAACCGTGAGTCCCCGCTGTGGCGCGTATCCGAAGATTTTTCAAAGCACCACTCTGCGTCGCGGCATCCCTCAAGTGCACGCTATGAAATTCTGCCTACGCCACCTCGTGATTCCGCTCGTCCCTCTGATTGCGTTCGCTTGTGAATCGGGCACGAGCTCGAGCTCCGATGCCACAGGAGGGAGCGGCGGAACGGGCGGAACGGGCGAAACCGGTGGCTCGGCTGGGCTAGGTGGTTCGGGTCCCGGTGAAGGCTCTCACCTCGTCGACGACTTCGAGGACGGCAACGAACTGAACGAGCTCGGCACCGGCTGGTACGCGTACTCGGACCAAGACGCAGAGGGCGCGTCACGAGTCACCGGGCGCGGTCCGGACGCGAGCATCATCGGCGCAGAAGGAAACGCTTCGTCCTACGCGCTGTCGGTGGAGTTCACGCTCGATCGTGGCGCATATCAGTGGGACCCCTTCGTCGGCGTCGGCTTCTCGGTCCCGGCGTCGACGGACGCTTCGAGCTACGCGGGCTTCTCCTACTCGTACCGCGGCGCCGGGCACGCCGTGCGCTTCGAAACCAGCCAGATTACGGACTACGACTTCTACGTATTTTCAGTGCCGGCTTCGGCGACCTGGACTCGGGTCACCATTCCCTTCGCCAACCTTTCGCAGGCCGGCTACGGCGAACCCGCCGCCTGGGAGCCCACGCTGCTCACCAACGTCAACTGGCACATCGTGGGTCCCGATGGCTCGTCGGGCACGTTCGAGCTGGACGACGTGTATTTCGAAACGAGCGCCGCGGTGGATCGCGGACCGAAGAACCTCACCGTGTTGCCCGCGGCGCCCCCCGCCAAAACCGAGCTGGGCGACATCCTCATCGACACGCCGCTGCAGCAAAAGGCCATGGCCCAACTCAACCGCGGCTACAACCTCACGAACTGGCTCGAGGACGGCCGCTTCGAGAGCTTCGAGTTCGACGAAAAATACGTCGAAAACCTGGCCAAGGCCGGCTTTCAGGGTCTCCGCCTCCCCATCGATCTCGATCAGTACGTGACCGATGTGACCGGCACGGGCACGGACGTCAGCCTGACGCTGCACGAGGATCTGTGGAGCATTTTGGATAGCTTCGACGAATGGACCGAACGACACGGTCTGTCATTCACCATCGACTACCATCAGTACGACAAGTCCTTCACGTTCTCGGACACGGCTGGGGTCGACCAAGCGGTGGCGCTCTGGCGCGCCGTGGCGGCCCACTTCAAGGACAGCCCGCGCGACGACATTTACTTCGAGCTCTTGAACGAGCCGGAGCTCTCCGTAGGCGCGAGCAACGTCTTGCCTAGGAGCGCGTGGACGCCCGTCGCGCAGCGCATGATCGACGCCATTCGCTCGGAGGACACGACGCACACCATCATTTTCGGGGACGTCAACTGGTACGGCATCCACGAGCTCGCTGCGCGCACGCCCTTCGCCGACGACAACATCGTCTACTCGTTCCACTCGTACGAGCCGTTCATTTTCACGCACCAGGGCGCGGACTGGGCCGAGCAGGCGAGCACGCGCGACGTACCCTTCCCGTACACACCGGAGCGGTGGAGCGAGTACGCGAGCGACTTCGGGCTGACGACGAATCAGCCCCAGTGGATCTGGTCGCAGTTCCGTTCGTACAACGTTCAAGGCACGCCGGAGGCGCTCTACAACCGCGTGGCCGTGGCCAAGGCGTGGGCCGTCAAGCACCAAGTGCCCGTCATTTGCAACGAGTTCGGCGCGTACGATCGCAGGTCACGTATGGAAGACCGCGTCTCGTACTACTCGCACTTGATCGGTATTTTCGAAGAGCTCGAAATTCCCTGGCAGCACTGGTTCATGATCATGAACGACGCCGGAGAAGTCGCGCCTGAATACGTCGAGGCGTTCCGCCTCGACCAGTAACGCTCGGGGTCGGCTTTCTAGCAAAGCTCGGCGTCCGCGTTCCCGCTCCAACCCCCTCGACGCCGAGTGCGCCGACGAAACGAAGAACCCCAGCTTCTCGAAGAGGCTGGGGTTCTTGCTTACGGTGCTCGGCGCGCTCTAAGTGGGGTCCCGCGACACGATGTCGCCCCGAAGACTCACAAGTCGTAATACATTTCGTACTCGATGGGCGCGGGGTACTGACGGAGGCGCGCGATCTCGTGCTCACGCTTGTAGTCGATCCACATTTCGAGGGCGTCGCGCGTGAAGACGTCCCCTTGAAGCAAGAACTCGTGATCTTTCTCGAGCTCGACGAGCGCTGCCTCGAGTGACACGGGGAGCTGCCCCACGTCCTTCAGCTCCTCGGGGCTCAAGCTGTAGATGTCCTTGTCGAGCGGATCGCCGGGATCAATCTTGTTCTTGATGCCGTCCAGGCCCGCCATGAGCATCGCGGAGAAGGCGATGTAAGGGTTGCACGTGGGGTCGGGGAAACGCAGCTCGAGACGCTTGGACTTGGGCGACTGCGAGTACGTTTGCAGGCGAATGGCCGCCGAGCGATTGCGGCTCGAGTACGCCAAGTTCACCGGCGCTTCGAAGCCGGGCACGAGCCGCTTGTAGCTGTTGGTGGTGGGGTTGGTCAGCGCCGCGAGCGCGCGGGAGTGCTTGAGGAGCCCGCCCATGTACCAAAGCGCCAACTCACTGAGCCCCGCGTAGCCGTCCCCCGCGAAGAGCGGGCGATCGTCCTTCCACAACGACTGGTGACAGTGCATGCCGTTGCCGTTGTCGCCTGCGACGGGCTTGGGCATGAACGTCGCCGACTTGCCGTGACGGAACGCGACGTTCTTCACGATGTATTTGAACCACATGACCTTGTCGGCCATCGTGAGCAGCGAGTCGTACCGCATGTCGATCTCGCCTTGCCCCGCGGTCGCGACCTCGTGGTGGCTCACCTCCACCTCGAGCCCCACCCTCTCCATTTCGAGGCAAATTTCGGTGCGCAGGTCCTGCATGGTGTCCTGCGGCATCACCGGGAAGTAGCCCTCCTTGTGGCGAATTTTGTAGCCGAGGTTCGGCTTTTCGTCCTTGCCGCTGTTCCAGTCGGCCTCGACGCTGTCGATGAAGTAGAAGCAGCCGCGCGGGCCGCTGTCGAAGCGCACGTCGTCGAAAATGAAGAACTCCGCTTCGGGACCGAAGTAGCACGTGTCCGCGATGCCCGTGCTTCGGAGGTAGTCCTCGGCTTTGGCGGCGATGTGACGCGGGTCACGCGTGTACTTTTGGCGCGTCAGCGGGTCCTGAATCGTGCACTGAAGCGACAGCGTCGGGTGCTTGGTGAACGGGTCCATCACCGCCGTCGCCGGATCCGGAATCAGGAGCATGTCGCTCTCGTTGATCGGCTGAAACCCTCGAATGGACGAGCCATCGAACCCGAAGCCGTCCTCGAAGGCGTCCGCGTCGAGCCGACGGAATGGCACGCTGGTGTGCTGCCACTTACCCGGCAGGTCGATGAACTTGAGATCGACCATGACGGCGCCGTTCTTCTTGCCTAGCTCGATCGCCTCTTTCGCATCCATCCTCAAAAGCTCCCTCGGCCCGACGGGGCCGTCGCTCGACGCACCATATCAGGCGTCGGCGGTCCGCTAACCCCAAACGAAACGGCGCCACCGCCCAAGCCCAGAAAAAGGCTCGCGCGGCGACGCCGTGTGCGTGTTGGGGGTCTCCCTGGAGGCCCCCGCTCTCGGGGCTGGGACCGCTGGGGAAACCACCCCGCTAGTTTTGGAGAGGCGAAGGGCTCAGATGGCTTCGTCGCCGCGCTCGCCCGTGCGGATACGGACGGCCTCGTCCACCGGCCCCACGAAGATCTTGCCGTCACCGATGCGACCGGTCTTGGCGCTCTTTTCGATGGCGTCGATGACCTGATGCGTCAGGTCGTCCGGGACCACGATCTCGAGCTTTACCTTGGGGACGAAGTCCACGACGTACGCAGAGCCGCGGTACACTTCCTTTTTGCCGCCCGTGCGTCCGAAGCCCTTGACCTCGGTCACAGTCATCCCTTGCACGCCGACCTCACTCAGCGCGTCCTTCACCTCGTCCAGCTTGAACGGCTTGATGATGGCCTCGACCTTCTTCATTGGCTCTCTCCTCAGGTTTTCTTGATGTCCCCCGAGCCCGACTCGGAGGGTTGGCCCCGTCCTCGTACCTGCGAGTCCCGCGCCGCCCCTGAAAGGGTACGGCTGGCTCGTTGAAGACCAAGGAGGGAGGACTTGGGGGGAATGTGTGTGACTCTAGCCTTCGAACCGTGACATGGCGTTTGCCGCCCGAGCTTCACGACTCGCGCGTGCCCGACTCGGACGGCTGGATGGGGCCCCCTTCCTGAGCCCAGGGAGGTTGGGTCGAGCCGCGTCGCACCGAGCGTGCTCCCTTCGAGTAGCGGGCCTTCCGTTTCGGAAGTGTTTCCAGATCGCTTCGCACCCCAAAGATCAATGATTTTCGGCCTCGCCGCAGGATTTGGATGCCGCGCTGTGGGGCCGTTACCTACCTTTGAGCTGCCCCCGTTTCACTTTGGGTCCGGCGGTGGCTTAGCCTTCCTCCGCTGGTCCCGTTCCAGGTGACAGGTTTTTCCGGCCTCTAACCCTGGCCCTGGCCTCGCTTTTCCGCGAATCTTCCGGCGCGCGCGTTTTCCTCCCCAATGGCAGAACCGAACCGCTCCAGGGTCCCCCTAGGCACAGTCCTCGAGGGGAAGTTCCGTATCACCCAGGAGATTGGGCGCGGCGGAATGGCGGCCGTATTCGAGGCCGAGAACGTCGACATCGGCAAGCGCGTTGCAGTCAAGCTGCTCGCCGACGAGCTTCTGACCTCGCACGTGGTGCGCGAACGCTTCATTCGCGAGGCGCGCGCGGCCGCTGCCATTCGCAGCCCGTACATTTGTGAGGTCTACGACACCGGCATGTTCGAGGAGCGCCCGTTCCTCGTCATGGAGCTCCTCGAAGGCGAGAGCCTGTACGACCGTATGACGCGCGTCCGCCAAATGAAGGTGGACGTGACGCTCAAGATTGCCACCCAGGTCGCCCGTGGTCTGCAAAAGGCCCACGAAGCTGGCATCGTTCATCGCGACCTCAAGCCGGAGAATATTTTTCTAACGCAGGACGAGGACGGAGAGCTCGTCGCAAAAATCGTCGATTTCGGCCTCGCCAAATTTTACGAGGGCCAAGGGGAAGAGCAGAACGTTCGTCTCACGCGCGAAGGCGCGTTGTTCGGAACGCCGGCGTACATGAGCCCCGAACAAGCCCGGGGGCAAGGCGAGGTGGACCACCGCGCGGACCTTTGGGCGCTCGGCTGCATCGTGTACGAGTGCCTCACCGGCCAAACGGTGTGGAACGTCGAGCAGGGCGTAGCCATGATTTTGGCTCAAATCGCCGGAGCTCCGCTGCCCCGTCCCTCCAAGTTGCGGCCCGATCTGCCGCCGAGCTTCGATGAGTGGTTCGAGCGGGCCGTGGATCGAGATCCCACGCGCCGCTTTCAGAGCGCTCGCTCACTTGCCGAGGCGCTTCATCGCGCGCTCGGGGTCGAGCCGAGCTCGGCGCGACGCCCCATCGCCAGCGAGGTGGAGGGCAGCCTCGTCGACGCGCTGATGGATGGGCGTCCGCTCCCCCAGTCACCCTCGACGGCGGCCGCTATCGCCACCGGACGTCAGTCGCCGGTCGCTCCGCCTCCCGCCCCCGCGCCGGATCTGGCGATTCCCTCCTTGCCGCCGCCTCGTCGAGGCGCCGCAGCCGCAGGCTGGCTCCTTCTGTTCTCGGCGCTCGCGCTCGGCGGGTACGCCCTCTGGTTGTTCGTGCTTCACCCGGCGGGCCCGAGCATGCGCACGGACACCGGCTCAGCGCGTCCGGACGCCTCGAGCTCGGCAGCCAGCGACCGCCACGCGAGCCCTCCCGTCGAAGTCCCCGCTTACGCCGTGGCCATCGCGGAGGCGCAAACGCTGCTCAGTGACGGAAAGCGCGACGCCGCCATCGCCAAGTTCAAGCAGGCGCAAGAAATGGACGGCGGCAAAGTCGTGGGGCAGTCGCTCCTCGCGCACACCGACGTGGCGCCGGACGATCCTCCCGGTCCCTGTCAGCTCGCCGGCATCGGTCGACCACGTCCCTTCGAGCTGGCGGATCCAGCGTCGCAGCCCATCTTGGTCGCCGGTGCGAGCGGGCCGCTCGTCGGGTGGACGGACTCGCATCTCGACGTGCGCCGCCGCTCCTCGTTCGTCGCGAGGCTGGACGACGCGCTACGCCGAACGTCCCCTCCCATCCACTTCACGCCGGAGGCCAACTCCGCCGTACAGCCGACGCTCCTGCCCGCCGGAGAAAAGCTGGCGGCGCTGTACTGGGACTCGGGCGGCAAAGACCCCGGCGTCTACGTTCGCCTGCTCGACGCGGAGGGGCGCATCGATAGTCCCGCGCGCCAGCTCGCCGCCATCAAACGCGACAAGGTGACGCCCACGCTCACGGCCCTGCCCGGCGGCGGCTTCTTCGCAATCTGGAGCGAGCGCAAAAACCGCCCCAACGTCGTCGACCTAGTCCTGCGGCGCTTGGATCGGGAGCTCCAGCCGCTCGGAGAGCCCATCGCCCTCACCGCGTTCGCGCGCGGCAGCGCGACTCACGCGGCCGCCACCGTGGTCGGCGGCAAGCTGTTCGTGGCCTTCCGCTACGCGCCGAACGACCTCGTTTCGAACATTCAGCTGCTGCGCGTCCCGCTCGACGCCCCCGAGCTCTCGACGGGCGTCAAAACGGCCAAGCAAGACACCACCGCAGGTGAGCTCGTCGCGGTGCACGGCTTCGGCAAACACTCGGAACCCACCATCGCCTGCGGCGACGACGGCTGTTTCGTTGCCTGGGACGACGAAAAGGCAGGCGCGGTCGCGGCGTTCCTCCCGCACGATCGGAAGGAGGCGCTGTGGCATCGCGACCTCGCGCGCGACGCCACTCGCCCCACCATCGTCAGCACCGCTCCGACCGACGCCGCGCCGGGACCGGCCGCGGCCGTGGTCGCGTACTTCGCCGGCTCTCGCTTGCGCATCGCCGGGGTGTCGCGCGACGGCGTCGGCAAGGCGAGCGTCATCACCCGCGTGAGCGGCTTTCAGCCTCGGCCCGCCATCGCACCCGGCACGAAGCCGGGCGAGTGGGTGCTCGCTTTCCGGGACTACGAAGCCGGACATTTGGAGGTTTTCGTGGCCCAGGCTCGCTGCGCGGGGCAAGGCGCGCCATGAGCCGCGAGCCGTTCGTGTCCAAGACACGGCCGGCGCCCTCGTTGACCGTTCCTTCGCGCGTCAGCGTGCGTCGGCGCCCCCCGGAGACGGCGCGCCTGGTCCTCACTCCCATCGAGAGCCCGGACGCGCCCGAGCTCTGGGACGCCATCGACGGCTCACGCTGGCACCTGGAGCGCTGGCTTCCTTGGGTTCCCTACAACTCCACGCTGGAGGCCTGCGAGCGCTACGCGCTCGCCAGCGAGAGCGACTGGGACGCGGGACGCGCCGCCAGGCTCGCCATTCGCGACCGCAACACGCGCGCGTTCTACGGCGTGGTCGGTCTCGATCACATCGTTCACCTCCACCAGGGCTGCGAGCTCGGCTACTGGCTGCGGCGTGAGGCGACGGGTCACGGGTACATGGTCGAAGCGGCGCGCGCTTGTGTGAGCTTCGCCTTCGAGCGCATGGGCGTTCACCGCATTCGCTGCGCGGCGGCGACCGACAACTTCGCGAGCCTCCGGGTCATCGCGCAGCTCGGCTTTCACTTCGAGGGCATCGCGCGCCAGGTCGAGTACGTGGCCTCGCGCTGGCTCGACCACGCGCTCTTCGCCAAGCTCTCGACGGAACACACGTGAGCCGGAACGGTAGCAGCGGCGGTCTCGACAAGAGCGGGTCCATTCCTTTTTTGGTGGTCGCGCCCGCGACGGTGATCTTGCTGGGCCTGGCGGTCACCATCGCCGTGGCGTGGCTCGGCGTACGCGAGCTACGCGAGCAGCGCGCCTACGCCGCCCAGCAGAGAAGCGATTTGCTCGCAGAGACCCTCGCCGCGCGCCTCGCCGTCTTGCCGCTGGAACAGCACGGCCCCTTCTTGCAGCGGAGCGCACGCCGTGGCGGGGCGGACTTCGTGCTGCTCGACGAGGCAGAAGGCCGCGTAGTGGAGAGCTCTTGGAGCGCGCCGCGCGGCGCGGACGTCCAGCTGTTTCTTCGCTCCAACCGCGGAGAGCTCACGACGGACGTGGGGCGTGTGCACTATGCAATCAGCCCGGTGGGCGAGGGCCCACGCGTCGTCGTGGCGCTGGTGGCCGCGCCCGAGGTGCTGTTCGCAGGAAGCTCCTTGGTGAGCTCCCTGGCGGCCTTTGCCACGCTGCTCGTGGCCGCCGCAGGCTTCGTGGCTTGGGCGCTCGCGCGCGACGTTCACGGTGACGTGATGTTCGTGCGCACGCGCATCGTGGACCTGGCCAAGGAAAACACCGTCCTCGAAGGTGAGCCCATCCCGGTCCGCACCATCGACCAAGTGGGCCGCCTGACGTCTTCGTTCAACGTGCTCCTCGAGCGCTTCGAGGCGGCCGAGCGCGCGTACCGGCAGGACTTGTCCGGCGCCAACGCCTTCGACCGCGACCGCAGCGAGTTCTTGGCCGCTCTCAGCCACGAGCTACGCACGCCGCTGAACGCCATTCTGGGCTTTACGGACGTCTTGCTCAGCGAGGTGGACGGACCGCTGTCCGACGAGGCGCGCGAAAACCTCGTCATCGTGCGGGCCAGCGGCGATCACCTCCGCTCTCTGATCGACGACATTTTGGCGCTCAGCGCCATCGAGTCGGGTGAGCTGCGCCTCAGCCGAGAAATGGCGGACGTGGCCGCCATCGCGCGCAACGTCGTCGCGGAATCGCGCGTGACCGCCAATCAAAAAGGGCTCGAGCTCGAGCTCGACGCACCCGCGGTCCCGGTCAACGCTTACGTCGACGCGCGGCGCGTGCGCCAGGTGCTCGGCAACGTGGTGAGCAACGCCATCAAGTTCACGCGGGAAGGCCACGTGCGCTTGTCGCTGGTAGAGCAGCCCGATCACGTCGTGTTCGTCGTCTCGGACACGGGCCCCGGCATCGCGCGCGAAGCCCTGAGCCGCATCTTCGACGAGTACCAGCAGAGCGGAAGCGCCAGCGCCCAGCGCAGCGGCACCGGCCTCGGCCTCGCCATCACGCGGCGCCTCGTGCAAATGCACGGCGGCAACGTGCGCGTCGAGAGCGAGCTGGGCCAAGGGGCGCGGTTCTTCATCACCCTCCCACGCCAGAGCGCGCACGACTCCCCGTCTCCCCCCCTCCGCGTGCGAGCGAAGAATCCTCCCCTGGTTCGCGAGAGCTGAGGCGCCCGCCCGCGCACGGTTTCGGCCTCCACGGCCTTTGCTGTAAGGTCCGCCTCCCATGGCCAAAGCGAGCGCCACGCCCCCCGATGCCGAGCGGCTCGTCAGCGCTGGCACTCGAGACGAAGACCAGCGCTTCGATCGCATCTTCCGTCCCGGCAGCCTCGACGACTTCGTGGGGCAGCAAAAGCACAAGGACAACCTACGCGTCTTCGTGAAGGCTGCTCTGAAGCGCGGCGATCCTTTGGATCACATTCTCTTGTGCGGTCCGCCCGGCCTCGGCAAGACGACGCTCGCGTACATATTGGCCAACGAAATGGGCGTGAACCTCCACTTGTCGAGCGGCCCCGCCATCGAGCACAAAGGCGTGCTCACGGGCCTCCTCACGCGGCTCGAAAAGAACGACGTCCTCTTCATCGACGAAATTCACCGCATGAGCGCGCCCGTGGAAGAGGCGCTCTACCCCGCCATCGAGGATTTTCGCATCGACGTCATGATGGGCGACGGCGCGTTCGCGGAGAGCATCCCGCTCGATCTGAAGCCGTTCACGCTGGTGGGGGCCACAACGCGCACGGGGCTGCTCACCAAGCCGTTGCAGGAGCGCTTCGGCGTCACGCTGCGCCTCGACTTTTATCCGCCCGAAGACCTCGCCAAAATCGTACGGCGAAGCGCGACGCTTTTGGGCGCACCGTGCGACGAAGCCGCGGCCTTGGCCTTGGCGAAACGTTCTCGCGGAACGCCGCGCGTCGCCAACCGCTTGGTGCGCCGGGTGCGGGATTTCGCGGACGTTCACGGCGAGGGAAAAATGGACGCCGCCATCGTGGAGTTGACGTGCGAGCGGCTCGAGGTGGATCACGCCGGCTTGGACATGATGGATCGCCGTCTCCTCGGCGTGCTCATCGAGCACTACGAAGGCGGCCCCGTGGGCGTAGAAACGCTCGCTGCCGCGTTGGCGGAGCCGCGCGACACCATCGAGGACGTGTACGAGCCGTACCTCTTGCAACAGGGCTACTTGGGGCGCACCCCGCGCGGCCGCATCGCCACCAAAAAGGCTTACGAGCACCTGCGTGTGCCTCTGCCGCGCGCGCGCTCGGGGGGCGACGACGGACAAGGTCGCTTGTTCTGAACGAGCGGGGCATCGCGCGGTTCCGTCGAGAGGGGCGCGCGCACCGGCGAAGCACGACGTACGAAAAAATGCGCCCCGGGGGCTCAGGTCCCGGGGCGCTACCTTGCGACACGATCGGTGTTGAGCCGACCATCGAGGGCCCCTTCGTCTTAACTCGCACCGTGTTTCTCGGCGGTGTCCGCGAGCGCTCGTCGAACGCACGACCCCAAGGCGGACACTCGGCCGCACCTCCGGGCGCGGGGGCGCGTTTCCTTGGGTGCACCGCGACTTGCTCGTGCGCGTGGACGTCCTCCTTACGGGAGTGGGCCCACGACGCGCGAGGCGGACGCGCGGGAGCGACCGCACGACGCAGCGCGTCGACGACGAAAAACCCGACCACGGCTGGCCCAAGCGAGCCAATTTCCCAGAAAGTGCGCGAACTTTCGCCAACTCCGTCGGAAAACCCCCGCTCCCGGGGCTCGGTGGGACGGCGGTGCTGTAGGATGCGCCCGCCGACATGAGGATCCGTGCCACCGCCTCCGCCACCACGCAGAGCAACGCCGTGGGCGCCGTCGAGCTCGAATGCACGGCGCACGGACTCGTCGTGGGTTTGTTCGGCGTGGGCTCGTTCTCGGAGGGTTACGCGCCGGGCGCGCTCGCCAGCGGCACTCAGCTCGTGGTGCCGTGGGAGCGCGTCAAGACGGCGCGCGCCGAAGGGGACCAGCTGTATCTGGAGCTCGACGTTCCTTCCCTGCCTCACGATCGACTCACGCTGACGCGTTTCTCCACCGGCAACGACGTGCACGCACGCGAGCTCGTCAAGCAGCGTCGCATTCTGTCGCTCGGGGCGCTCGGCCTCGGCACCGTGAGCAGCTTGGTGGCCGCCGCCGTGGTGCCGCGCGTGTCGCCGGGCACGACGGCGGCGTTGTCGCTCGGCGCTGGCGCCCTCTCGGCGCTGGGAGTCTTGGCCGTGGGCTTCGCCATCGATCGCCGCTTGGTCGGCACCAGCGTGCCCGAGGACTCCGTTCGGCAGGCGTTCTTGGCAGAGCTGGAAGGCTATTTGCCGAGCCTCGTGCGGAGCCCGACGGCGCCTCTCGCGCCCGCACAAAAGCGCCCGCTGCCGAACCTGGCCGGCGTTTTGCCGCGCACCGTGGCCGCCATCGCCATCACGCTGAGCGCCGGCATCGTCACGGCGCTGCTCGGTTTCCGACATCTCCTCGCTCCAACGTCCAACGAAGCGCGCTCGCTGCGCGCCATCACGGCTCCCTTCGAGGAATCGCCGCAAGCGGAGCTCGGGCCGGCGGGCGGTATTCAGCCGCTCGGCGCGCCGAGCGTCGCTGCGGCGGAAGCCGAGTCGGTCGCCGGAGCCACCACGCCGGCCCAGCCGCCCAGCCCCGCGGCGCTCGCCAGCGACATGACGACTGCGGCGCGCTGCGTGTGTGAACGCGCTGCCTCGCCGCTGTGGAACGAGCCCATCCCCACGTTGTCCGTTCTTTTGATCGACGAGCGCAAGGTTCAACGAAAGAACCACGTACGCACACAGCTGGAGGTGGCCGTGGTGAACAACGGCCGCGAGCCCCTCGAGGAAATCACAGTGCACGTGAGCTTCTTCGAAGGCCAGGGCAAACAGCGCGAGCTCACCAAGGTGCAGCCGCTGTACTTCGAAGGCCCGCTAGGGCCTGGTCGTGCCATCAAGTGGCGCACGGAAGCGCGCGGCACCGAGTGGGTCATCGAGCCGCCCGCGCTCGGCGAAATCAACCCTGACGGCGAAGGTACGGCTCCTGCCGCCCTGTTCCGCGAGCTCTTGTCCGCGAAGAACCGCCCTGTGCGGCTCCACGCGGCGCGCATGCTCGCGTTCCTCGGCGATCCCGAGGCGCAAAAGGCAACGCTGCAGCTGAAGGACGCGCTCCGCTCGGCCGAGGCGCCGTACCTGCGCCGGCTGCTGGACGCGCTCGCCGAAGTTCGCGTGTGTGATCTCAGCGTCACCGGCAGCGGCTCCGAACGCCGTGTGGAGGCGTGCGTGTACAACGCCACCGACACGGACCGAGATCAGCTCGGCGTGCAGCTCTTCGCGCTGGACCGCCCGATCGCCGTGAGCCGCCCGCTCGAGCAGCCGCCCACGATTCTCGGCGACAAGAAATGGCCTTTGCCTACGGCCCTGCCCGCGCAGTCGGGCGTCACGGTGCGCGTGCCCGTCAATCTCGAGGCCATCGGAGCTCAGAGCGCCGGCGCCTTCGAGATGAGCGCGAATCGGTTCGATCTGCTGGATTGAGCTCATCTGAACGGCAACGAGAACCGCACTGGGCGCGACGGGGGCCGGTGCGTGACGGACCAGCGAACGGGCCCCGCTGCAGGGCCCGACGACGCCGAGCTCAGTCCTGCTTCTTGGGCTTGAAGAGCTCGCGGTGCGTCTCGGCGAGCAGCTCCCGCAGCGGAATTCCGTCCGGCACGCGTGAATAGTCCACGCGATCCAGCGCTTCATCCGTAGCGAACACGCCGGGGAACCAGTGATCTTTGGCCTCGAGCATGTTGTAGCGATACTCGCCGAAGGCGCGCATGTCGTAACACCGCAGCATCCGCCGGTAGCGCAGCACTTCCGGAATGTTGATGCCGCTCGGATCTCCCTCGAGATCGTAACCTTCGTAGTTCGCGAAGCGATCCACGGCCTTGCGTGCGTCGAGGCGCGCTTCGACCTCCAGATCATGCTCGGACGGCGGAATGGTCACGGGGAAAATGCCGCGCATTTCGTCGAAATGCGCGTCCTGTGTCATGCCGAAGCTCAGCGTGTGCACGTGCGGCGTCTTCAAGCAAAACCGCGCGTTCCACTGGAGAGGCGTGAGCGGCGCCGTAACGTCGCGCAAGAGGGGCGGCGCCTCGAACAAGCGGCCCCCCTTGTCGTTCGGCGAAATGATGAACACGCCCATGTCGCGCGCCGCTGCAAGCTGCACCACGGCCCAGTTGCGCTGAAAAAAGTAGTAGTAGTGCAGGTTGACGAAGTCGAAGAGGCCGGTCTCCACCGCCGCGCACATCACCTGCACGGGCGCGTGTCCGCTGAAGCCGACGTTGCCGATGACGCCTTGCTCTTGGTAGCGGCGGAGCACCTCCACGGGACCGCCGGGTGCGACGGCCGCGCGATACCGCTCGGCGTTGTTGAGGCCGTGCCAGCCGTACAAGTCGACGTGATCCGTCCGGAGCGCGCGGAGCTGCTCCTCGAGCAGCCGATGCGTTTCGTCCGCCGTCAGGGGCGCGCCCTTGGTCATCAAGAAGTAGCTCTGCCGCGGCAGAGCGAGCTCCTGGTTCAGGACGATGCCGTAGCAGTGCTCGCTCTTGCCGTAGCCGTACGCCGTTTCGACGTGATTGATGCCCTCGCAGAGGGCCCTTTGCACGGTGCGCGCGCAGTGCTCGATCATTTCGCGGTGCGGCTCGCTCCGCGGCTGACTCCAGCCGTCGTGGTAGCGCATGCCGCCGAGCGTGATGACGCTGAGCGCTTTGTTCGTCTTGCCGAAGCGGCGGTACTGCATGGGCGCGAGCTCGCCGCGCCGCTCGAGCGGAGAAGGTGCCGCGCTCATGCCGTTGCAGAAAAGGCGATGTTGTGCTGACGGAAGATGGTTTGGAGCGTGCTCTTGTCGTTCGACTTGGAGAGCGCCTCGTCCGCCTCGACGATGCCGCCCTTGACCAACTCCAGCAGGCTGTCGTTCATCATGCGCATGCCGAGGTTCCGCGACGTTTGAATGATGGACGGGATCTGGAAGATTTTGCCTTCACGAATGAGGTTGCCCACGGCGGGCACACCGAACATGACCTCCAGCGCCGCGATGCGACCGCCGCCCTTTTTCTTGCAGAGCATTTGGGCGATGACGCCCTTCAAGCTGCCGGCCAGCATGGTGCGGACCTGATTTTGTTCTTCGGACGGAAACTGGTCGATGATGCGATCCACCGTGCTGGGCGCGGACGAGGTGTGGAGCGTACCGAACACCAAGTGACCGGTTTCCGCCGTTTCCATGGCGATGGAAATGGTCTCGAGGTCCCGCATTTCGCCGAGCAGCACGATGTCCGGGTCTTCGCGCAGCGCCGCGCGGAGCGCCTTCTTGAACGAGTCCGTGTGCTCCCCCACCTGCCGCTGGTTGATGAGCGATCTCTTGTTCGGGTGCACGAACTCCACCGGGTCTTCGATGGTGATGACGTGCGCGGCGCGCGTTTGGTTGATGTAGTCGATGAGCGCCGCCAAGGTGGTGGACTTGCCCGAGCCGGTCGGCCCCGTGACGACCACGAGCCCCTTGGACAAGTTGCAGAGCGAAAGGATCTGCGGCGGCAAGTTGAGATCCTGCGCGGTCAGGATTTTCGAGGGGATGACGCGAAACACGCCGCCCATCCCGCGCAAGTCCACGAACAAGTTGCAGCGGAAGCGCGCGACGCCGGGGATTTCGTGAGCGAAGTCCGTGTCGTGCGTCTTGTCGAACTCCTCGCGGTTTCGGTGCGGCACCATTGGCCACAGGATGTTTTGTACCTGCTCGGCCGTGAGCGGACTGGTGCCGGGGATGGGCACCATGTCGCCGTCTTGACGGATCATGGGCGGCGAAGTGACGCAGATGTGCAAGTCCGACGCCTTGAGCTCGACCATCTTCTTCAGCAAGACGTCGATTTGCTCCGTCGAACCGCCGCTGAGCCCGGCGTCGGACATGTGACGCGACGGCGCGGGTGGTACCGTTTCCAGCGGCTGACGGAGCGAAGGTTGCGTGCCGCCCGTCAGCGGCGCTCCTGGCCCTTGCATGGTGGGCACCCCGGCGAACGGCTGCGCGGTGCGGACCTCGCCCACGGAAACGGCGGAGACCACCGTCGGCTGAGCACGCTGCGGGCTGGGCGCGGGAGGAATGGGCGGAAGCTCGTCGGTCACCGTGAGCGGCGACTCGTCCGACAGCATCGTGAGATCGAACGAAGCGTGGACGAGGCCCATCTTGAGCTCCGCCGTCGCGCGCACCATACCCTTGCCGGGGAGCTCGAACTGCCACTCGGCCCAGCCCGTGGACAGAGAACGGCGCCCCTCCGGCGTGAGCACTTCCTCCAGCATGGCGTTGATGCGCTCGGGAGTCTGTGGATCGCCGCGAACCTCGTTTTCTCCTTGGGACGTCACGACCACCGTGCGTCGCCCAGGAATCAGGCGAACCTCCTGAGCGTCCACCATGAGCGCTCGCTTCAACAGATCTCTTAGGCTGAGCTTGAGCACGCGACCTCCGGCCGAGGGAGAGCCCGAGGGCGCTCCTCGCCAGGCATCAAGCCGGGACGCGCGGGACCTGTCAAGAACGGGGGCTCAGCCGTGCACGTAGACGACCGTGCCCCGCTCCTTGTTCACCACACCATGCCACCCTTGGGGCACCGGCGGGTCGGTCCACTCGAAGAGCCACGCGCTATCCCGCGGCGACAGATTCACGCAGCCGTGGCTGCGCTGCCGACCGAACTCGTCGTGCCAGTAGGTTCCGTGGAGCGCGTACCCCTTGTGGAAATACTGCACGAAGGGGACGTCCAGCAGGCTGTACGAGTCCGCATGGTCCTCGTCGCCGTCCATCGTGGCGCTCACCGACTTGTCGTAAATCATGAAGGTGCCGCGCACGGTGGCCATGTCTCGCTCTGGATCTCCCATGCCCCCGCGTCCGGCGCTGATGAGCGTAGCGAACACCGGTCGGCGGCCCACGTAGGCCACCAGCGTTTGAGCACCGATGGAGATGTCGACCCACTTGCGGTCGCCGGTGGCAAAGCTGGGAAAGTCCTTGCGCGGCTCCACGATGCGCGCCGCCTCACCCACGAGCCAGTCCCCGTCTCGCGTCTGCAGCATGCCGCCCGGGCGCTTCTTCCCGGTCAGCTTGAACGCCTGGCGGCGCTTGATGTCGGCCTTGGGCCTGAGCACGCCGCTCGGGGACTCTCCCCACAGCGTCGCGTAGTGCGCGTCGATGAACGCGACGGGCAACTCTTCGCCCTCCTCCAGAACCACACCCGAAAAGTCGCTCGGCACCACGGGCCGAGTGCGGTCGAGCGCGATCAAGTCGTGCTCGGTGGTGAGGCCAAACTCGCGGCCCTCCCACGAGAACGTGCGCGAAATGGCGAACCCGCTGCCCGAGTGTGCGACGCCGCCGTGGGCCGAATACTGCAGCGTGCGCTTCACCCCGTAAGGCTTCTCGAGCTTCTTGCCTCCCTCCAGGAAGTGAGGCACCGGCCCCGGCTCGCCGAACGCTGCGCGAGCGCCGCTGTGCTCTGCGCGCGCCGAAAAGCTCGCCGCGCGATCGAACACTCGCTCACCTTCGGCGGCCAGCATTTCCTTGCGAGAGGGCAGCTTGAAGTACAAGTGCGGAGGGGGTTTGCCGGAAAGCGCGTAGAAGTAGGGAAGCCCATCGCTGCGCACGGGACGCACGCTCGCTTGCTCCACGACGGGTTCGTCGAGACGCAAGGTCGCCCCCTTGCCAATGCAAACGAAGCCGCGCGGGTTCACGCGGTACCACCCCCCGGCGCACCCGGAGTTCACGAGGGCAGGGCCGCGTGCGTCGACGATGGCGCCCGCGCGCAGGTAGCCGAAGCGCGTCCGCTCTGGGCCCGTGTCCGTATAAATCCACGTGCGCCAAGCGATGGACGCAAGCTTTTCGCCCGTCGGCGCGAACGGCAAGTTGTCGGCGCGCGAGCCAATTTCCCCTTTTTCGCTCGGCTTGGATGACTCCGTCGTTGGGGGCGTGGACAAAAATGCTCCCACGACGCTTCGAAGCGGCTCTTCGGTCGGTTCGACCCCCGGCGGCTCGCGCCGCGCGCAAGCGAGCGCCAGGCCCACTCCCAGGGCAACGAACACGACGAGCCGGACACGAGGCGTGCGCGCCATCGGCGCGATGGCTAGCACGGCTCTGCCCGCACGAGCAGTCGGTCCGCCAGGAAGTTACGGCTCACGAACGTCGGCGCGCTATAGCGCCGACCGCGCTCGCGCGGCATTCTCGCCGCCCATGCGGATCCCGGCAGGCCTTTGGACAATCGTGAAGGAGATTTTGCGCCACCTCCTCAGGCGCCCCGTGGTCGGCGTTTGCGCTGCCGCCCGAACCACCGACGGACGGTGGCTCTTGGTGCGACGCACCGACTCGAACGAGTGGGCCCTCCCCGGGGGCACACTCGAGTGGGGAGAGACGCTACGAACCGGCATCACGCGCGAGCTGTGGGAGGAAGCTGGCGTGAAAGAGGTGGAGCTAGGCGAGGTCGTCGGCGTCTACTCGGATCCAGCGCGTGACCCCCGCTTTCACGCGGTCACCGTCGTGGTGTCGGCCACGGTCGCTCCGCCCTCCGCGTCGCCTTCGAACCCCGCGGAGATCGCGGAGGCCCGCCTCTTCGCCGAGGCCGAATTGCCCCGAGACCTCTCGCACGGCATGACCACGATGCTCGACCACGCACGCCGCGGCGCGCGCCATTGGGAATGACATGAACTTGCGTACCCTCGCCTGGCTCTCTTCGCTCGCTTCGCTCCAAGTCGGCTGCGGCCTGCTCGGCGGCGTCGAGGTGCGCTCGGTCGGAACCTCCGTTCAAAAGCCCAGCAACGTGGCGCTTTACGTCGCTGTCGAGAACGATAGCGAGCCCGTGGACGATCTCGAGGCGAAAAGCTTTCGCATCTACGAGGACGACGTCCCGGTCGATACGGAGGCCGGAAAGCACGTCCTAGGAAACCGAGACGACGTCGCCGTGCACCACACGGTCGTGCTCCTCGACCTGAGCGGAGGCCCCGACGAAGCCACCCGGGCGCGCATTGCCCGCGGCGCGAGCCACTTGGCAGAGAAGCTCCAGCGAGACCAAGGGGTCACGCTGCTCGGTTTCGACGGCTCACCACGACTGCACCCGCTCGGAGAGCTGCCGCGCAACGCGACATCCTTCCCACCAAAGCTCGACTCCATCACGAGCTTTCGGTCCTCCGACGAGTCGCGCAATCTGAACGGCGCGCTCGTGCAAGCTCTGGATCAGCTCGATGCGCGCCTGATGAGGCACAAAAAGCCGCTGCGCGTCGGCACCCTCGTCGTTTTTTCACGCGGCGACGATTTGGCGGGACGCGTCCCGGCGGACGTTCTGTGGGAGCGCCTCAAAGAAACCCCGCACGAAATCTACGGCATCGGCCTCGACGGAGCCGAAAGCCAAGCGCTCGACAGCATCGCCAAGAACGGCGTGAAGAAGAGCGCAAGCATCACGGATCTGCCGGTCGCTTTCGAGGACATGGCGCTCACGGTGCGGCGAGCAGCTGGCAAGTACTACCTCGTTCAATATTGCTCACCCGGACGCAGCGGGATTCGCCGCCTGCGCCTCGAAGTGCAGCGCGAAGACAAAGACGGAAAGGTCGACAAAGGAGCCCTCGAGCTCGAGCTGGACGCAAGGGAGTTCTCCGGCGGCTGCGACCCGAAAACGCGACCGACGTTCGCCCAGGGGCTCTCCGAGCCCGGAGCCCGAAAGAGCGAGCCCGAAGCCTCGACGGAGCCAAAAGCCAAAGCGGCCCCGGGAAAGGCCCGAAGCGGAGCTCTACGCGACGTGCCCAGCACGCAGCCAACGACGGAAGAAGAAATCGTCGCACCGCCCTCGTCCAGCGACTACGAGTGACAGGCTACGAGTGACAGGGCGGACAAACCGACGGCGATCCGGTTGCCCAGATCGCCGTCGGGGAAGCTCACATGTCGGCGCAGAATCGGACGTTTTTCAGCCGCTTTCGAGCCAACGCCGCCACTCTCGTTGCGCATGCGGGAGCGACGCCATCCTTGCCTTCGTAAGACTGAGCTCCGTGTCACGCGCGCTCGATTTCGCGCCGGCGCACGTGACCAGCTGGCTGCCCCGTACCTCATGTCCGAATGGATAGAGTCGGGCTTTTTGCCAGGCCTTCCCCCAAGCTCGGAGCGGGCGCTTCCGCCGACTTCGGTCGGCGCCACGTGGGAATCGAATCGCGATCCCACGCGCTTCATCGAAGCTGGCCCCCTAGCGCAGGTTCACGCCCGGGATGCCTTGGTCAGCTCTCGTGTTGGGTTTCCAAAAACGTTCTGCTCCCTCTTCTCGGCTTCCACGCCGTTCGCGATTTTCGAGATCGCGCTCGTACCGTTGGAGCTCGGAATCGGGCGACGCACCCGGCATCTCTTCTCCCGGGATGCTGAGTAACGACGAGAACGTCCGTCTCGGCGAGGCGTGGGTGGACGTCGTGAGGAACCCGCTTTGAGACGGCGTTCCACCGACGGGATTCGCTTCGGATCCTCCGCCGAGGTGGCGTTGGGCTCCGGAAAACGACTCCACGAAGCTCGACCGGGCTTTCATCACGCGCCGGGTCAGCGGCAGGCGACCTGGGCTCGGTTCGGCTCTCGCGGCGTCCGGCCATTTCCATGGGTCGGGTCACGAGCGCCGAGCTTCGGCATTCGTCGAGACAACTTGCAGCTCATCTCAAAGACGTTGAGTCGACGGTCTTCGGTTTCTCCTCACGTGGCGCGCTCGCGTCTCGAGGCTCTCACCCTCTTTGCGCTCGTGCGTCACAGGGCGTGTGTCGCCCCCGGTGAGCATGGTTCGATTGCAATCCAACCAAGGCCGAACGTTGGTCGGAGCGATCCGAGGTCGCCTGTTCAGGCGACCGTCGCTGCTCGACCAAGCTCGCTCGCTCCGTGTCACCGCGAGAAAACAGCGTCTCGAAATGCGCCATTTTTACCCGCGATCGAGATCCCACCGATGCGCGCGCCACGCGCGAACGTGCGTGCGCCCCAGTCGAATCCGAAGCGAGTTCGGAGAGAAGAAGCTCCCGGGGTCGCGCCCCAGTTGCCGCCAGCAAGCCGGGCGAAGATTCGCGAACGAATCGACGCTGTCGACTTGGGCAACGCCTTTTTTCGCGCTCCGTTGGGATGACGGCTGACTCCCTCGTCCCACGATGTCGCGTCGATCGGAAGTGCCTCCCACGTTGGGCGTTTCGCCACGTCGAGGCACGCGATAGCAGCGCTCCCGTCTCCTCTAGCGAGATTCCGTCGTGTCGACGGATGCTTTTGCAAACTTCCAACGCTCAGTATGAAGCGCTGCTGGACGCCGTGCCAGTCGGACGCGTGCGGGTGCGGAGGCGCGCGGCACGCGCTGCTACAGAGCGGCCCCGCGAGACCGTTCAAGGGCAGTCATGATGAGCGATGTCGCCGATGCCCCGCTGCGCATGCTCGTGGTCGACGACGACCCGGAGTTCCTGCGTGCAGTAGCGCGCGGCCTGCGCGCATCGGGCCACGAAGTGGACGTCGTCGGGCTGGGGCACGGCGCCGTCACGCGCATCCGTCAAGCGAGCTACGACGTCGTGCTGAGCGACATTGCGCTTCCGGACCTCGACGGCATCGCGCTCTTGCGGCTGCTCCGCGCGCGCGACGTCCAGGTGCCCGTCGTCCTGGTGACCGGTCAGCCCTCGTTCGACACCGCCGTGCGCGCTCTCGAGCTCGGTGCCTTCCGTTACCTGACGAAGCCCGTGGCAACGGACGAGCTCGAGCGCACGGTCGTCGCCGCCGGACGCGCGCACCGCGCCACGCTCGTGAAAAAGACGGAGCTCGAGCCAACGGCCCCAACGGAAGAAGACGAAGCCCGCCTGAGCGCGGACTTTCGCCGCGCGCTCGACACGCTGTGGATGGCGTACCAACCCATCGTCGATGCGGACACCGAGACCGTGTACGCCTTCGAAGCTTTACTCCGAACGGACGAGCCCAGTCTGAGTCACCCGACGCTCGTGCTCGACGCCGCCGAACGACTCGGCACGCTCGGCGACGTCGGCAAGCAAGTCCGCGCGCGCACCGCGGCCGACCTGACCAACTCGATGAGCGGAACGTTGCTGTTCGTGAACCTCCACGTCGCGGATCTCTTGGACGACGAGCTCTTCGACGAGGACGCGCCGCTCTCTCGCCATGCTTCACAGGTCGTCTTGGAGGTGACCGAGCGCGGCAGCCTCTCCCGCATCAGCGACGTGCGCTCGCGCGTCGCCGAGCTGCGTGCCCTCGGTTTCCGCATCGCCCTCGACGACTTGGGTGCCGGCTACGCGGGCCTGAACAGCTTCGCTCTCTTGGAGCCGGACTTCGTGAAGCTGGACATGGATCTGGTGCGCGGCGTCCACTTGAGCCGCACCAAGCGAAAGATCATCCGGGCCATCGTGAGCCTGGCCGCCGACATGGGCATGCTCGTGGTCGCCGAGGGCATCGCTTCGGTCAGCGAAAAAAAAGCCGTCCAAGGGCTCGGCTGCAACCTGCTCCAAGGCTATTTCCTCGGCGAACCAGCGCATCCTGCGAGTAGTCGCCCAGCAGGCGGCCTTCCGCCGCCGGGGACGGCCCGAAGCTCTTGACCAAAGCGCAAGCTGACCCGTACCTTGTCGGCGCCGGCTTTTCGCCGGACATTGGAGTTCACGTGGCGCTATCAATCGACACACTCAAGAGCGAGCGGGACGGCCTGAAGGCGCAACTGCGTGAGATCGAGGCCGAGCAGCGGCGCGTGGAGGCGGAGCTGAAAGGCGTGCGTCAACGCGAGCTCCAAACCAAACGCGAAATCGAAGCGTTGACGACGCTGATCGAAATCGCCGAGAGCCGCGACGAGCCGAACGACTGAAACGGCTCACACGAGCCCGGGCCGCCGGATTCGGCGCGCCGCTCGAGCAGCCGTCAGCTCGGAGTTTCGTGCTGCTCTTGGTAGGCAAGTGGCGTTTCTTCCCGAGCGGGGCCGTTGCGGGCGGTAACGGCGGAGCAGGCTGAGTCCCTCGCGCGGGCAAGCCCCCCTCCCCTCAGAGCTTGGTTTGTCCGAGCGCCAGGATCTTGCGGAAGTGCTCGGGGGAGCAAGGCTGCACGCTGAGCCGCGCGCGCGTCACCAGGGCCATGTCGGAGAACTCCGGGTTCGCCTTGATTTCCTTGAGCGTCACCGGGCGCGTGAGCGCCTTGACGGGAACGACGTCCACCACGCTCCAGTCGGCGCCGTTCGCGGTGGGGTCTTGGTAGTGCTCGCGCACCACCTCGGCAATTCCGACCACCTCCTTACCTTCATTCGAGTGGTAGAAGAGCGCGAGATCTCCAACCTTCATCGCTCTCAGGTTGTTCCGGGCGGTGTAGTTCCGCACGCCGTCCCACATGCCGCGTCCTTCTCGGACGAGCTGCTCCCAAGGGTATTTGAAGGGCTCGCTCTTCAGGAGCCAGTACTGCCGCGCCATACGGGTACAACCTCTCGCCGTGGGCGCTCGAAATCAAGCGCCGCACCCCGTCCCCGCTGCACCTCGTTCGCCCGACGCGCGCGCTTCGAGCGTCAGCCCGAGCTCAGCTCCAGCACGACGGGGCAGTGATCACTCAATGCCTCACGCGCCGAGGGCGCCTGCGCGCCGGAGTCTTTCGCACACGAAAGGGCCTGGCAGTAGCCCGAAACCTGCGCGGGGCCGGAGCTCGCTCTGCCCTTGGAAAGCGCGAATCCGTCGAGCAGCGTGCCTCGACGTCGGTAGTACCCGGTGCACCCCAAGTCCGACGGCACCCAAGCGAGGTCGGCCTGCTCCAGGAGCGCTCCGAACGAGCCCCGCTCTTCTTCAGCGCTGATGCTGGGTGAACAACGCGAACAGCCCATGGTGTTGAAGTCGCCGGCGACCACGAGCGGGGCGTGCGGCGCGACGGAGCTCGCTCGACGCCTCACCGCCTCGAGCGCCTGGAAGGACGCGCGTCGGAGCTCGTGTGACCGGCGCTCCGTGCCGCTCTTGAAGTGCACGGAGACGACGTACGCGCTGCCGCCGTTCGCAAAGCGAAAGTGAGCTCCGAAGCCGGGGCGCAAGCTGTCCTTGCACGGCTCGCCATGGGGGTTCAGCTCGCCGTACGTCCGCTGATCGGACGCTTTGGCGCGCGCCTCGTTCCAAAGAAGTCCCACGTGCTGCGTTGCTTCGTTCGGACATGAGTCGAACTCGGCCTTCCAGCGACCGCCCGTGAGCCGCGCGAGCTCTCGGGTGAGCTCCTCCGTGTGGGCGCGAGCGCGCGGCAAGGTTTTGAACTCTTGAACCGCGAGCACGTCCACGTCGAGCAGCGCGATGGCGCACGCGAGCCAAGCTACGTCCGTTCCTGGCGTCGCGGCCTTTTTTCCTGGGCCACCATCCGGATACCAGCGCACGTTCCAGGTGCCGACGCGCGCGTTTCCGCGCTCGCCCCGGTTGGCTTGGACCGCGCGCAGGCACGCGTCCTTGGACGCCCACGGAGAGAGCTCCGCGGACGCTCCCGTGTTCGCGGTCGGCGCGGGCTCTCCTCGAGACCGTGGCGGCGCCGAATCACGCGGCACGTCTCGGGCGATCTGCCCCGAGGCCGCGCTGGGGGCTGCCTTAGGGGTGCTCGGCTCACCCGCCCAGGAGCAGGCACGAGTCGTCGCCAGCACGCCGAGCACGAGCGCGCCAAGCGCGAACGCCGATACACCGGCGCGCTTTCTACGTTCGAACGAACGCCCCCCGGCGGTGCGACGACGACTAGCGCTCAAGGGCCTCGCGGGGCGAAGTACATCGAGCGGGAGCCTACTCCTTCGTTCCGTCGAAGTGCAGCGCTTCTCCCTCACCGCGCAAGGACGGCTTCATGCTCGGCCCCAAGAGAAAGGCCAGCTCACTCTTCTCCACCGTCTCCCGGTCCAAAAGCGCGTCGCGCAAAGCAACCAACTGCTCCCGTCGCTCGTCGAGCATGCTCCTGGCCTCGTCGGCCGCGCGCGTCAAAACCAGGCGCGCCTCCTCTTCGATGACGTGCACCGTGGCGTCGCTGGTGCCGCCGTCCGTCGCCATCTTTTGGCCAAGGAACGGGTGCTCGGATCGGTGCTCGTGATACACGGGCCCCACGCGCTCGCTCATGCCGTAGTGAGCCACCATTTTGAAGGCGAGATCCGTGGCCTGCTTCAGGTCGTTCTCCGCGCCCGAGCTGGTGTTGCCGAGCATGATGCTCTCGGCAGAGTAGCCGCCCATGAGCACGCGGAGCCGCGCCTCGAGCTCCGGACGCGTCATCACGTGGCGTTCGCCTTGGGGCGTCTGCTGAGTCACGCCGAGCGCCATGCCGCGAGGAATGATGGTCACGCGATGCAGCGGCTCGGCGTGAGGCGAGTGGTGAGCCACGATGGCGTGCCCGGCTTCGTGGATCGCCACTCGCCGCTTTTCCTCGGGATCGAGCTTGGCTTCGCGCGGATCGCCGAGCACGATCTTGTCGAACGCTGCCGAAAAGTCGCTCGCGTCGATGCTGTCTCCGCCGCGGCGCGTCGCGTTGAGCGCGGCTTCGTTGCACAGGTTGGACAAATCCGCGCCGGAGAAGCCGGGTGTGTTCCGCGCGATGGACGCCAAGTCCACGTCCGGCGCGAGCGGCTTGTCCTTGGTATGGACGCCCAAAATGGCGAGGCGCGCGTCGAGCTCCGGGCGGTCGACCATCACGCGTCGGTCGAAGCGCCCTGGACGAAGCAGCGCAGGATCGAGCACGTCCGGTCGGTTCGTCGCCGCGAGCACGATCGTCAGGTCGCTGCGCGAAAATCCATCCATCTCGCTCAAGAGCTGGTTCAACGTCTGCTCACGTTCGTCGTGGCCGCCGCCCAGACCGGCGCCGCGCGAGCGACCCACGGCGTCGATCTCGTCGATGAAAATGATCGCTGGGGCCACCTTCTTCGCTTCGTCGAACAGCTCACGCACACGCGACGCACCCACACCGACGAAGAGCTCGATGAACTCCGAGCCGTTGATCGAAAAGAACGGCACGCCAGCCTCGCCCGCCACGGCGCGCGCCAGCAAGGTCTTCCCCGTACCCGGCGGCCCGACGAGCAAGATGCCGCGCGGCACCTTGCCGCCCAAGCGTCGAAAGCGCTCTGGCTGCTTCAAGAAGTCGACGACCTCGAGCAAGTCCTGCTTGGCCGCCTTCAGGCCCGCGACGTCCGGAAAGGTCACGTTGACCTGCGCCTCTTTTTCGAAGCGCTTCACGCGACCTTTGACCATGCCCGCAAAGGGGCCGCCCATCATCTTGGCGCTGCGCCGCGACGCCCACGCCAGAAAGCCGATGATGAGCAAGAACGGAACGACGATGTTCAGAATCGTATAGAGCGCGAGCGACGGCTCGTCCGTCTGCACGGAAACTTGAACGCCCTTCGAGCGTAAGAGCGGCGGCAGCGCGTCGTCTTGGAAGGGCGGCAGCGTGGTGACGAACTGCTGGAGCTCGCGTCCGCCGATGTTCGTCTTTTCGACGAAGCTGCCGCGCACGTGCTGGCCGGTGATTTCGACCTTCTCGATTTTGCCTTTCTCGACCTGATCGAAGAACTGCGTGTACGTGATGGAGGGCTCGGCCCCCTTCGACGCGCTCGAGTAGCTCCACACCAGGTAGGCCACGAACAAGCCAACGGGGAGCAGCCAACCGCGCCAAGCGCCGGGGCGCGGACCTCCCGGCCGCCCGGGCTCCATCTCGGGCACCTGGCGGCCTCGTTGCGCCGGCGGCTCGCCCCAGGGACCCGAGCCCAAGGGACCGACGCCTGGTGGCACTTTGGGGGCCCTGTTCGGCTCGTCCGTCATCGCTCCTCGTAGGCTCGGCGCATGCCCGCTCGTGTCTCGATTCGAGGCCGGCACTTCCGGGAACGGCAGGAGCAAAGCACCCCCCGCCGAGAACGCCCCACTCGTGTCACATCGAGACGGAGCGCGGCGCGTCTGGCTCGACGCGAAGCCACGCGAGGCATTCCACGTGGTGAGTCTGCGGGAACATGTCGAAGGCCCTGACCTCCTCGAGCACGAGACCTCGGTCCATGAGCACCCGCAGATCCCGAGCGAAGGTCACCGGATCACACGCAATCAGCACGACCGCACGCCCCGCCAGGCGCACCACGGAGTCCAACGCTTCCTTCGCCCCCGCGCGCGGCGGGTCCAACACCACGAGGTCGTAGCGCTGCCCGGCGGTCGCCCAGCGCGCAGCCACGCGCCCCACGTCGCCCGCAAAGAACTCGCCGCCGAGGCCTTGCTCGCGAGCCGCTCGCTGGGCGCACTCGATGGACGCAGCGCTGACCTCCACGCCCTTGCCCGAAAGCCCTGCGCGCAAGAGTGGCAGGCTGAAGTTACCGCTGCCGGAGTACAGATCCGCAAACGAAGACGCGCGTCTGCGCAGCGCTCCCTGGACGACGGCGTCGACCAGCGCCCGGTTGACCTCCCAGTTCACCTGCGTGAACGCCCCGGGAGGCGCAAGAACGTAGGCCCCCGGCAGGTCGAATCGCTCGACCTCGGCGCTCTCGGACCCCGGCTCGCCTCGCACACTCACCAGAAATTCTCGCCGAAGCTCGTCCAGCGCTCGCCGCTCGCCGACGGAGACGTGGCTTCCGCGTCGCGCCGAGAAGAAGAGCGAAGCACGGTTCGCCCCCGGGGCGACGCGTAGCTCGACGTGCTCGAACACCGCTGGAG
>JAEYVE010000246.1 GCA_023432025.1 Pseudomonadota bacterium
CCCCCGCGCCGACACGCGAATGTCGTTCCGCCGGCAGAAGCGGATCATCTGTTGGATGTCCTTCACCGAGCCTGGGCGCAGCACGGCCAGAGGAGTGAGAAACAGCGAGTTGCCAGCGTCCGTCGACGCTGCGCTCAAACTCGCTGGATCCGTCAGTAGCTCGCCATCGAGTTTCGGAACGTTACGGAGGCGATGCCCCGTCCCGCTTGATGCCCAGGCTCGAGCGCTGACGCTGAAGCCGACGACTGCGGCTGCTGCCCCACGAAGCACTTCACGACGAGAAAGCATCGACACCTCCCTGAATGGCAAAGGAGTCGTGCAGATCCCCCCGGTCGCACGAACATCCGGCAAGCTAACAGAGCCCGAACGAAGGGCCAAGCGAAGCCTCCATCACGTTCGCAGATCAGTGAGAGGTGAACCCACACCTTACAAAACGAAATGCAGCTCCCAGACCGCTCATACAGGAAACCGTAGACGCGCCGCGACGAAACGAACGACTAGCTCAACTGTGGATGAGGGCGTCATCTCACCGGTTCATCACGACTTCCATTTCGATAAGACGACGCCTGGAACGACTGACTTGCCTTCGTTTGCTAATTAACCACCAGCCACAAGAGAAACGCGCCTCGCTCGGAGCCCTCTCACCCTGTGCGCGGTGCACCTCTCACACGACGCACTGCTCCGAGCAGGCCCAACGAAATCCAACCGATTTCGAAGCCCGACCATGAACCCCCACTTGGCGCGCGAAAGGCGCAGCCGTCGTCCGTCGAGGTTCGGCTCGGTTCGACGAACGGCGGCGTGCCCGGTTCGCCGCCCACCTCACCGTCGGGCGGCAGCTCGCCGGCCCAAGCCGGCGGCGCGTAGCCTCCGCTGTCCGCAGCCGTTCGCGCCGCCAAAACGAGGAGCCGCGCCCAAGCCGTCGCGGCTCCGTAAATCGGAAGCGTGCAGTCCTCCCCGCCGCGTGAAAGCACGCCGATGAGGTTTCCGTTTTCGTCGAGCGCGGGCCCGCCCGAGTCCCCTTCACACGTGCCCACCTCTCCCAGAAATTCCTCTCGCGCGACGGGACCACCACAGCCCTCACTGTTGCAGAGCACGCGAAGCTCGCGCCTCGAGCGCCGGATGCCGCCCCCGCGACCGTCGTCGCGCGTGCCGCCGTAGCCGACCGCCGTGTACCGCTCACCCGGGCGCGGCATGTCGTCCAGCCGAGGCGTGATGGGGACGGCGATCGAGCGCGGGACTTGCTCGGAGATCTCGACGAGCGCGATGTCGGCGCCGCACACTCGGTCGGTGTCCGGTAGAAACACGGAGACCCCACGAAACACGGGCGCGCGCTCCAGCGAATCCTCATCGAGCTCGGTGGCGTTGACGAGCGCGACCTCGAGCGGCACGAGTGGCTCCTCGAACTCGCTCGTCTCGCAACGAACGACGCGTGACGTCTCGACGAGGCAATGTCGCGCAGTGATGAAAAGGTTGCGCTCGATGAGCGTGGCGGTGCAGAGCCCCAACGACTCGCTTCCACGCCGCACGGCCAGCGCGAATACCGCCGTCAGCTCGGCGTCGACGGCTCCGCCGCGAATCTCGTGGGGGCCGTCTCCGTCGGCGACTGCATCGGACTCGTCGACGGCGCCCGAGCACGCGCTCATGCAAACGCACAGGCCGGCGATCACGCGCGACATGCTCGTCGCATCGCAAGGCCGCTTCCCAGCCGGCTCGCGTCGCACGCTCCTCGCTCGGACGTCCTGACGTGGCGTCTCCACCATGCTCCCCCTCTTTCGACCCCGATGAGCCTTCAAGCTCGGCGTGCAGTTCTGCTCGCCGATGGCGCGCTCCGTAGGTCCCTCACTTTTTAGCACGTCCTCACGTCGGCGCGCGCGACGCCGACGACGCTCGGGTGGCTCGTCGTGGGGGGCCACCCCGTACGAAACGCCCCGAAGCGCGGAGACCCGAGTCGGCGCGACAGTGGGTCAGGGAGCGGGAAAGCCGTTGCGGAACGCTGCCCCCGTCGCCACTCTTGTCGAGTATGCAGGGGTCGATCTCCGTCTCGCAGCCCGTCGCCGCTTCGCGCAGCGCCGTTTGGCGTGCCGTATCCGAGGCGCGCGGACTCTCCCGTTGGCAGGCGGACGCCGCGAGCGGTGGGCTCGATCAGGGTGGATTCGTGCTGAGCTGGCCGAGCTTGGGCGCGCGCCTCGATCTCGAAGTGGTCGAGGCAGCCCCGGAAGAGCGACTCGTCTTACGCAACGGCGACGCGACGGTGGAGATCGCGATCGAGGAGGGCTCCGTGAAGCTCGAGCACCGCGGCCTCGCGCCAGACGACGACCTGGAAGGGCTGCGCGCCTCGTGGGCGACCGCGCTCAGCATTTTGTCTCACTACTTGAGCCATCACGAAGGCTCCGACCGTCACGTCTCGTGGATTGCCCGACCCGTGCGCACCAGCGCGGAGCTTGCCCACGTGTTCTTCACGGATCCCGGGGCGCTCTCGAGCTGGCTGACGCGTGGCGACGGCGGCATCGGCGAGGTGGGGCGCGCGGTTTCGTTCACCAGCCACTGGGGCGAGCGCTTCAGCGGCCAAGTCATCGCTCGCCGGCCCGGGCGGGACGTCGCAATTCGCCTGGAGGAGCCGGAGGACTCGGTGCTCGTCTTCCGCACGCTACCTTCACCGTTCACGCACGACCAGCGGCTGGTCGCCGTAGTTTGGTCGCGTTGGGGAGCCGCTCCGCAAAGCCCCCTGCCCCAACGGCTGTTGGGGTCCGTGGGACGCCTGAAGACCGTCCTCGAGTCCGCCGGCGGCGCCTGACGCAGACAGCGAGTCAACCCGCGTCGCGACAGCAGCGCGTCCCGAGCGAATAGTCGTAGTAGCCGGGCGCGTGAGAAGACACGCGAGCATCGCAGCCGAGCTTCGTGCTCCGCGCGTAAAAGCCTCCCAAGAACGTGCCTTCGGGATCTTCCACCCACTCGTCCAGGTTGCCCTCCATGTCGTAGACGGGCTTGTCCCAAGAGCTCACGCAGCGTGCGCTGGTTCCCGTTTCGCGGAGCAGCGGTCCAGCGTCTTGTTCGACGACCAAGTTCAAGCGCGGGTCCAAGTGACCGAGCGACGCGTTGCCGTGCAAGGTGAGCGCAGGGTGTTGGTTGCGAAACACGTTGCACGCGCCAACGGCGAACTCATCCCCGTACGGGTGCAGACGCGCTCTCTGCCCCTTGCAGGCGCGCACCCACTCCTCTTCGCGGCACAAGCGCTTGCCGGCGTTTTGGCACGCCGTGCGCGCAGAATGATAGGAAAGGTAGCCCTGCGGCACCGCGCCGGCGCGCGACACCGCGCGTGGCTCGAACTGACCGTCTTGCATCACCGCGGGCACCGGCGGCAAAGGCATGAGCCGCGCGCGGGCGTCCCCCATGCGGCCCGCTTCGACGGACCAATACTCGTGGATGAAGCGCGCTTGCGCCGGCACCGGCGGGTAGAAGGGGGAAAGCGCCTGGCCCGTCCGCCGATCGACCGTCGTGATTTCCCAACGGTCGATGCAGAAACCTCCCACCCGCGCCATTTCGACGGGACAGCGCGCCCCGGCTCCGCTCGTCCCGGTGCTCGCCTGGGCGCGCGTTTCTTCGGGCGTGAACAAACCGAGGAGCCCGATGCCCCCCAGGGCCACGGCCAGCAACTTGTCTCGGATCACGCGTCTCATGCAGCTCGCAGAGCCAACGTCATGCAGAGCCGAGCTCACGCAGAGCCGACGGTACGCGAAACGAACGCGATGGGTGACGTGCCCATGCGGCGATAGGCGTGCTCCCACAGCTCCGCGACCGGAACTTCGAACACCAGCGAGGGCTCGACGTCCGACGGCAGCCAGCTACCAACGCGAATTTCTCCTTCGAGCTGCCCGCTGCCCCAGCCCGCGTAGCCCGCGAAGCCCAGGATGCGCGGAATGGCTGCGCCCCCCGCGATGTGCTCCAGCACGGTGCGGGACGCCGTAGCGACGATGCCGCCCGCGACGTCGAACTGACCCTCGATGCCCGAGAGGCGCTCGGATTCTGGGTAGACCAGCCAAATCTGATCTTGGGAAACCGGTCCACCGAAGCGGACCAGACCCGGCACCTCGATGCGTCGTTCGGTGACGTCCGCGCGCAAGAGCAGCTCCGACACGCTCATCAAGGCCCGACCATTCAGGACCCATCCGAACGCGCCCTCGTCGTCATGCGAAGCGAGCAGCACGACCGAACGCTCGAAATTGGGATCGCCGAGCGGTGGCGCGGCGATCAACAAACCGGGCGCGAGCTCCGACATGAATCCAAACTATCAGCGAGCCTCGCGCACGTCGAGGCTCCTTCTGGCGCACGAGCGGGGCGTGAGCACGTCGTCGCTTTCGGCTCCGAAATGTCAGTGAAAAATTCGGCTCTTCACGCGCGGTAGCCGCGCCACGCGAAGGCGCTCGTGAGGCAGACCGAGCAGACACCGCGCACGAAATGACTCAGGCCCCGGTCCGCCGCGCCGCCGGAGGCGCGCGTCGGTCCGAGGCCCGAGAAACCTCACGCACTCAGTAAAGAATGCGCGTACGGATGCTGGTGTCGAGAGCGCCGACCTTGGCGCTCACCTCGTCCGATAGCGTGCGATCCAGGTCCATCACCAGGTAGCCGATGTTGGGATCGGTCGCGAGCACCTGCCCCGTGACGTTGGCCTTCACGCTGGACACGATGCTGTTGATGCTGGACAGCACCCCGGGGACGTTGCGGTGAACGTTCAGAATGCGATGAGACCCCTCGAGCGGAGCGGGGCTCACCTGCGGGAAGTTCACGGCGCCGTTCGTGATGCCCGTGTTGAGGAAGTCGAGCAAACGAGCTCCTACTTCGCGGCCAATCGCCTCCTGAGCCTCCTCGGTGGAGCCGCCGACGTGAGGCGTGAGGATGACGTTCTTGAGGCCCACCAGCTCCGACACGAAGCCCGGGCCGTTTTCGCGCGGCTCGGACGGAAACACGTCGATCGCTGCGCCGGCGAGGTGGCCGCTCTTCAGCGCCCCGGCCAAGGCTTCGATGACGACGACGGTGCCGCGGCTCAGATTCAAGAGGTACGAGCCAGGACGCATCAGCGCGATCTGCTCGGCGCCGATCATGTTCTTCGTATCGGGCGCCGCGGGGACGTGCAGCGAGACGAAATCCGACTGGCGCAGCACCTCTTCCAGGCTGGTGACACTCCGATTGTTGCCCATCGGCAACTGCGCGGCCGTATCGTAGAAGAGCACGCGCAGGCCCATGGCCTCCGCCAAGACGCCCACCTGGCGACCGATGCGGCCGTAACCGACGATGCCCAGCGTCTTGCCGCGCACCTCGAAGGAGCCCTTGGCGCTCTTCCGCCAAATCCCCTGGTGCATGTCGCGCACGTTGTCGCCGAGCTTCCGGGAGAGTGCGACGATTTGTCCGATGATGAGCTCTGCAACGCTGCGCGTGTTGGAGAACGGCGCGTTGAACACGGGGATGCCGAGGGAGTTGGCCGTCCCGAGATCGACCTGATTGGTGCCGATGCAGAAGCACCCGACACCGAGCAGCTTCTTGCCGGCCCGAAGGACGTCAGCCGTGACGTTCGTCTTGCTACGAATGCCGATCAAATGGACGTCTTGGATTTTTTCGATGAGCGCCGCCTCGTCGAGCGCGCCAGCGACGGTCTCGAGGTGAAGGCCGTCAGCGAGGATGAGCTCGTTGGCGCTCTGATGAATGCTCTCGAGGAGCAGTACTTTGATCTTGTGCTTGGGGTAGGATGTATTGGCCGAGACAGACATCGCGGCGGGGACCCTAGAGCGCCGAACGCTTTGCCAAAAGTGCCCCGCACCGATTTCCTCGCTCCGTTGCCCTTGCAGTCGGGATGGAACCGCTTCCGGGGTCGATGGCGGCGGAGCCGTGTCCGTTTGGGGAAGAGCAGACGCGCGCGAGCCTCGTCAGTCGCGGTGTCACTCGGAAAGGCAGGAGCCCCAGGGGCCGCCATTTCCGGCAGTCGGGCGCGTTGCACTGTCGCGAGATGGTGCCCAGATTGAAGCCAGAACGTGCCTGAAGGGCAACGCTGTCGCGGTGGGGGGTTGCTCCGCCACCGCGTCGAAACGACGGGAGGGGTCCGTTGACTATTGGTAAGATCCTGGTTCCAGTGGATTTCTCGGAACACTCCGAGAGGGCCCTCGCATACGCGCTCGAATTCGCCAAAGGCGTGGGGGCCGAGGTCGATGTCCTCCACGTTTTCCCTGTGGCCCCGCTCTTCAAGACGGATCTCCTCGTCATTCCCACGAGGGGCGGAAACGCCCTCCCGGTCCGGGATGCGCTCCGCCTGGAGGCGGAAGAAGATCTCGAAAGGTTCCTGAGCAATTGCGCCAAACGAAGCGTCGTCGCGCGCCGCTCCGAGGTCATTCCCGGCACGCCTGCGACCAGCATCGTGAAGTACGCCGCCGAACATCAGTACGATCTCATCGTCATGGGCACGCGAGGACGGACTGGACCGTCGAGAATCCTCCTCGGCAGTGTCGCCCAACGAGTGGTCGAGCACTCGCCCTGCCCGGTTCTCACGACTCGTGCCTCATGAAAAGCGTGTCCCGGCTTCGCGAAGCCACTGACGAGCCAACGCGTACGTCTCTCGCCCACTGAAACCGAGGGCGAAGCCGGAAGGCGCTGCCCTGACTTGCATGGAACCTCACCCACGACGTCGCAGGTTGGAGGCCGCCTGCTCGGGAAGGACCGTGTTGATCTTCATCCCACTTCCCAACTCGAACCCGCCCTCGACGGTCGTTCGCGGAACGACGTCCAGGTGCCACGAAAAGTAGCGAAGTGTCGACCGCCCGGGCGGCGCGCACGCGATGGTGATGTTGAAGTCCGGCTCGGCCAGCTCGGCGTCCAAACGACGAAGGAGCTTGGGGAGCAGCGTCGCGAGGGGGAGGAGCTCCTCCAACGATACCTCGTCCCACGAAGCCTTCGGGAGCCGCGGCTGAATCCGCACCTGATACGGAGCAGGCGAAGCAAAGGGCACGAACGCCACGTAGTCCGCGCTCGACTCGACGAGGCGCACCTGCGCCCGCTCCTCCGCGGCGAGAACATCCGAGTACAGGCATCGCGTCGATTCACGGAAGTACTCCTCGGCAACCGCCAGCTTGCGCTCCAGCAAGGTGGGTACCACCGGCGTGGCGACAATTTGCCAGTGCGGATGACTGAGCGACGTGCCGGCTCGGACGCCCTGGTTCTTGAAGATGACGATGGCGGCGGTCCCTGTCGCGCTCGACAGCGCGCGGTAGCGCGCGTGGAGTGCACGGAGCAGGTCCACCACCCGAGCTTCGGGCAGTCGGCGGAGATCGTCGACGTGATCGGGAGACTCCACGACGACCTCGTGCGCCCCGGACGCCGACTGCTCGCGAAAGAGCCCGGTAGAGCCAACGGCCGCCCCTTGGTCCTCCGCGCTCACGAACGCCGGGTAAAGGTTGGGAACCACCCGAACACGCCACGCTGGGAAACCGCCGACCCGACACAGCTCCTTCGGCGTGAGGGCCTCGTTGCCTGGACAGAACGGACACGTATCGCGGCTACTCCCCCGAGACTCGGAGGCTTTTCTCGGAACCTGGTGAGGTCGCCGTGAACGCTGCGGCGAAAGCGCCACCCATTCGCTCGTCGTCGCGTCGAACCGAATCGTCGGCGATACATGCATCTCTACGGCCCTCGCAGCACGTCGCGCATCAGCAGAAGCTCATCGCGAAGAAGTCTCGGGAGCAAAAAGTGCTTTCGAACGTGCTCGCGCGCGGTCTGCCCGAAGGCGTTGCGCCGCTCGGGGTTGCCGACGAGCTCGACGATTCGCGATGCCAGTTCTTCCTCGTCATCCACGAGGTAGCGGTCGTAGCCAGCGGGAAACTGCATGGGGATGCCTCCCGCCCGACCAGCGACGATCGCCTTCCCCTTCCAGAATGCCTCGGAAACCACGAGACCGAAGCCTTCGCGGAGCGACTTCTGGATGACGATGTCGCTTGCCCTCTGGAACGCGTTGACCTCCATGCTGCCGACGCCGCCGAGGTTCGTGAAAACGAACACGTCACCATCATCCGCCGTTTCCTTCTGGACGAGCGCCAAGAGCTTCCAGCCTTCCGGATCGTCTCCGGCGATGGCCCCAATCAGCGCGAGTTGGATCGTTGGCACGGCGCGTTTCGCCCGACGGTACGCATCGATGACGCCGAGCGGGTCTTTCCAGGGGTCGAAGCGCGACACTTGAACGACGAGGGGCCTTCGTGTGTCCACTCCTGCATTGGCCACGACCTCGCTGCAGAGGCTGGCGGGGAGGGACATGTTTTTCGTCGAGAGGGGATCGATGGCCGGCGCAATGAAGGCGACCCGCTGACCTTGAAGGCCCGGAAGCAAGAACTCCGGCATCGTGAACACGAATGCGTCGTAGGCCCTCAGGTAGGGGATGAGGAACTCGGCGACGGCTGCGTTCGGCGACGAAGTGTCGATGTGGCACCGCCAAACCCACTTGGCCCTGGAGCCCGCAACGGCGTCACGGAGCGCGGCCGGTTGGGGGTCATGGACCACGCAGAGGTCGTAGTCCTCAGGTAGCGCTTTGGCGCTCTCCCGGTTCACGTGCAGGTAGATGGCCTTGTCCATTTCGGACAAGGCGTACGCTCCCCCTTGCAGAGCGTTGTGCATGGCTTTGGTCACCGTAAAGAAGTCGGTCGTACCTTGAATGAGCCGCCAGTCCGCCTCGATGCCGTTCGCTCGGGCAAGCGGAACGTGGCGCGAAAGGAGCTCTGCTACTCCGCCTCCGTATCCCGTGGAGTTGATGTGACACACGCGGACGCCCTTCAGCTCCCGGGCAAGGCTGGAGAGCTCCTCGAGCAAGGCGTCACCGACGAGGGGTCGATAGTTCTCCAGGTTCGTGAACGGTGCGCCGCAGAAGCGATGAATGGTAACTCTTGGCAGCATCGCACCTTTGGCATGCGACCGCGCGCGCATCGGCGCCATCGAGCGCTGCGGGTCATCCGAAACGAGTTACACGCGCAGGCTTGCTCGCTCGTGGTCCGAGTCCAGACTGAGTCAGCTGGAGTCGCGGCCCGTACTGCCCGAACCTCGACGAAGCGCCCACGAGGACGCTCACGCGGCAGTTCGTACGTGGAGACTCGTCGAGTGACGGCGGCGCACCCAGCGATGAAGCTCGTCACTGCCCCACACGATGAACGGAAACGTCGCCAGGAGGAGCAAGTGGCCAGCGCCCAAGGGCGCGGTATCGAAAACGTCCTGTAACGTGGGCACGTAGACGATGGCCGCTGTGACGGCGATCTCGAAGGCGATTCCCCAGAGCAGCAATCGGTTCGAAAACACTCCGATCTCGCGCAACGACGCGCGTCTGGAGCGAACCGCGAACGCCGTGCCGATCTGACACGCTACGATCCCCGTAAACGTCATGGTCATCGCAGTCGTATGCGCCGAGCCGAGAGAGGTGCCCGGTGCAACCGACGCGCCCCAAGACCATCCAGCTTCGTACAGAACGTAGAAAAAACCGCCCATGACGAGCGCGGCCTCGAGGATTCCGAGCCAAAACCAGGCTCGAACCAGCATCACCCGATCGACGATGCCCACGTCGCGTTTTCGTGGTGGCGCCGAGAGAATCCCCGGCTCGGCGGGCTCTCGACCGAGCGCCAGGGCGGGCAGGGTCTCCGTGCCGAGATCGATTGCGAGTATCTGGAGCGCGGTGAGCGGCAAGGGGACGGCACCACCGGAAACGGCAAAGACGATGAACGGGACCAACTCCGGAGTCGTGTGCGCGAAAATGTACGTGATGAACTTGCGAATGTTCTCGTAGACGACGCGGCCCTCTTCGATGGCGGCAACGATCGAGCCGAAGTCGTCGTCGGTGAGCACCATCGTCGCGGCCTCGCGTGCCACCTCCGTTCCGCTTGCGCCCATTGCCACGCCGATGTCGGCTCGCCGCAACGCGGGCGCATCGTTCACGCCGTCGCCGGTCATGGCGACCGTGTGCCCCCGCGCGCGGAGAGCATCCACGAGGTGAAGCTTCGTCTCGGGGTTGCTGCGCGCGACGATGAGGTCTCCGGGCGCAGCGAGGAGTGCGTCCAGCTCGGCCTCGGACATGGTGTCTACGGAAGCGCCGCTGACGATTCGCGGAGTGCCTGACGAGATGCCGACCTCCCGCGCGATGGCCGCTGCCGTCAGACCGTGGTCTCCCGTGACGACGATGATTCGTATCCCCGCGCGCTTGCATCGGAGCACCGCAGCGCGCACTCCGCGGCGCGGCGGGTCCTCGAGCACCGCCAACCCCACGAAGACGAGGGCCGATTCGGCAGCGCTTCTCTCCTCCGTCACGTCTCCGTTCCAGGGACGCTCGGCAAAGCCGAGCACTCGCATTCCGGCAGCCGCGTACCGCTCGAAGGAGCTCGCGATTTGCGCTCTGCGCTCTTCGTCGAGGGGCACGTCACCAGCTTCGGTGCGCATGTTCGCGCAGCGCGCCAAGAGCTCGAGGGGAGCGCCCTTGGTGTGATACCAGGCACGACCGTCCTCTTCCGCGTCCAGCGTCGTCATCCGCTTGAAACGCGCGTCGAAGTGAAACAGGCGCTTGCGGTACGTTCCCCGTGCGGCGAGCGCGTCCTCCACGGGAAAGCCCAGCGAGTCCGAAGCGAGGAGCAAGGCGCTCTCGCTCGGGTCCCCACGCCGTCGCCAGCCGCCTTCGTCCCTCTCGAGGCTGGCGTTGTTGCAACGGACCGCGATGCGCAGGAGCGAGCGCAGAGGCTCTGTCGGTGACGTTCTTGAATCGGCGCTGACCGCGATCTCGGCTCCGTCCGCCCAGAACGCTCGAACGTTCATCGTTCCTTCGGTCAGGGTGCCGGTCTTGTCCGTGCAGATGACGTCGGTCGACCCCAGAGTCTCGACCGCCGTGAGGCGCTTGACCAAGGCCTTCTGGCGCGCCATCCGACGCACTCCGACGGCCAGGGCGAGCGTGATCGTCGGGAGCAGTCCCTCGGGCACGTTCGCAACCAAGAGGCCGATCGCGAAGTTGACCGAGGCGTCCCGCGGAAGGCCGGCGAACAACGTGCCGACGACGTAAAAAGCAGCCCCCGCGCAGACGGCGATGATGGCGATGAGCTTCGCGACTCGGTCTACCTGTTCCTGGAGCGGACTGACGTCGGAGCGGACGCGCTGCGACAATGCCGCCACCCGTCCGAGTTGCGTCGCCATCCCGGTCGCGTACACCACCGCCACGGCCTCACCGCCGACGCACATCGTTCCAGAAAATACGAGGTCCTCCGATTCGAGTGGGGATGGCGACCTCTCCGAGCGACGCGCGCTGCGGGCGATCGGCTGCGACTCGCCCGTCAGCGCGGATGCATCGAGCTCCACGGATCCCTCGATCAGCCGAGCATCGGCGGAGAGACGCTCGCCTTCGGAGATGAGTAGAACGTCTCCCGGCACGAGCGTATTGGCGGGTACTTCGAGGTCGCGACCGTCGCGGCGCACACGCGCCAGTTGTGGCAAGTATTTTTGGAGCGCCTCCGTGGCTCGCTCGGCCTGCAGCTCTTGCACGAACGCAAACAAGGCGTTCAGAGCGATGACGACCACGATGGCCATCGCCAGGGCTACGATGCCCGCGAACAAGGCGAAGCCAGCAGCTACCCAAAGCAACGCGGCAAGCGGGTGACTGAACTGCCGCAGCAAGTCCTTGCCGTGTTTCCGCGTTTCCTTTCGGCGGATCTCGTTCGTGCCGTGCTGCTCGAGCCGACGCGCGGCTTCTCGCGACGTAAGGCCGTGCTGCCGCGTACCCAAGTGCTGAAATAGGAGGTCGAGCGACTCCTCCGGATCCAAAGGGGGGTGAAGGGCCTCGGGCGACTCTGAGCTCATCTTGGACGTCCCCCTGATTTGCTTCGAACCTCCTAACGGCGGGCGTTGTCGGAACGTTCACGTCGCGTCATGGCGCGCGCCCCTGGCCCACCACCAAGTGTGAAGAGCCCCCCCACCGGTCGCGCCCCGAGGCTGCTCACAGGCGTGAGCGCTCGCAGCGGGCGGGCCCTGCGGGCACACCTCCGAACCCCACGAACGAAAACACCAGGGACGAGCCCTGGTGTTTCTGCTGCATTCTTGGAGGCGAGGACCGGATTCGAACCGGCGTGTGACGGTTTTGCAAACCGTTGCCTAACCGCTTGGCTACCTCGCCGGGCAGGTCTTCTTCCGCGGTGACTCCCGAAGACCGAGCGCACACCGCCGAAGCGGGCCGCAAGTTGGCACGCACGCTTTCGATAATCAAGGTGCCGCTGGCCCCCTACACTCGACGCCAGCTCCTTCCGTTTCCATCCAGGGCGCAGACCTCCCTCGCGGAGCTCGAAGGAAGTGAAACGTCCGGGCGGCACCCCAGCGGCTCCAGAAGAAAACGAAAAGAAACGCGGCCGAACGGCGACGGGCGGAATTTCTCTCCCGGAACCGTAGGCATTCCTCCCGCCCCTTCCGTAAACTTCCCCGATTCGGGAGAGGGCCTCACTGACGCCCCAGACTCGCCCTGCGTCATGACGGAGTCCAATTCATCCCTCGCCAAACAATCCTCGGTTCAACCGGGGACCCTGCTCGCGGACAAGTACCGGCTCGAGTTCGAGATTGGCCGTGGAGCGATGGGTACGGTGTGGTCTGCCCTGCACCTCACGCTCGACCAGCGCGTCGCCATCAAAATCATTTCCCGTGAGCACGCCACCTCCACGGAGCTCCGGCGGCGCTTCAGCACGGAGGCCAAGGCCGCCGCGCGGCTCCGTTCACGCTACGTCGTCGGCGTCTACGACGATGGGGAAACGCCGGACGGCCTGCCCTACATCGTCATGGAGTACCTCGAGGGAGAATGCCTCGAGGACCGCATCGCGCGGTGTGGCAGCATTCCGCTCGCCGAAGCGACGCGCATCGCCAAGCACATCGGGCGCGCCCTGAGCCGCGCCCACTCGCGCGGCATCATTCATCGCGACCTCAAGCCCGCCAACGTCTTCATCACGCAGAGCGAGGACGACGACGAATTCGGCTGGATTGCCAAGGTGCTCGATTTCGGCATCGCCAAAATGGAGGACTACGGCGAAAAGTCGACGACCAAGACGGGCACCGTGCTCGGCACGCCGCTCTTCATGAGCCCCGAACAGGTGCGCGGCGCCAGCAGCGTGGACCACCGGGCGGACCTCTATTCCCTCGGTATGGTGGTCTACAACATGGTCACCGGAACCTACGCCTTCGATGGCGCCTCGTTCGGCGACCTCCTGGTGTCCATTTGCACCGAGCCTCTGCCGTCCTTGCGGGATGCCGCGCCCTGGGTGCCGCCCTCGCTCGAACAATGGTTCGAAAAGGCCTGCGCTCGGGATCCGGAGGACCGCTTCGCTCACGCAGACGAAATGGTGGAAGCCCTCGCCGAGGCCGCTGGGGTGGTGAGCGGACGCCATTCCATGGTCGAAGGCAGCCTGCCTGGCGCGTCTCTGAGCTCGTACGCGCAGACGCAAGCAGCCGCGGGGGTCGCGCCCCGCAAGCTCACCGAAACCGCCCCTTCCTACGCCACCGCCAAGAGCGTCGCCGGGCTCTCGAGCGCCAGCCCCGCCATCATGACGGTCCACCAAGCTCCCACCAAATCGAAGGTGCCGTGGTTGGTCGCGGCGGGGGTGGGCTTCGTGGGTCTCACCGCATTGGTGGTGGTGTCGACGCGCGGCGCGGAGCCAGGCGCAAGCGCAGGCCGCTCGCAGGTGGCACCCAGCCAACCCTCGTCTGGCGTTCGGGAAGACGTGGTCGCGCCCCTCGCCAGCCCAGCGCGCACGGAAGAAGCCGCGGCGAAGAGCAGCGTCGAGGCGCCGCCATCGGCCACACCTGCCCCAACGTCAGAGGCGGCTCCACTTCCCGCGGCCAGTGCCAAGCCGCCCAAAACCACCCAGCCGACGAGCAAGCCTCCGAAAGCCGCGCTCGTGAAAACGCCGACGCAGAGCGCCACCCCGCCATCCAAGCCGGCAACGCAAAGCAGCGCCAAAGCGGCGCCAGAAAAGGTGCTTGCTCCGCCGTCGAGCAAACCAGCCCCCGTGCCTGATTTGGGCTTCTGAATGTCTTCGTCAGCCGCGCGGCTGGCCGTTTTTGCCTGCGCGCACTCTTCGTGGAAGCGGTTCCGGAGCGAAAGGACTTGTGCAATCGTGACGCCACGTTTCATGCGTTCCCGGCTTCCGCTTTCGATGTTGCCCAGCTTGTTCCTCGCGGTGACGACTTGGACCGTGGCCGCTTCTGCAGAGGGCTCGGCCGAAAACAAGGCCGCTGCGCGCGAGCTCGGTATTCAGGGCATTCAGCTCGCCCAGCAGGACGACTGCGCGGCGGCCATCCCGCTCTTGGAGCGCGCGGAGACTCTCTTTCACGCGCCCACGATCTTGGGGACGCTCGGGGAGTGTCAGGTGCGTGTGGGGCGCGTGGTGGAGGGCACGGAAAACCTGAACCGCGTCGCGCGTGAACAGCTGGCGGACAACGCGCCCCCCGCCTTCGTTCGTGCGCAAGAGCGCGCGCGCGAGGTGCTCGCCGAGGCGCTGCCAAAAATTGCGCGGCTCACCATCGTCATTGCGCCCGAGGGCACGCCGGGGCTCGAGGTCACCGTGAGTGGTGCGCCCGTGTCGAACGCGCTCATCGGCGCGGCGCGCCCGACCGATCCAGGAGAGCGGGAGGTGGTCGCCAGCGCACCCGGCTACATCAC
The DNA here is from genome assembly GCA_023432025.1 of Pseudomonadota bacterium. GTDB lineage: Bacteria > Myxococcota_A > Polyangia > Polyangiales > Polyangiaceae > NIC37A-2. The sequence goes on from JAEYVE010000246.1 coordinate 14,687, forward strand.
CGCCAAGCAAACGGTGCTGCTGACGGAAGGAGCGAACGAAACCGTCGAGCTGACCCTCGCGGTGGATCCTCACGCCCGGCTCACCTCGGACGGGGTCTCGAGTAGCGTAGATCCCGTTCGTCACAGCGGCGGCACCTCGACCCAACGCATTTTGGGATACACCGGCGTCGGCCTCGGAGGAGCGCTGCTCATCGCAGGCGGCGTCACGGGCCTGATGGCTTGGGGCAAGGAAAAGTCCCTCGAGGAAAACTGCCCGGACAAGAACCGTTGCGACGAAGCTTACGCGGACGACCTCGAGTCCGGAGAAAGCCTCGCCACCATGTCCACCGTCTTCAGCATCGCCGGTGCCGCGATTGGAGTCGGCGGAGTGGTGCTGATTTTGACCGACTCGACTCCCCCCGAGCGCAAAACCGCGGCCGCGAACAAGCCTCTCACCGCCGTCATTGGTCCTGCTTCGGTCGCGCTCCGCGGCTCGTTTTGACGACCTAGCGCGAGCGAGCGTTTGCGTAGTGCGGGAGCACCGCACGACGACGCGCTCGGCCGCCCCCGAGCTGCTCGAACCGTCCTCAGGCGGTTTCGTCGTCCTCGGACAGGTAGCTCAGGATGGCCAAGTCGAGCGACTTTTCGTCGAGCGACGAACCGCCGAACAAGCTCTCCCCCGCTTGCGGCGCGTCCGCAAAGATGGAGGCAGGACGAGGCGCGGCATAGGGGCGCCCGGTGTCGGGGCGAACGGGCTCCGCTACGCGCGCGTCGTCTTTGGGCGGGCGACGCGACCCTTTGCGCGAAACGACCGCAGGCGAGCTCGCATCGACCGCCGACGCGGCAGGCAAGCTTGCATCGACCGGCGACGCCGACGCGGCGGGCGAAAATGCCTCCGAAGACACGGTCAATTCGGGTGCAGCCGAGCTCTGCGGCCGCGCTGACTCTCCGGCAGGCGAAGCCGCGGACGCCAGCACGCCCGACGAAGAAGCTGCCATGGACGCGCCAAGCGGAGGCACGCCCGCGGCCTCGGCCGCCGGAGGAACCATGACTTCGCGAGCGGCGCCTTCGCGAGCGGCGCCTTCGCGAGCGGACGCGAGCTGCGTCGCGCTCGAGGCACTCGAGGGTTGGCCGCTGCTCGAAGGCTGCGCCGCGCTCGGGGGTGCGACGTCTTCGGCCCGACGACGAGCGCCGTCGCTGCTCGGACCGGCCCCGGGAGCCGCGTCGAAGCCGATGAGCGCATCGAATTCTCCGCAGCGCAGCGCCACGAACATGGCCTTGTGCTGCTCCTTCATCAGGCCGCGCACGACCTCCACGGTGTCCTCACGACCGAGGTGCTCCGAGTAATCCGTGCGCGTCGACTTCACGATGCGTCCGCCGTCGGCGAACAGATGCGTCATGATGCGAGGATTCTGGACGCCGGAATCTTCTGTTTGGATGTGGAAGATTCTGCCCCGATGACGGACGTTGTTGTTGTATCCGAGGAGCGGCGGCGGCATCGAAGTCAGGTCGTGGTTGGCGTTCGAGTGCAGCCCCACCGTAGCACGAGGGCACGTCCCCGCGTAAGCGCCGAAGGCGCTCACAGGCCGCTGACCAGGAGCCCGGATGGCGCAATGGTAGGCGCAAGTCGTCCGGAGTAGTCGTGCCGCCCAACGCTAACGTACGGGAGCATCGCGGCACCTCACGCGCAGGTTCAGCGCGTCTGCTCGTCCAAGCGGCGCATCCCCTCGAGGAGCAGCGCCTCGGGGCTTGCTTGTATCACCTGGGAGTCCGCCTTGTAGTTCGGGTCGAGCGCGAAGGTGCCCTCGTTCAAGCCGAGCATGGCGTAAACCGCCTCTTCGCCGCGCAGACTCCCCCACATGGCGTTCCACACCTGGCCGTCCACGAAGTGAATTTCTCCGCCTTCTTTCTTGGCGCGGATTTTCAGCGAGCCGGTCTTTCGACCGTGCCAGAGCACTTGGACCATGTCGGGCAGACCCATTTCCGTAAGTGAGCCCGACACGCCGCGGCTCGCGCCGCGCGCCACCGCCTCGCGCTCCATGATTTGCTTCAGCTTGGCGACCAAGAGGTCCGCACTCACCGGCTTCGTCATGAAGTCCGCGGCGCCGAGCTCGAACGCGCGCCGCGCGTCCTCGCTCGCCACGCGGCTGGTCACGATGATCCACGGCAGCTTTTGCCCGAAGGCGTGCTTGCGCGCCTCGGCCAAGAGAGCAAAGCCATCGCTCGGCTTCAAATCCAACTCGCTGACGACGATGTCGAAGTCGCCGCCCTGCAAGTACTGCAGCGCTTGATCCGTCGTGCGCGCTTGCTGCACCTCGAAGCCCTGCTCCACCATGCGCAGCTCGAGCACCGTCGTTTCCTCGGGATCCGGATCCACGATGATGGCGCGGTGGCGGTTGGCGAGAAGGCGCGCCTTGAGGTCCTCGCCGCTCACGGTGTGACGGAAGAGGTCGACCAAGTTCGGGTCGAAGACCGTTCGCTTGTAACGGTCGAGCACGTCGCACGCCTCCACGGGCGACAAACGCTTGCGAAATGGGTTGCGTGGGTTCTGCGTCAGATCCGCGTAGGTGTCCGCGATGGCGAGCACGCGCGCGCCGAGCGGAATGTCCTTGGCCTTGAGGCCCTTGGGAAACCCCTGACCGTCGAAGCGCTCGTACATCGCCTCGACCGCCGACTTTGCGTCGTAGGGTAAACCGACGGCCTCCATGAGCTGCGTCGGGGAAAACACGACCTTCCGCGCGCTCGTGGCGTGTCCTTCGTACTCCGCCACGTTGAGCGCGGTCAGGTGATAGGCGCCGGCCTTGCCCAGATCGTGAATGTACGCAGCGATCTGAAACTGCGTGAGCTGGCTCTCGCTGAGCCCGATGCGCTCGGCGATCTTGCGGATGAGGCGCGCCACGTGCGCGGAGTGACCACGCAGATCCGTGCGTGAGTTTTCGAGCAAGCTCACCAGTACGTTGAGCGTCTCGACGTAGCCCTTGTCTTGCACGCCGCGGCTGCCCTTGGCGGGCCCCGACTCCAGCTCCTCGGCGCTGATGACGCGCTCGCGCTGGCGGTCCTCTTTGGCGAGCGCGACCGCCATGGTCTCGTCGCTCATCAAGTTGCGCTCGTAGACGTCCAGCATCGAGGTGAACTGCTGGTGAGCGTCCTTGTCGAGCGTGGCGAACGCGTGAATGTCCCCGTTGTACGCCTTGGCGACCGCGGCGCGCACGGCGCGCGGACGCGCCACGAAAGCGCGCACTTCCTTCACGCCGGAGACGAGGCGAATTTCGTCGAGCACGGCGGGGTTGTGCGGGTCTGCCGTGACGATGCTGAGCGCGCTCTGCTTGGCGTCGAACAAGACCGGGAACACCCCGTGTTGCGACGCCAGCTTCTTCGGCACCTTGTCCAGAGTCAGACGATCGATGTCCGCCTTGGCGAGCTTTTCCGTCGAAACGAAGCGAGTCTTGTAGATACCCGCCAGATACTTCAGAAGGCTGCTTTCCGTGACCGAGTTCGTGTCGAGGAGGGATTCCTCCACCCGGTCACCGAACGCCTGCATGTGATTCAGGACGGCTTCGTGCTGTTCCGGGGTGATGAGGCCATCGGCCACCATCCGTTCGAGGAGTCGACTGTGGACGCTAGGAGCCATGGAAGAAGAGGTAGGGCGCAAGTATCTGGAATTGTCCGATCGATTTAGCGCGAGCGCGACCCTTTCGCGCCCCAGCCGCGAGCTCGGGAGGAACGTGGCCCCCGAGCGGCGCCCCAAAAGGCAGAAATGAGGGGCCTCGCGCGCCCGCAGCCCGAGTGAATGGCCCACGGCGCGGCCCTGGCCGAGTCCGTTCTTTCGAGGCAAGCTCCGGGAACGCTGGCTCGGCCTCCTCGAGCCCCGCTTGACGGCCCCCCGAGCAGTAGCTAGTACAGCCGCCCCCCGATACCTGGGACCTGGACGGCACTCGTGGCCGCGGGCCTTTCGGCCCTGGTTTTTCGAAACCACCGCTGGTTCCAAGGCAAGAGGGAGACCCGCTCGGTGGGCAGGTCCGCGGCGCTTTCGCCAAAGGACTGCGCTCCCGGGATTGGGGCCCAACCCGGCAGACGTTTGGTCGCTTTTTCCGCGCCGTTCTTCGAGCGAGCCCGCGGAAAAACGGAAGACGAAAACCTGGCGGGGTCCCTACTGACCACGGACCCTGTCAGAAATCGGACCCGTCATGCGAACCTATCAAGCAAAGCCCGCGGAAGCCCTGCTGGCGCGCAAGTGGTGGATCGTGGACGCCGCGAACCAGCCCCTGGGACGCGTCGCCAGCAAGATCGCCACCGTGCTGCGCGGAAAGCACAAGCCGACGTTCACGCCCCACGTGGACACCGGTGACTTCGTCATCGTGATCAACGCCGACAAGGTGAAGGTCACCGGCAGCAAAGCCGACCAAAAGCAGTACTACAGCCACAGCGGCGTGCCGGGACACCTGAAGTCCCAGTCCTTCGCCGACGCCGTCGTGCGCAACCCCGAGCTCCCCATCCGCCACGCGGTCAAGGGCATGCTCCCCAAGAACGTGCTGGGTCGCCAGCTCATCAAGAAGCTCAAGGTCTATGCCGGCACGGAGCATCCGCACGTCGCGCAAAAGCCCGAGAACCTGTCCCTGTGATCCAAGGAACCAGCCATGAGTGAGAACGCCGTTTACGCCACTGGCAAGCGCAAGACCGCGGTCGCGCGCGTTTGGATCACCCCGGGCACCGGGGTCATCACCGTCAACCAGCGCTCCGCCGACGAGTACTTCGAGCGCGAAACGTCCCGCATGGTCGCGCGTCAGTCGCTCGAGCTCCTGGAGCTCGCCGACAAGTACGACGTGAAGGCCACCGTGGCCGGCGGCGGTCACGCCGCGCAGGCCGAGGCCGTTCGTCACGGTGTCGCTCGCGCCCTCATCAGCGAGGACAACGAGCGTCGCAAGGCGCTCAAGCGCGCCGGCTTCCTCACGCGCGACTCGCGTGAGAAAGAGCGCAAGAAGCCCGGTCAGCCGGGCGCCCGCAAGAAGTTCCAGTTCTCCAAGCGCTGAGCTTCCGTTCGACGAGGCGCGTCCGGGTGGATTTCCGCCAGGGCCGCCTTCCCAGAAAAAACGCGGTCCGCACGAGCGGGCCGCGTTTTGCCATTTTGCCCGGCGCGCGTTATGCGAAACCCGGGCCTGCCTCGCGCCCTCCCCTCAGGTTCGAGCCGCCCTCTTTCGATCGTCCTCTCGAGCGACTTTCCGGTTTGATTGGGGGACACCGTCCGCGCGGCGTCGGGCTCACTTCCTCGTGGCAGAGTCCGCACGACGGTGCCCGAACACGCAACTTCATCACGAGCACAGACGACATGACTCGACTTCGCGCAGGCATCATCGGCGCTGGTGGGTACACCGGCTCCGAGCTCATTCGGCTCATCGACGCGCACCCTCACCTCGAGCTCACGTTCGTCGCGGCGCGCGAAAAGGCGGGGAAAACCCTCGCTGAGGTCGTCCCTTCGACGGAAGGCGTGCCCGGCCTCGGTGAGATGGTGCTCGAGTCGCTCGCGCCGGAAGGTGCGGCCGAGTTATCGGGGCGCATCGACGTTGCTTTCACCGCGCTGCCCCACGCCGCGAGCGCTCGTTTGGGCGGAGCTCTGCTGGACGCGGGCGTCCAGGTCGTCGACTTGTCCGCGGACTTCCGTCTGCGGGATCTGGCCACGTACCAGAGCTGGTACGGCGAACACCCGCGACCGGATTTGCTGCCGCAAGCGGTCTACGGCTGCCCCGAGCTTCACCGCGAAGAGCTCGCCGGAGCGCGACTCATCGCGGGCCCGGGCTGCTATCCGACGAGCGCCGTGCTGCCGCTCGCCCCGCTTCTTCGAGCTGGGCTCATCGACGCGTCGCAGCCGCTCATCGTGGACGGCAAGAGCGGCGTGAGCGGAGGCGGTCGCAGCCCGGGCGCGGCGTACCATTTCCCCGAAACGTCGGAGGGCATCCGCCCTTACAAGGTCGCAGGGACGCACCGGCACACCCCCGAAATGGAGCAGGAGCTCTCACGAGCAGCGGCCTCCGACGTGCGCGTCACCTTTACGCCTCAGCTCACGCCGATGGTGCGCGGAATTCTTTCCACCACGTACGCCAAGGCGCGCCCCGGCGTCACCGCGGACCAGTGCCGCGCCGCGGCCCGCGAGCTGTACGCCCAAGGTCTCGTCAGCGTGCTCCCCGAGGGGCGCCTCCCCGACACCCTCTGGGTGCGCGGCAGCGCGCGCGCACACGTGGCATACGCAGTGGACGACCGCACCGGACTCGTGCTCGCCATGGGCGCCATCGACAACCTCGCCCGCGGCGCCTCAACGCAAGCCGTGCAGGCGCTCAACGTCGCGCGCGGTTGGCCTGACGACACCGGCCTCCCCAGAATCGCGCAGTTTCCGTAGGCCATCTTCGTCCCACGTCTCCTGCCTTCGCCAACAGATCCGACTTCGCTCATGAGCTCACCGTTTCGTCTTCGCAGCGACTTTCAGCCGAAGGGTGACCAGCCCGCGGCCATCGAAGCTCTCCTCGGGGGGCTCGAGCGCGGCGAGCGGCACCAAACGTTGCTCGGCATCACCGGCAGCGGCAAGACCTTCACGGTCGCCAACGTGATTCAGCAGCTCGGCAAGCCGACGCTGATCATGGCTCCCAACAAGACGCTCGCCGCGCAGCTGTACGGCGAAATGAAGGAGCTGTTTCCGGACAACGCCGTCGCGTACTTCGTCAGCTACTACGACTACTACCAGCCCGAGGCGTACATCCCCACGACGGACACGTTCATCGAGAAGGACGCCATCATCAACGATCAGATCGATCGTATGCGTCACGCGGCGACGCACGCGCTCCTCTCCCGCTCGGACGTCATCATCGTCGCCAGCGTGAGCTGCATTTACGGCATCGGCTCGGCGGAGAGCTACGAAGGCCTGCTCATCGAAATCGTGAAGGGCGAGTCTTTGGCGCGGGACGAGCTCCTGCGCCGACTGGTCGACATTCAATACGAGCGCAACGACGTGGATTTCCACCGCGGCACGTTTCGCGTGCGCGGCGACGTCGTCGAAGTGTTCCCCGCCTACGAAGAGAAAACGGCGATCCGCATCGAGTTCTTCGGCGACGAAGTCGACGAGCTCAGCCTCGTCGACCCGGTGCGCGGCAAGGTGCTCGGGCGTCTCGACAAGTACGCCATTTACCCTGGCTCGCACTACGTCACGCCTCGCCAACAGCTGCAGAAGGCCATCGACGCCATCCGCGTCGAGCTGCGCGAACGGCTGGACTTCTACGACCGCGAGGGGCGCTTCCTCGAAAAGCAGCGCCTCGCGCAGCGCACGCAGTACGACCTCGAAATGATGGAGCAAATGGGCTTCGTCCAAGGCATCGAGAACTACTCGCGCCACCTGTCGGGGCGCGCGCCCGGTGATCCGCCGCCCACGCTCATCGACTATTTCCCAGAAGACTTCTTGCTGGTGATGGACGAGTCGCACCAAACGGTGCCGCAGGTGGGCGCCATGTTCCGCGGCGACCGCTCGCGCAAAGAAACGCTGGTCGAGTGGGGCTTTCGCCTGCCGAGCGCGCTGGACAACCGCCCGCTCAAGTTCGACGAGTTCGAAAAGCACATGCGGCGCACGCTGTTCGTCTCGGCGACGCCCGGCGACTACGAGCTGGAAAAGTCGGGCAAAGCCGTCGTCGAACAGCTGATTCGCCCCACCGGGCTCCTGGATCCCGAGGTCTTCGTGCGCCCCGTCAGCGGCCAGGTCGACGATCTCTTGGCGGAAATCCGTCGGCGCGTAGCGCGTGACGAGCGCGTGCTCGTGACCACGCTCACCAAGCGCATGGCCGAGGATCTCACGGAGTACTACACGGAGCTCGGCGTACGCGTCCGCTACCTGCACTCGGACATCGACACCCTCGAGCGCATCGAAATCTTGCGGGATTTGCGCGCCGGCGAGTTCGACGTGCTCGTAGGCATCAACCTCTTGCGCGAAGGTCTCGACCTGCCCGAAGTGAGCTTGGTCGCCATCTTGGACGCAGACAAAGAGGGCTTTCTTCGCAGCCCGCGCTCTCTCATCCAAACCATCGGCCGCGCCGCGCGCAACGCCAACGGCCAGGTCTTCATGTACGCCGACCGCATCACGGCCGCCATGAAGCAGGCGATGGAAGAGACCGAGCGGCGCCGAGAGATTCAGCGCGCCTACAACGAAACGCACGGCATCACGCCGGCTACGGTCAAGCGCGCCATCCACGACATCAGCCCCGCCGGCGGCCAGACCGACTACTACGCCGTGCCCAAAGGCTCGCGTACGACCGCCGACGGCCACAAGAAAGCGAAAGCCGCGCCCGACAGCGCCGAGGCGATCGCCGAGCGCGTGGAGGCGCTGCGTCAGGAAATGTTCGTGGCCGCAGAGAACCTCGAGTTCGAGACGGCCGCACGTCTGCGCGACGAGCTAAGCAAGCTGACCGCGAGCCTGGGTGGCAGTAGCGCCTTCCCCTCGCCCGCCGCGGACAAGCCCAAGAAGCGCTCGTCGCCACGCACCAAGCGTTGAGGGCAAGCCCCCGCCCCGCCCCGCGGCGAAGTGCTCGCCGCGGCGGATGCGCGGGCAACCCGCAGTGGCCGACCAACGAAAAACGCAGCCCGAACGCTGCTGGAGCGCCCGGAAACGTGACGCTAGCGCTCTCCCACAGGCCGGCACACGCTCGATGGGTGAAGGGGGAAAAATGACCGACGTACTTTCGTTGCTCGGGTCGGAAGCCGAGGGGTTGCTCAGCTACACCTGTGAGGGCATCACCCGAGAGCAGCTCTCACCGCCGGGCCCCGACGTGATCGAACGCGTGTACGCGCCGACCGAGCGAGTGCCCCAAGCTCTCCGCAACTTGGGAGCACTGTTCGGGCACGGCCGCCTCAAAGGCACCGGCTACTTGTCCATTCTGCCCGTGGACCAGGGCGTCGAACACTCCGCGGCGGCTTCGTTCGCTCCGAATCCGCAGTACTTCGATCCGGTGAACATCGTGGAGCTCGCGCTCGAGGGTGGCTGCAACGCGGTAGCGAGCACCTTTGGCGTGCTCGGCGCGTGCTCACGAAAGTACGCGCACCGCATTCCCTTCCTCGTGAAGCTGAACCACAACGAGCTCTTGTCGTACCCGAACACGCACGACCAAACTCCGTTCGGCTCCGTTCGACAAGCGTGGAACCTGGGCGCGGCCGGCGTGGGCGCCACCGTGTATTTCGGCTCACCCGAGTCCCGCCGCCAGATCCGTGAGGTGAGCGCTGCCTTCGAAGAGGCGCACGCGCTGGGCCTCTTCACGGTGCTCTGGTGCTACCTGAGAAACTCCGCCTTCAGCGTGGAGGGAAAGAACTACGAAGACGCCGCCGACCTCACGGGCCAAGCCAACCACCTCGGCGTGACCCTCGGCGCCGACCTCATCAAGCAAAAATTGCCCACCAAGAACGGCGGCTACCCGGCCGTTCAGTTCGGCAAGACCAGCAAGTTGGTGTACGGCGGCCTGGTGAAGGACCACCCCATCGACTGGTGCAGGTGGCAGGTGGCGAACTGTTACATGGGGCGGATCGGCCTCATCAACAGCGGCGGCTCGTCCAAAGGCCAAAGCGATCTCGCGGACGCAGTACGCACCGCCGTCATCAACAAACGCGCCGGCGGCGCGGGACTCATCAGCGGCCGCAAGGCGTTCCAACGTCCGATGCAGCAAGGCGTCGAGCTCTTGCACGCCATTCAAGACGTCTACCTCGACGCCCGCGTCACCCTCGCCTGAACACGTGGGAAACGCCCCGCTCCGGCAATGTCGCCGGAGGTCAGACGAGCCCGTCTTGGCCGCGCTTCTTCAGCTCGTCCACGACGGCGCGCACGTCTTGCGACCGCTCGCGCGGCAAGATCAACAAAGCGTCGTCCGTTTCCACGACACACAAATCACTCACTCCGACGAGCGCGATCACCTTCTTGTGCTTGGCTCCCGCGGAGGCCGTGCCGAGGTCGGCCACCAAGTTGTTCTCGGCGTCCACGAGCACGGCCGACTCCGGCGCGGCGTTGCCTTTCGCGTCCTTCGGAGAGAGCTCCCAGGCGCTCTCCCAACTCCCGAGGTCACTCCAGCCGTAGTCCCCTGGCACCACGGCCAGGTCCGCTTCGCGCTCCATGATGCCGTAATCGATACTGATGGATTCGCACTTCGCGAAGAAGCTCTCGGTCTCGCGTTCCTCGGCCGCTGCTCCCTCGAGCGCGGCGCGGTCGATGCGCGCGAGCCCCGCCGCCATTTGGGGCAAGTGGGTCTCGAAGGCGCGGCGCATGTCGGCGGCGCGAAAGAAGAACATGCCGGCGTTCCAGAGGTAGCTGCCGCTCGCGACGTACTCCTCGGCGCGCTCGAGCGTCGGCTTTTCGACGAAGCGCGCGACGCCGTGGACCCCTGAAGAGCGCGAAGCGCCCACCTCGATGTAGCCGTAGCCCGTCTCCGGACGGCTCGGCACGATGCCGACCGTCGCAATGGCGCCCGACTCGGCCGCGGAAAGAGCGAGCTCGGCCACACGCAAGAACTCGGGGACGTTTTCGATGTGCTGGTCGCTCGGCAGGACGAGGACGAGCGCATTGGGGTCACGGCGCAAGATCACGTGAGTCGCCCAACCGATGCACGGCGCGGTGTTCTTCGCAGCCGGCTCCGCCAAGAAAGAGCTCTCGGGCAGCCAAGGCAGCTCACGCTTGGTGGCGGGAGCCAGGTGCGCTCCCGTCGCGATGAGGACGCGCTCTGGAGGAACGAGCGACTCGAGGCGCCGCACCGTCGACGCGATGAGGCTCTCTGGGGCGCTTGGGCCGAGCGGCAAGAGCTGCTTGGGACGCAGCCGCCGCGACGCCGGCCAGAAGCGAGTGCCGCTGCCTCCAGCGAGGATCACCGCGTAGACGTTTTTTCGCTGAGTGGGCTGGGAGGCGCCTTCGGTCATGGGGCGCAAAGTCAACCAGGGCCCGAGAAGAGCGCAAGGGGCCACAGGGCGGCGTGCGCGCGGAGGCCCCCGGTTCGAACGCGGAGGCCCCCGGTTCGCCCCCTTTGCGGCTCGGCTTGCTCAGCTCGGCCAGGCCAAGCCGAGCGCGAGGGTCGCTAAGGCGAGCGGTCCGACCCACGCCGCAAACCACGGAAACCTGCCGCTGGCGACGATACGCTGCAGCGAAAGCAGCGCGAAAACCCCCGTCACGAAGGCCACCGCCGCTCCGAAGAGCGCCGGCATCAACGCGCCCGGGCTCTCCGCCACGTGCGGCAGCTCGAGCAACAACGCGCCCACGATCGCGGGCAAGCTCATGAGCATGCTGAGCTCGAAGGCCCGCCCACGCTGCGTACCAAGCCACAAGGCGACGGCGATGGTGGAGGCGCTGCGCGAAACTCCGGGCAGGACGGCCAGACCCTGCGCCATTCCGATGAGGAGCGCGGTCTTCCAGCTGGGGTGCTCGACGTTGCCGCGCGAGGTGAAGAGCGTGGAGACGAGCACACCGGTCGTGAAGAGAAAACCAAAGCCGACGGCGACCGGAGACGACGTAAGCGCCTCCACGTGGTCGCGAAGCGCAAGCCCAATCACCGCCGTGGGCAAGCTCGCTACGAGCACCACCAACGCGTCTTGTCCACCCGGCGTCGTGTGAAAGAGGCGCGGTGAGCGCAAGGCACGGAGACCTCCGACGAAGGCGATGGCGAGCCGCTCTCGGAGCACGACGGCCGTCGCCAAGAGCGTGCCGAGGTGAAGCGTTACGTTGAGCGCGAGCCCGGCGCCGGTCACGTGAAAGAGCATCCCGGCCAGCGCCAGATGCCCATCGCTGGACACCGGCAAGAACTCGGTGATCCCCTGCAGGATGCCGAGTAGTGCTGCCTCGAGGAATGGACTCGTCATGGGGCGCCCTTGTACCACGGTGGCGCGCGCCGCCCAGTCAGAGCGAAGAGCGCCGTTTCAACCTCATTCGCCGGCCAGCGCCGACTCGATGACCTCGCTGAGCTCGCGCTTGCTCACCACTCGGGCTTGACGGTCGACGATGCGGCCGGCGCGGTCCACCACCACGAGGGTGGGCAGCGCGCTCACGCCGTAGGCGTTCGCCACGGCGTTCCCTTCGTCGAACGCAGCCGGGTAGCTCGACTTCGTTTCCGAAAGAAACTTCATGAGCGCGTCCCGTCCGTCGCTGGTACCGACGCCCAAGACGTAAACGTCCTTTCCAGCGAAATCCCGAGCCACTTGTTCGACGGCGACAGCCTGCTCGCGACATGGCAGACACCAGCTAGCGAAGAAGTCGAGCACCACCACGTTCCCCCGAAGGTCGGCCAGGCGCACTCGGTCGCCCTTCTCGCCGCCGGCGAGCAACTCGAGACCGAAGGCGGGAGCCTCTTGGCCGACCGGCGACGCAGGCTTTGGATCCACGTACGGAAGAATCACGAAGGCGAACACCAGGACGACGGCGCCGAGCACCACCCCCAGATACCAAGTTTGCCGTGGGGCAAGGGTTTTTGCGGGCAACTGACTCATGACGGCTCCGGCGCTTCGGCGGGGGTTGGCTCAATCACTCGCGCGGGTCGGCTCGCGGGAGGCGTGTCGTAGCGACTGGCAGAGAGCGCAGCCTCGGCGGCGGGGCTCCCCAGAACGGGCAGGCGCACTCGCAGGCGCGCGCCGCCCCACGGCGACTCTTGCGCGACCACCATACCGCCATGCTCGACGATGATTTTCTTCACGATGGCGAGGCCGAGGCCGGTGCCTTCGGCCTTGGTGGTGACGTACGGATCGAACACGGTGGCGCGACGCTCGGGAGCGATGCCGGGCCCGTCGTCGTCCACGTCGACGAGCCAGTGGTCCTCCACCCGACTCAACCGAATGGCGATGCGCCCGCGCTCAGCGCCCTGGACGGCGTCCGAGGCGTTGCGAATGAGGTTCGAAATCACACGCCCCAGCATTTGACGATCCATGTACACCGGCGCTTCGGCGACGCCGACGTCCAGCTCGAACGAAACGTGCGCCGGCAGAGCGCTCGCGACGTCGTCCGCCTCGCCGTCGCCCGCGCCTAGCTCGAGCCGCGTGGCTTGCTGTCGCAGGAGATCCGCCAAGTCGCCGGGCTCGAGCTCGGCGCGTGGCATGCGGGCAAAACTCGAGAACTCACTGACCAGGCGTCGGAGCGTACCCACTTCGTCCTCGACGATTTCGCGCGTGGTGCCGAGCAAGCGACCGAACGCGGCGTCTCCGCCGGAGTAGCGCCGCTCGATTTCTTGTACGGCGAGCTGGATGGGCGTCAGCGGATTCTTGATTTCGTGAGCCAAGCGACGCGCCATTTCCTGCCACGCGCCGATGCGCTGCAGGTACTCGATGCGCACCCGACTGGACTCGACCTCGGCGAGCATGCGGTTGAACGCGCGCGCCAGATCCGCCAGCTCGTCGCCTCCTTTTTCGTCCACGCGCACGCTCAGGTCACCTGCGCCCACGCGCCCCGTGGCCGCGGCCAGCTCGTCGATGCGCTTCGAGACGCTTCGCGCCAAGAGGACACCGACCCCAATCGCGGCCAAAATGGTGAGGCCGAGGAGCGTCGCGAAAGCAAAGACGTAGCTCTGCTCGTCAGCGGCTCGGCGCCGCTCGATCTTGTGATAGCTGTCGACGAAGCGGCCCATCTGCGCGTGCTGGTCGAAGCGCATGCGGCTCGTCGCGAATACGGCGACCAGCTCGACGCCCTCGTCGGCGCCGTCTCCGTTTCCGTCCGCGCCGCTCTCCCCTGGAGCGTCGGGGACGGACGCTCCGGAGGGCGCGCCGAGCGCCGCGCCCGCTTCGTCCTCCGCGGGGGTAGCAGCATCCGAGGCTCCGTCAGCCCCCGGCGCATCCAGCGGCGCGGGGGCTTGCCCCGGCTCGTCGAGAGGCGACGGGGCATCCGCGGGCGCCGACGGCGTCACGTCCTCCTCGAAACCATCGTCCAGCGCAGGTGGCGCGCTCGCTCCATCGAGGGGCGCCGGTGGCTCGTCCGGCACCGACTCCCCGCTCAAGCTGCGCCGCACGGTCAGTTGTTTTTCCCGTTTCGGATCGACCGGTGTTCCTCGGTCCACCAGGGCCAGCGTTTCGCCGTCCGCGTTCACGACGCCGAGTGAGACGGCCTCGGGGTGAGCCGCAAGGAGCGCGCGCAGCCTCTGTTCGATCTGCGTTCGGTCTCGTGACGCGAGCGCTGCCGCAAGCTCGCGGTCCGCCGCCACGGCGCTCGCTTCGCTCCTCATGCGCGCTTTGATGGCGCGCGCGAGCTCTTGGTAGAGCTCGAGCGATTGGTCCAGGCGCTGCCCGATTTCTGGAACGAAGAAGCGCGCCGAGGTTTGCCGCACGGTGATTTCCACCAGGCCGATGGAAACGAGCACCGGGATCAGCGCCGTGAGCCCGATGGCCAGCGTCAAACGTCGGCGAATTCGACCCAGGGGCGCCACGCCGGAACTCTACCCGCCCAGCGCCGCCTGAGGGACGGCCCTTTTCCTCAAATCGGCACTGCTCTCTGGCGCGGCAACCAGCTGAACCAGCTCGAAAGGATCGAATCCCATCAAATCCCGGACGTCCGGGCGAGTGACGGTAGGCTCCAAGAGCACGCTGAGCTCCGACGGGATGAAACTGCCAAGCCCCAGATCCCCCAAGAAGGAGCGGGCTCCGCGCAAAAATGTGCGCCCGACGTCGACCCCCACGGGCAACGCGACCGCGGCGCTCATGGGAGAAATAATCACGTCTCGCGCCGCGATGGCTTCGGCCCAGGCGCGCGGGCTCTCGCGACGCAAGAGCTCGCGGACCGCGCCGTAGTGCCCGAAGAACCCGAAAGCGAGCGGGCCGAGCTCTCGAGCCACGGCCTCCGAGAGGTAGCGGTAGTCCCGCCGAAAGTCCCCGGAGACCAAGCCCATGGAAGGGACGAGCGCGTCAGGCCCGAGCATCACGTCCATTTTTCCGTGACGTCGGCGGACGGCGAGCGCGGTGTGGAGCTCTCCTCCTCGCCAAATGGCAACCACCGCGGACTGCCCCTCGCCGAGCGCTGCGTCCAGCCCGTAGGGCAACACTTCCGCCAAAAAGGGCCACGAATCGAGCGGATGCGGAAAGCTCTTCAAAGCCCCGCCGTGCTGCATCGCCACGAGCGTGTCCCATAGCTCGAGGACACTCTCGAGATAGTCGGAGCGCGGCCCCCCCGGAGCGAGGAACGAGCGAAGGGCGACCAACGCCGCCTCGTCGAGGGCAAACGCCCACGCCGCGTCCTCACGGCGCGCGAGATCCTCCAGGACCGAGTCGTCTTCGAACCGTTCGCTCGCTCGCCCGCTGTCGGGCGACGACACCTCGAGCAGGCCTCGCTCGGTATGGACCAGCTGGACCACGCGGCGTGCGCCAGACTCCGGGGCCGTGACGACGAGCAAGCCTCCGCGCGGCTCCCCAGCACGCGGTGCGCCCAGCAGCTGACCCCAGCGAAGCCAGTGCGCTCGCTGGAAGCCTTCGATGCGGCGCGTTGGTTTGGGCAAGCGACCTCCGCCCGGCTTCTAGCACCGGGTCTCCGAATGTCACTACGGCCGAAACCGCCCGCGCCTCAGCTCAACTCGCACGCGCGAGGCTCACGAGGAGCACGACCAAAAAGCCCAAAAGGACGCAAAGTGTCCCCACGACCAAGCCCCCGGTGAGACGTCCCCTCGCCGAAACGGCGTCCGGCGCCCCGGCGTCCACCAAACGCCGCTCGAGCTCGTGCTCCGCCGCCCGAATGCGCCGCACGAAGAGCACCGCCGTAAGCAGCGCCGCGACGACGGAGTAGCAGCCCACCGTCCAACGGACGCGACGACGACGCGCCTCCTCACGCCGCTCACCGAAGCGCGCGCCGTCCAAGAGCTCTGCGTCCCACGCGTCGAAGGTCACCCCTTGGTCAGCCCAAGGCCAGCCCACCGTGCTCGGCGAACGTCCGTCCGCGTCGCCGGACACGACCAGCCAACGACCGACCACGGGCGGCGCCATCACGCCGGACTCGGTGAGCGGCACGCGCCCCTCTGCTCCGCCTCGGCCGTTCGGGCGCAAGGCGATACTCCCGCCCCTTCCGCGCCCTTGCTCGCTCACGAACGCATACCAAGCGGTATCGCGCACGATGGGTGACTCGATCACGAGATCGGCCCCGTCGACGCGCGGGCGGAGCGCCCCCGCCACCACGGGCAAGTACGAAAACCAACGACCGGACTCCGCCTCTTCAGCTGGGCGAACGCGAAGCTCCAAGGAAACGACGTGCTCCCGTGGCCGGACGGCAAGCCGAGCCATCCCGTCTACGTCCGTGAAGACGGGCGAAGCGTTCTGCACGTCGAGCCCTTGAACCGTCCACTCGACGCGCGCGCCGCGGAGGGGCTGACCGTGACGACTCGCCTGGACCAAGACGAGCTCTTCGAACGGAACGGCGAGCACGCCGCTCGGAATACGCACCTCGAGCCTCGTCGCGCCGTCCCCCCCCTCGAGAGAGCCGTCGACTCGACCGGAACGTCGCCGCGCCGCCTTTCGCCAGCGCTCTACGGCAAGCACCGGCGCGCCGCGCGCGGCGAGCACGCCGCGCTCGCCGCCATAAACCGCGATCTCCATCGAACGCGCGCCATGAGGGCGCTCGAGCTGCACTTCGGCCCAGCCATCGGCGTCGGTCGTCGTGCGGAATTGCGTCGAGCTGCCTTCGCTCGACCACACGACGCGAAGCGGAGTGAACGCCGCCGGGGTGTCGACGTCCGCGTCACGCCACACGAGCTGCACACGGCCGCTCCAGGCATCGCCGACGCCCAGGGTCGGTCCGCCCAGCACCCGCGCAAACAGGAGCGGCCGCGCGGGGCCCGCTACGAGCAAAGCAAAACCAACGACGAGCACCGTAAAGGGCGGCAGCGCGTAGAGAAGAAAGCTCGTGCGTCGGCCGAAGCTCGGGGATTCGGGCTGCTTCAAGGCTCCGAGCTTAACCGACTCGGCGAAAAAGCAGGGCGCCCACGAGCCACGCGTTTTTCTCGAAGGCGACGCGGTCCAGTACGAGAAACCAAGGCTCGGCAGCTCGCTCGACTGCTTGTGAGCACTGAGAGCGAGCAGTAGGCTCGCGCCCCCGATGGCCCAAAAGACCAAGAGCCAAGCCAAGGAGCCCCGCGCGAAAAAAGCCCCCCGCCGCCGCGTGGAGCAGCGCTTCGCCGCCAGCTCCACTTACCTGGCGCCCTGGGTGGCCCTCGTTGGAATGGTGGGCGCGCTGGTGCTCGGCGCCGGCGTCTTTGGGCTCTGGGTCAAGGACCCGCCACTCGCCTACGCCTCCTATTTGGTGGCCGTGGGCGGTCTCGGACTGGGCGTCGCGTTGTGGTTCTCGCAGCCGGCCATCACGGCCGTGTGCGTGGGAGACGACGGGCTGGCGATCGAGAGCGGCAAGGACATCGATCGACTCGCGTGGTGCGACATGGAATCGCTGCGCATCGAGGGCACCAAGTTGGTGGCTCGCGGCGCTGGCGTGACGCTCTCGTTTTCGATCAAGTCGCACCCGCAGTCTGCCGCGTGGGCTCTGAAGGAAGCGGCGACGCGCGTGCCTGGTGTCCTGGACGTTCCGCAGAGCATCACCGAACGCCTTCCGGCCCCCAGCCCGAGCGCCGGCGTGGAGCGAGTCATTCTGGACGCACAAGTGGCCGGCCGTCGCTGCAAAGCGAGCGGCAAGGTCATCGCGTTCGAGGACGACGCGCGTCTTTGCCCCCGCTGCAGCCAGGTGTACCACAAAGATCACGTGCCAAGCGCGTGTGCGACCTGCGAGGAACCACTCGCGGGTCGTACGTTGCGAGCTTGATGGCTCGTAGCCCCCATTCGGATCCAAGAAGGAGAACACATGCAGTTTCCCGCAATCGACGTCCCCGGCAGCGGCCAGCTCTACGCGCGCCTGAAGACGACCCAAGGCAACATCGTCGTACTGCTCGAGGAAAAGCGGGCGCCGAACACGGTCGCCAATTTCGTCGGCCTCGCGAAGGGAACGATCGGCTGGAAGGATCCCGTCGACGGGAGCACGAAGGAGGGCGTCTCCCTCTACGCGGGCGTCAAGTTCCACCGCGTCATCCCGGACTTCATGGTTCAGGTGGGAGACCCCACGAGCCGCCACGACTCCGCCGCCTCGCGCTGGGGCACGGGTGGTCCCGGCTACCGCTTCGCCGATGAGTTCCACCCCGAGCTTCGCCACGACGCTCCCGGCGTGCTTTCCATGGCCAACGCCGGTCCGGGCACCAACGGCTCGCAGTTCTTCATCACCGAGGGTCCCACGCCGCACCTCGACCGCCGTCACTCGGTGTTCGGACGCGTCGTGGCGGGGCAAGACGTCGTCAAGAAAATCGCCAGCGTGCCGCGCGGCCCGAGTGATCGCCCGACGGAGCCCCAGGTCCTCGAGTCCGTGGAGCTGTTCCGCAGCGAGTCCACGCCCGACGCCTGAAGCGCAAGCTCAACGCCAAGCGCACAAAGAAGCGCCATCGCCCCGCGGGCGATGGCGCTTCGCGCATTTTCGGTGAAAGCCCACTCGACCGCGTGCCGCCCCCGCACCCAAGCGGCGAGGCGCGCTCTATTTGGCGCGTGGAGCGCTGAGAATACGCACCCGGTCCTCGCCCGCTTCGCGTACGATCTCCAGCACCTGAATGGGGCCGTCGCCGTAGTAGTGCGAAAGCCCCACGTCGATGCGCCACACGCGCTCGTCGCAGGCTGAGCTGGCGCCGTCCCGCTGCACCGTGTGGCCAATGACCAAGCGCTTGACGGCGAGCTTCTCCAGCGTGCGCGAAAGCACCGCGCACGCTGCCTTGTCGAGCTGTCCTTCGCCGTAAATGCGGGTCCAGAGGGGCCCCTCGGGGTCGACCACGAGGCGCGGGGGGTGAGTCGTCTGGCCGAGCAAAAACGCGCGCGCTTCTGCGTTCAGGCGCTCGATTCCGTGATCGACGTGCGGCGGCCGAAGGCCGCCGTGCGTGAACGCAGTGTCGCCGACGACAGCGACGATGTCTCGATCGGCCAAAACCGTAGCGTAGTGTCCCCCCGGCAGGAGCGCGCCCGCGCGCCCCTGCCATTCGCTCGGAAATCTGTCGGCGAGCGGCGAACGTGGCGTCACCCCGTCGAAGGCGCGAAAGCCACGAGGCGTCACGTAGCGGAAGTCTCCGAGCGCGTTCATCAGCTCGTGGTTTCCGTTGAGCACGTGAAACGCACCGCCGGCGCGCGCCGCCTCCACCTTCAGGCGCTCGAAGAGATCGAGGATTTCCCGCTCTTCGTCGCCACGGTCGAGTTGGTCGCCCGTGTTGACGACGACGAGCTTGCCTCCGCTCCAGTGGTCGTCGGGGCCAATGGCTCCTCCCAGGCGAAGGGCGGCCTTGGTGGACTTCAAGTCTCCGTGCAGGTCCCCGATGGCAATCAAGCGCTCCGGCGCGGGAAACCGGTAGGGGCGTTCAGCCAGTTTGCTCGGAGCGGGCGCCTCGGGTTGCTCACTTTGTCCGGACGCGGACGCTTGGGGCGGCGCCGGCTTTGGCGCGTCGGAAGAAGTGGGCGGTCTGCTCGTGTCACACGCCGCGAGGGCGCTCACCGTGAGCGTGGCCGCCGCGAGCGCCGCCGCGAGGAGGTCGCTCGACGCCTTTCCGTGTCCGACCGCAAGAAGGCTCTTCATGTTCGCTCGCTTTCTTCGGCTTCCGCCCGCGCTCACTGGTTCCGATCAATCGCGCTCCACGAGGTGCACCCGAACCAGCGGCCGCACTCCGGTCAGCTCGAAGAGCTCGCGCCGCGCGGCGCGAGCCACGACGTCATCGAGCCGGTCCATGCGGTACTCCGCCACACGCTCGATGACGTCGCTGATGGCCACTTCGACGCGGCGCAGCGCGCTCGGGTCGTCATCCACCCCGGGCACGCCGCAGGTGCTGACGCGCGGCGCCTCGAGGATGCGGCGCTTGCGCGTGACCACCACGGTGACGAGCGCGACCCCGGTGCGCGCCATTTCCACGCGTTTTCGTCGCGTGGCCTCACCGAGCACCTGGCCACCCCAGGCAACGCGCACGACGCCGTGCGGCACCGAGGGTTCCGCGACGAGCGGCGTGTCGGAGTCGAGAAGCACCGGCGTGCCGTTCTCTACGACGAGCGCATCTGCCACGCCGAGCTCTCGCGCCACCTCTGCGTGGCGCAAGAGGTGGTGCAACGTGCCGTGAACCGGCAAGAACGCCTGCGGGCGCACCCACTCGAGCATTTGCTCCTGCTCGCCCCGCGCCGCATGTCCGCTGGTATGTACGTCCGGATCGGAGACCCGTGTGTGCACCTTCACGCCCCTGCGAAGGAGATCGTTCATCATCTCGAACACGGGGCGATCGTTGCCGGGGATGATGCGAGACGAAAAGACGACCGTGTCGCCGGGCTCCAGCTTCAAGTGCTGATGGGTCGCGGAGGCGATGCGGCGCAGCGCGGATCCGGGCTCCGCTTGCGTTCCTCCAGCGAGCACCAGGAGCCTCTCGCGGGGAACGCTCGCGGCGAGCTCCGGCGCAATGACGAGATCGCTCGGCATGCGGAGACGCTGGAGAGAGCGAGCGGCGTCGTGCTGGGTCGTCAAGCTACGCCCCAAAAAGCAAAGGCGACGGCCGCTTTTTCTCGCGATTTCTCCGAGTCGCTTGATGCGATGCACGTTGCTCGAAAACAGCGCCACGACGACGCGGTTGCTCGCGCCGAGCACGAGGCGTTCGAGGGCTTCGCCCACCTCGCCCTCGGAGCCGCGGCGCTCGGGCACGTCCACGTTCGTGCTGTCGCTCAAGAGGAGACGCACGCCTTCGTCACCGAGCGCCTCGAACCGCGCGGCGTCGATGGGATCGCCCGCGGGCTGCACCGGGTCCAGATCGAAATCCCCCGTGTGGACGATGAGGCCCGCCGCGCTCCGGATGGCGAGGCCGGTGGCGTCGATGATCGAGTGGGAGACGGGAATGGGCTCGATTTCGAAGGGCCCCACGCGGTAGGTGCGACCGGGCTCCACCCGAGCCAAGTGATCGGACGGGAGATTGCGCTCCGCGAAGCGCCGCTCGATGAGCTCGAGCGCGTGCGGGGGCGCATGGATGGGCACGGCGCGCCCGAGCGCCTGCTCGAGAAACGTCACTGCGCCGATGTGGTCCTCATGACCATGCGTGATGAACACGCCTTTCACTCGGTCTCGGCGCTCCACGAGCCACGTGAAGTCCGGATGTTCGAGCTGCACGCCCACGTCGTCATGGGGAAAGCCCACCCCGGCGTCCACCACCACGATGCCGTCCGCCTGCTCGATCGCCATGCAGTTCATGCCGATTTCCCCGAGCCCGCCGAGCGGGACCAAGCGAACGGCGTCAGGTGCAAGAGGCGTAAGCACGGTCATCCGCTCATATCATGGCGCGCGCGCCCCCGAAGCGCCGAGTACGCTGCGCAGCTGCGGGCTGGACGAAAGCGGCCCTCGAGGGGGCCACGAACGGGCGGGCATCCCGCAGCGCCCTCCTCGGGCCGGCCTGCGCTGGCACGAGGCGCGCGCCCCGAGTAGTGTCGAAAAGAAGGATTTGCCCGTGTCGGACATCAAAATCGTCACTCCCGAAGAAACCATCACGCTGCTCGCCGAGGGCTACACGTACGTCGACGTGCGCACCGAACAAGAGTTCACCGCCGGGCACGTCCCCGGCGCCGTCAACGTCCCACTGAACCACGCTGGCGCCGGCGGCATGGTCGCCAACCCGGACTTCCTCCCCGTCATGCAGGCGACGTTCGCGAAAGAGCGCCCCCTCGTGCTCGGCTGCAAAATGGGCGGGCGCTCCGCGAAGGCTGCCGCAGCGCTCTCACAAGCCGGCTTTTCCAACCTGTGCGACATGTCGGCTGGCTTCGAAGGGAAGCGCGACCCCTTTGGCCGTCTCACTCCCGGCTGGAACGGTGAAGGACGGCCCGTGGAAACGACGGCCACGCCCGAGCAAAGCTACACCGAGCTCAAGAAGACCGCCGGGCTCTGAGCCCGCTCGATCGCGCGCCTCCCACGGAGATTCCTCGGGAGGCGACGCGCTCGCTCACGATCAGCGGCCCTTGGCGCGATCGTAGTCTTCTGCCGCTTTTTCGACCATTCGGTAGTCGCGAGCAGCCCGCTCGGCCTCGGAGGTGAGGGCGGCTGTGTAGAGGGTGAGCCCCCAGATGCCGTTCGGTCGGCGACGAAATGGATAACGCGTGCCCCGCACCGTGAGCACGCTGGCGCGCTCTCCGGACGCCTCCACCCGCTCGATGCCGGACATGTCGCGACGCAAGCGGTCCAGCCAACCGCGCTCGTGCGCGTAGAGCGCGAACACGTCCGCCCCGTCGGGCGCCTCCGCAAAGCGTCGGTAGCGCTCCACCCAGAGTTTGCGCTCGGGCTCGGGGTAGCTCGCGATGATTCGCTCCTGCGCCTTCTTTCGGTAGTCACGGATGGTGTAGGCCGCGTGCTGCGCGGCTTCTTCCGTGTAGGCGAAAAACGCTTCGGGTTTGCCGCGGTTCACGGCCGACACGACGCGCAGGTACGCGCCTTCCGGCGTACGGTCGCTGGGGTACGTCGCATGGCTCCAGACGAACGCCGCGACGAGCACGACCGCGATCGCCAGGAGCACCCAAGCACCACGACGAAACCGCGGTCGTGGGGCGGAGCTCGCCCCCGGGACCTGGCCCGCGGCGGAAGCGGGGAGCCCTTCTCCCCCGGAGTCGTCCTGGTTCACCATGAATGCCCAGCGCTTTAGCACGTTGGACAGCGGCCTCGCCTCCCCGGAAGCGCTTGTACTGCCGCGGCGCTCACGTTACGGAAGGCGCCGGTGTGGAAAGGAGCGCGCGTCGCGGTCGTCGTACCGGCCTTCCGGGAGGAGGCGCTCATCGTGCCCACGCTGCGCGCGATGCCGAGCTTCGTGGACCACATCCTCGTCGTGGACGACGCAAGCCCCGACGACACCAGCCGCGCCGTCGAAGCCTTCGCCAGTGAACGCGTGGTCCTCCTGCGACACGAGGTCAACCAGGGCGTCGGCGCTGCTTTGGCCACGGGCTACGTTCACGCGCTGGAGCAGGGCGCGGACGTCATCGTCGTCATGGCCGGCGACAATCAAATGGACCCCGCAGATCTGCCGCTCTTGCTCGACGCCGTGGTGGAGGGCGGCGCGGACTACGTCAAAGGCAACCGCTTCGTTCACGCGGAGTGTACGCGAATGCCGCTGCCACGACGCGTCGCCGGCAAGGGGTTGGCGTGGCTGACGCGCCTCGCCGCCCGCGTCGACATCGACGACAGTCAGTGCGGCTACACCGCGATCTCCGCGTCCGCCGCGCGCCACGTGCCGTGGGCAGAGCTTTGGCCTCGCTACGGCTACCCCAACGACCTCTTGATTTTGCTCGGTCGGCGCGGCTTTCGCGTGACCGAGGTCCCCGTACGACCCGTCTACGCAACGGAGCAGAGCGGCGTGCGTCCCTGGCACGCGCTGACCGTCGCCGGCGTCATCGCGCGCCGGTGGTCCCTCGAACGCCGCCGAGCGCGTGCGACGACGAACCCAGCTCCGGCAAGAGCTCCCGCGGAATCGTGAGCGACTCGTCGAAGCGGCAGCTCATGGGGCGCGCTTGCACCGTCACCTGCCCTTCCGCGAGGCGCGCCACCTGAAACGCCCATGCGTGCGCCAAATCACCCAGCGGAACGAGAGCCGAAACCCGCGGCGCGCCTCGTCCCGCGGCTCCCAGCGCCGAACCGGACGAGCGCGCGACCGCATCGAACACGGCCACGCAAGGTGACTTCGGTGAGCCGTGCAAAACGGCGCGCTCCGTGACCAACACTCGATCCGCCTCGCTCGCGTCCGAAATGACGACGGGGTGCGGATTTCCCGGGAACGCCGGCGAGACGATCCGGGCGTCGCGCTTGCGCGAATCGTCGCTGCACGGCGCAGGCGGATCCGGCAGATCCGCCTGCAAGGGCACCGCCCGCGGCTCGGACAGCGCCAAGCCTCCGGGGGCCGAGCTCGCGCTCGGCAGCACCGAATAGGCTTTCCACCACGTGCCCGTGGGCTTGCTCTGAATCACGAGAAAGCCGGGCTTTTTGTCCGTGTAAGCGATGGACACCGACTGCACGAGCCCCGCTTGGATGGCGTTCGGATGCCCCAGCGTCACGGCGTTCAAGTCGAAGCCCTGCGACGTGCGGTGGGCCGAGGCGAGCACCGCGCCTTCCTCGGCGAACGCGACCGGAACGTCGCGTTCGTCGATGCGCATCATTTCCGTTCTGGATTCTCGAAGCAGCGCGTCCGGCCACGGAACACTCGGCACCTCGTGTACGCCGCGCCCGTCGAAAAAGTACGTGGGCTGGCGATCGCCGAGCCCCTTGTGAAGCCGCAAGTACACGCCCCCCGAAGCGATGCTCAAGAGCGCAGGCTCGGCCTGCAGCGTGCGCGAGGCGCGCGCCGAAAAGTCCCCGGGCAAAGGCGCCACCGGCCCCGCCCACCGTCCGAGCGCCACGACGCTTTCGAGGCGGTTGTCCCAAGCCACCTCGACGTCGGAAATGTGCGTTTCGCGCCGCGAGCTCCGCGGAACGACATAGCGCAGCGCTACGCTCCCTTCGACTTGAGGGAGCACGGCGAGCGCGTAGCGCGTCGGCTCGGAAACGGGAGCCAAGAGCGTTTTCTGCGTGAGCGCCGTCGTTCCGAACGCTGCGTGCACGGCCCACACGGCGCCGGACTCCGCGTCCACGCCGACGCCGCCCCACATGGTGGAGCCGAGCGCGGCGTCGGCCGCGCGAGGAGCGTCGCTCAGTCCCGGCACCACCTGCCACGGCTGCCGGCTCAAGGTACACGCAAGAGGCGTCTTGTAGCGGCGTTCCGCTCCGCCTTCCGGCGACACTGCGGGAAGCGACGCGATGTTCCCCGCGCCCCGAGAGCCCCACCCCAAACGACTCAGGGCGCTCCCCAGCACGCAGCCCGCAATCCCGCACTGGAGCGGCAGCTCACACTCGCGTTCGCCCGCGACGCGCGGCATGCAGAGACTGCGCGGAGGAGCCAGGAGCTCCCAACTCGCCCCGCCATCGAACGACTCCCAAATGCTGTTCGTCTCCGGTTGCACGGCGAGCGCGTGCAAACCGACCGCCGACAGCGAGCGGGCGCCCCCCGGCGCTTCTCCGGCAGAAAGCACGCGGCCTCGGGCGTCCGTGGTCACGAGCAGCGCGCGACCGCTCCGGTAACTCACTAGAGACACCACGCCTTCGTCGTCGACCGCGAGCCGCACGTCGTCGTCGCTCCGAAGCCCCTCCTGCGGCACCACGGGCAAGAGCTCGTCCGGGGTCGGTCGAAAGCTCTTGCCGCCGTCCTCGGAGACGTAGAGCCAAAGGCGGCCGTCCTTGTCACGCGCGCCCGCCGCGTAGGCGCGCCCTGGGCTTCCCCACGCCAAAGCGGCGGGCACCGAGAGGCCCGGAAGCGCCACGGCCAGCTGACGTTCGTCTCCCGGCTCGAAGCGATACGTTCCGCGAGGGGCGCAGCCGGTCGCCGTCAAGTGCGGCGCGCACAACCCCGTCGCCAACACCACGCCGCGCGTGTCCACCGCGACGCGCAATTGCCCCACGATGCCGCGCAGAGCGACCTCACGCGGACGAAACGTCTCACCGCCGTCTCCGCTCGTGAAGAAGCGAAGCGGGCCGCTGCTGCTCGCCGCGCTGCTCTCGGCGCACAACACGGCCAGGTGCCGCCCTGCCCCGGCGAGCGTCAGCTCGCGACACGGCGCGAGCTCCGGGACGTCCCGCGACTCGAGCCGTCCACCGAGCTCACCTCGAAGGAGCTGCCACTTGCGCGCGTTGGGCGTGCCACTCCGCTCCAGCGCCACGTAGCGCTTTCCATCCAGGAACGCGCTGCGCGCCTCCAGCGCGCGCGCGCGCGGCGCAGGGCCGAGGTCCGTCGCCAAGAGTCGCGCGCTGCCGCGCGCCGGCTCCGTCACCCACCGCCCCTCCGACAAACGCGCGCGACGAAACAGCCCGTCGACGACGACGTGCCCCGCCGTATCGACCGTCAGACGGCGCGCGCCGACGGACGGCAGGTTGGCGGCTGTCCAGCTCTGCCCGCCATCCTCGGTTTCGAGCCACGTTTCCGGCACCGCGAGCGCAAGGCCCCTTCCTTCCGCGGCGAGCGCCACATCCACCACCTGCACGCTCGGCCCGGACGCGCTCCGCCAACGCGCCCCGAAATCCCGTCCGCTAAAGAGCGTGCCGTCGCTCGTGACCGCCGCCAGCGCGCCCCCTCGAGAAGAAACCGCAACGAACGCGTGCGGAGGCGACCGCACCGCGACGAACGGCCCGAGCGGCTCCTCCGCCAAGTACGCCGCTCCCGAGCTGCCGACGACCGCGTAACGCTCTCCGACTCGCCCCACGTCGATGAGCGACTCGGGCGCCG
Organism: Pseudomonadota bacterium; assembly: GCA_023432025.1. Lineage (GTDB taxonomy): Bacteria > Myxococcota_A > Polyangia > Polyangiales > Polyangiaceae > NIC37A-2. The sequence continues at coordinate 40,996 of JAEYVE010000246.1, forward strand.
CGAACGGTGAGCCCCGAGGTGGCTCACCTGCGCGGGTGAGCCACCGCTCGCCGTTCTCGCCTACGGCCAGGCGCGCCGAGTCCCCAACCCAACTCGCGCGCTCCACGGCGCCGGAGGCCGGGTGAAACACCCAACGCGCGCCCTCGGAAGCGAGCGGTGTCGACGCGCGCGGCTCCTCACCCACCGTAAACAGCGGAGGGCGCGACGGTCGAGGCTCGGACGAGCCGCTACAACCCGCTTGGAGGAAGGCGCAAGCGACGAGGCCGGTCACCCACGCGCTGGCGGCCCCCCGAGCCGCGCGCCGCTGCCCCCGCGAGGCGCCACCCCACCGTCTGGCGCCTCGCCGCTTCATTTCGGTGTGTCCCTCGGCCTCCGTGATGACTCGACGAAGCTCAGGAGCCGACGAGGTCGAGCACCTTCTGCTTGGTCGCTAGACCCACGTGCTGCGCCAAGCGCTCACCATTCTTGAAGATCATGATCGTGGGCACGCCGCGCACGCCGAACTTCCCCGCGGTGAGCGGAGCTTCGTCGATGTCCACCTTGCCGACCTTGACCTTGCCCACGAGCTCCTCGGCCACCTGATCGATGATCGGTGACAGGGCCCGGCAGGGGCCGCACCAGGTCGCGGTAAAGTCGACCAGAACGGGCTGGTCCGACTTGAGGACTTCCTGGTCGAAGTTCAGGTCGTTGAATACGAGGACGTTTTGCGATGCCATGAGTGGAAGGAACATAACGCCGCCCCCCCACACCGCAAGCCTGCGAGCCTGTGGCAGCCACCCGTCGCCGAACCCGAGCGAACGCCGCTGACGGGGGGGAGACAGGGTCCCCCGCGGTCCGGTCGCTCCCGCGCTCCGTCCCAGCACGGCCCCTCCCGAAACGCAGGACGGCCGAGTGACAGTAAATCTCTAGTGTATTACCGTGCTGGCCGGTCCAAGCAGCGCCCCCGAGCGCCGCTCCAGCACAACCGAAACGCGCCGGCGCCGCCCCTTACGGGTCGGCGCCACCCGGCAGCGTCAGCCCCCGCTCTTTCTTCGAGGCAGAAATCTCCGTGTCCGCGACAGTCATCGGAAGCGAGCTCAGCATCGACGGAAGTTTGGCGAGCGAGGAGGACGTGCGCATCGACGGCGCCATCCACGGCGTCGTCACCTGCACGGCGCACGTCGAGCTGGGCCCGAACGGCTCCGCCCACGCGCCCCTCTCCGGTCGCACGGTGAGCGTGGCCGGCGCCATGAACGCGAGCGTCACGGCCACCGAGCGCGTCGATTTGCTCGCGGGTGGACGCCTGATCGGCGACGTCAAGGCGCCGCGCCTCACCATCGCCGACGGAGCCACGTTCCGCGGCAAAGTGGACATGGACGTCTGAGGCGCCCAACGCGAAAACGCTCAGAACCGAGTAGAGGACGAACGAGTGGCGCGCACATCGATCATCGGACGCACGACGTGTGTCATCGGCAACGTTGCGGGCGCGGGAGATCTCGAGATCCTCGGCCGCGTACAAGGCAACATCGAGCTCGACGGGGCGCTCCACGTCGCCGAACAGGGCACCGTGCTGGGCTCGGTGCGCGCCCGGCACATTCACGTCCGCGGCCAAGTAGAAGGTGACTTGACCGCGCTCGAAGGGCTCGTGCTCCACGCAGGCGCGCGAGTCGACGGCGACCTGGCCGCTCCTCGCCTCGGCATCGAGGAAGGCGCGCACGTCCGCGGCGCCGTGCGCACCGTGAGCTCGCTCGAAGACGAGGGCTCAGAAGCGCCGCCGCCTCCGCCGCGCGTCGCCGAACGTGCCGTGGAGGCTCGCCCGGCCCCAGCGCGTCACGTCGCGGCCCACGGCGTACCGGCCGTCAACGTTCCGCCCCACAGCGCGCCGGCCGTCAAAGTTCCGGCCGTTCACGCGTCGGGCGTCCACGCGTCGGGCGTAAGAGTTCCGGCCGTTCACGTCCCGGGCCATCACGACGTTCGGCCTCCACCAGACGCACGTGTTGCAACCCCACGTGCTGTCGAGTCACGCGTGGGCGAAGCCCGCAGTGGCGAATCGCGCAGTGGCGAATCGCGCAGTGGCGAATCGCGCGTGGCAGGAGGTTCCGCCAGCTCGCCGCACGACTCGTCCCGGCGCGCGCACGAGGCGGAAGATACGGCGCGGCGGCACGACGGCGCGAGCGACGAGCCCAGCCGGAGTCGCCGTGATCGCCGTCGTCGCAAGGAGCGGCGCGGTGGCGACGATTCGCTCCCGCCAAGCTCACTTTCGGGCGAGCGAAAGCACGATCCAGCGCCGGCGCGTCCCGGCCCGCCCGCGCCCGTCGTGCCTACACTCACCAAGGGTGCCCGCGGGCACCGCCGGCCACGGCGTGACGTCGACTGATCTTCGCACGCACACGGAGCAAGCCACTTGAACCAGCAGAAGCAACAGCGTCTCGTCGAGCTCCTCACGGAGCTGAGCTTCCAACGCAAGCGCGTGAAGCTCGCCTCGGGCCGAGAGAGCGACTTTTTCATCGACTGCAAGCAGACCGTGTTGAGCGCCGAGGGCCACGCCCTCGTGGGCGAGCTCATGTTCGAGGCGCTCGGCCAGCTCGGCGGCTGCGACGCGGTGGGCGGCGTCGAGCTCGGCGGCTGTCCCCTCGCCAGCGCGGTGTCGCTCGTCAGTTTCCAGAAGGGCCAGCCGCTGCCCGCGCTTTACGTGCGCAAAGCACGCAAGGACCACGGCACCGCCAAAATGATCGAAGGTGACAAGGCGCTGCGCCCCGGCCTGCGCGTCGTCTTGCTGGAGGACGTGGTCACCACGGGCGGCTCCAGCCTCAAGGCAGTCGAAATTCTGCGGGAAGCGGGCACACACGTCGTGGGCATCGTCGCGCTCGTCGATCGCTTGGAGGGCGGCGCCGAGGCCATTCGTGAGGCGGGCATCCCCTTGGTGTCGCTGGCCACGCGTCGCGATTTCATGGGCGACTAACGCCCTGGACTCGCGCTACCCTGCCGCTCAGATGCGGAGCAAGGGCTCGAAGATCGATCGCTCTCGTGAACGGCTCGGTCGCGCTCGGTGTGGTCGATTCGCAACGCTCGCGGCGCTGGCCCTCACCACGTTCCCCGGCGCCGCTCGAACGGCCCCCGAGAGCACCTCTCCCGACGCGTTCTCCAGCAATGCCGCGCACGAATCGGACTCCGTAGAACCGACTCGACCGCTCGCGGACGCCACCGCCGACGTCGACAGCGCCGAGGCTCCACCTGGCGAGCCCACGCGCGCTCAAGTGGAAGCCTACCTGGACTCGCATGCGCTGCCGAAGAGCTCCGGCGCGGGAGATCAAGGCACCTTCGCGGACGTTCCTCCTCCGCCGCCGCGCCACCGCGGTCTCGTGGTGGAAGCCAGCCCCGGCGTGCTCTTTCCGGTGGGCGCCATGCGCCACGTTTCGCCTCCCTCCCCCTGGCTCCAGCTGGACGTGGGCTACGAGCCGTGGACGTGGCTCATGCTGCTCGTTCAGGCGGACTTCTCCGTGGCCAGCACCAGCTACGCGGCAGAGCCCCCACCGCCGCGAACGTTCGCGCAGTATGCCTTCGGCGCCGGCGTCCGCTTCCAGCTCCCTTTGAGCGATGCTTTCGCCGCGCACGCGCAAGCCGAGCTCGGTCTCTCCGAGGTCACGGAGGACGTGCTCAATGTTTACGGTTACGACGAAGCGGACGAGCTCGGCCTCTACTACGGCGGGCGGCTCGGCCTGGAGTGGCTCGTCCCCAATCCTCACTTCACAGTCGGAGCGCACGCGACGCTGCGCAACTACACGAACCTAGAGCGCACCAACGACGGCGCGGCGCCGCTCGGCATCATCGGCGCGCTCACTCTTCGCTACGCATTCTGAGCAGAGCACGCGAAAGTCACGCCGCCTTCAAGCGCGACGCGAGACGAAGCGCGCCACCAGCCGTCCAATTTCCGCGTGCGCCGCCTCCAAGTCATCGAGCGGAGCCGTGGAGTCGCTCGTGAACGCAGCCACGATGAAGGGCGCGTCGCCCATAGGGAACGTGATGGCCACGTCGTTTACGGCGCCACGCCCGCAGCTGCCGGTTTTGTCGCCCGTACGCCACTCGGACGGCAGACCCGCGCGAAGCCGTCTCTTGCCGGTTTCACTTTCGCGCATCCACCCGAGCAAACGCTGTCGGCTTTGGTGCGAAAGCACGTCTCCCAAGACGACTCGACGCAGAAGCTCGCCCATGGCGCGCGGGGACGTCGTGTCGCGCGGGTCACTCGCGAGGTTCTCGTTCAGCGCCGGCTCGGAGCGGTCGAGCCGCGTGACGGGATCTCCCTGAGCCCGAGCAAACTGCGTGAGTCCCGGGGGACCTCCGATCCGCGAAAGAAGCAAGTTGGCCGCCGTGTTGTCGCTGACGACGACGGCGCCTTCCGCAAGCTCCTCCAACGACAAAGAGCCCGCCGTCACGTGCTCGCGAGTGAGCGGCGCGTGCTCGAGAAGGTCTTCTTCTCCGAAGGTCACGCGGTCGCTCAGCGAAAGCTCACCGCGATCGACGCGAGCTAGACAGGCCGCCACCAAGAGCCACTTGAACGTCGAGCACATCGCGAAACGCTCGTCGACTCTGCGCCCCATCCACCTTCCGGTGCGCGCATCTGCCACGTACACGCCCACACGACCGCCGAGGCGCGCTTCGATGTCGGCGAGTGAAGCAGCCACGTCCACCGTGGGAGGCTCGTCCGCGCGTTGCGCTCCCGCGCACGCAAGCGTCACCGCCCCGCCCAGCGCCCCGACCAAAACCTCTCGTCGCCGCACCTTCATCGTCGTCGCAGTTTGCTCGGCGCGAGTCTTCGCTCGAGAACGGGAGCGGGCAACATTTCTGCTGCAATTTTCCCGCCTGCGGCTCTCTTTTTCGTCCGGACCTGCTCCCTGCTGGGCGGTCTTCCGGACCGAAGCTTCGATATCATCAGGAGGTCAATGGCTCACCGCCTCAGGCGCGCCAACTCCGAGGAGCCCCACCTATGCGTTCACTTTCGCTTTTGACCTTGGCCTTCGTCATTGGTTGCTCGGCAGAGAGCTCTTCCGGGCCGAAACAGCAGACCGGCTCTGGAGGCACCGCGACGGCCACCGGGGGGAACGGAACCGGGATCGGCGGAGCTCCAACCAGCGGCGGCGCTCCGACCAGCGGCGGCGCTCCAACGAGTGGCGGTGCCCCGAGCGCAACTGGCGGCGGGTCGAACGATCCGACGTGTACCAACGTTCGCCCGACGGGAACCGAGTGGGACGAAGCCACCTGCGACCAATGGGCCTCGGAAACCGAAGAGTGCTCGAACGCGTGGATGGTCGACAACAACTACTGCAACGAGAGCTGTGGCCGCTGCAGCGGAGCGGGCACGGGCGGCACCCCCAGCACGGGCGGAAGCGGGAGCGGCACCGGAGGGATCCCCAGCACGTGCACGGATGCGGAGGCGAACGTCTGCTCCAACCAAAGCGGCCAGCATTGCGGTTACACGTACGAGTACTGGAAGGACCAAGGGACCGGCTGCCTCACCAACACGGCCGATGGCTTCAGCGTCGAATGGAGCGGCATCAACAACCTGTTGGGCCGCAAGGGCGTGCGCCCTGGCACGAAGACGCAAATCGTCAACTACGAAGCGGACTACCGCCCTGACGGCAACTCGTACTTGTGCGTGTACGGATGGACGAGGGGCCCGCTCATCGAATACTACATCGTCGACAGCTGGGGCAGCTGGCGTCCGCCGGGAGGCGAGGGGCACATGGGAACCGTCCAAAGCGACGGCGGCGTCTACGACATTTATCGGACCCAGCGCGTCGACATGCCGTCCATCGACGGCGACAAGACGACCTTTTATCAGTACTGGAG
>JAEYVE010000254.1 GCA_023432025.1 Pseudomonadota bacterium
CCCCGATGCGCCTTCGCTCACCGGGGTTTCGTTTCCGAGTCACTCGTAGCGAGCGACCCTGATCGCTCGAACCTGGGTCACTCGAACTTGCCGAGCGCGCCGAGATCCTCGAACGCCTGCACGAGACGGGTCGCCATGCCCTTCTCGCCAGCGTGGATCCACGAGCGGGGATCGATTTGCTTCTTGTTCGGCTTGTCCTCGCCCTCGGGGTTACCGATCTGCGAGTGCAGGTAGCCGTCGTTCTTGTCCATGTACTGCTTGATGGGCGAGGTGAAGGCCCACTGCGTGTCCGTGTCGATGTTCATCTTCACGACGCCGTAGGAGACCGCTTCGCGGATTTCTTCCTTGGTGGAGCCCGAGCCGCCGTGGAACACGAAGTCCACCGGCTTCTCGCCCGTCTTGCGCTGCTTCTGGATCTCCTCCTGGGAGTTCTTCAGGATGACGGGCGTGAGCTTCACGTTGCCCGGCTTGTACACGCCGTGCGTGTTGCCGAACGAAGCGGCCACGGTAAAGAGGCCGATCGGCTTGAGCGCGTCGTAGGCCGCGAGAACCTCGGACGGCTGCGTGTAGAGCTTCGAGTTGTCGATGCCGCTGTTGTCGACGCCGTCTTCCTCGCCGCCCGTCACGCCGAGCTCGATTTCGAGCTGCATGCCGATCTTGGCCATGCGCGTGAGGTACTTCTGGCAAATCTCGAGGTTCTCGTGGAGCGGCTCCTCCGAGAGGTCGAGCATGTGCGAGCTGAAGAGCGGCTCGCCGTTCTTCTCGAAGTACTTCTCGCCCGCGTCCAGGAGCCCGTCGATCCAGGGAAGGAGCTTCTTGGCGGCGTGGTCCGTGTGCAGGATGACCGACACGCCGTATGCCTCGGCCAAGAGACGCACGTGGTGCGCGCCCGCGATGGCGCCGGCGATGCTCGCCTGCTGCTGTCCGTTGTCGAGGAACTTGCCGGCGTAGAACTGCGCGCCGCCCTGCGAGAACTGAACGACGACGGGCGCCTTTGCCTGACGGGCAGCCTCGAGCGCAGCGTTGACGCTGTGCGAACCGATGACGTTGACGGCGGGGAGAGCGGCCTTTTCGCTCTTGAGGTAGTCCTGCAACTCACGCAGGGCCTTACCGGTGACGATTCCTGGCTTCAGCTTGAACTTCGACATGATGGCTCGCTGGGGTGGATAGTTCGGGGACCCCGTGTCCTGAAAGCCGTCCACGGGGCGAATGAAGCAGCCCGCCGGCAAACCGAGGCATAGGGGTGGGGTTTGCGGGCGGCACGCGTACCATAGATTGGTCGCTCGCGAGGGCAAATCTGGAACGCGGGGCCTGCTTGCCGGTCGCGGAAGCGGACGAAGGTGCGGGGGTGGGCGCAGTGGCCCCGCGGACATCACGTCGAAACACGCCGCTTCGCCCGCCAAGACGACGCCTTCGACTCGCCAGAGTAGCGCGGCGCGTCACCTCGGGGCGCGAAATCGACGGCAAAGACGACGAAAGGGGAGCGCGGCATGCCCGCACTCCCCTTTCCCCGAGAGCTCTCGTTCGAGCTCCGAAGCGACGCAGTCGCCGCAAGCGGCGCCTTCGCGGAATCTCACTCCGTCAACGAATAGACGATTTCCACCTGAGTGCTCACGGTCAGCTCCCCTCGCTCGACCGGCACCGATGCGTCCTGGGCGGGACTGCTCTCGGCTTTCATCATCATCGGCATGGGACCTGCGAAGCCGCGATTTTCATTGATGGACACGACGGGACCGAGCTTGACGCCGCTGAGCCGTGCGAGCTCTTCCGCGTTGGCGCGGGCCTGCTTGACCGCCTTTTCGCGCGCTTCGGCGAGCACCTTGGCGTCGTTTTCCAGCTCGAAGCGCAGACCGTACATGGAGTTCGCTCCCGCAGCCGTGGCAGCGCCGAGCACCGCCGACGCGCGATCGAGATCGCGCAGCGTGACCTCGACGGTGTTGGTGGCTCGGTAGAAGCCCTTGGGAACCACAGGCGCAGGCGCTTCGGGCGTTTTTTCCGGCGTCCCCTTGCCGGGCGTCGTTTGGGGGCCGGGCCATGGCTCGGGCGGACGAATTTCTTGCTCGAAGAACACGCTGATTTGTTCGGTGCGCAGGTCCCGTTCGGCGACGCCCTGGGCCTTCAGAGCGGCGAGCACTGCCTGCATGCGTTGGGCAACCTGTTGGTTTGCCTCTTCCGAGGTCTGAGCTCGCACTTCAACACCCAGCGTGGCGCGCGCAATGTCCGGCGTGCCTCGCGACTGTCCTTGTCCGGAGACACGCAAGCCCTCCAGCCCGGAGCCGGCGGGGCTCACCTTGATGGTGTGGGGGGGACAGGAGCAGCCCCCCAGCGCGAGCGCCGCGAACAAACCCAAGAAAGCCGTTTTGATCGAAAGTCTCATCGACATGCCTTTCATACGTGCGGAAGAGACGTTCGATCTCCCGCGACGTTCGCTCAGCGAATATCTCGGCCAGCGCGGGCCGTCCATGCGTCGGCGTCCAAAAGGAGGCGCGAAGCGTTTGCTCAGGGGCCGCAAGCGTCGATGAAGCGGCAAGGCGGCTCGGGGCCGCTGACGGCGGCCGCCTGGGTCGTCCCCGAGCGTTCGAGCGTCCCCCCTTCGGCGCACAAATCGAGGCCTTCTCGGGGCAGGTGCGCCAGGTGCCGTTCGGCAACGGCCAAAATTCCCTCCGCTGTGAGCTCACGGAGCGCTGCCTTCTGGAACGCTCCCCCGTCCGGAATGGCGCGGCCCAAAAAGCGCACGACCTCCTTCAACTGAGGCACGACTCCGCCTTCGCCGAGGCCAGCACGACAACTGCGCTCGAACGCCTCCAGGTGCCCGACCACGTCCGCGCCCGACGGCCAGAACGGCGCGCGACCCGAGCGAAGCGCCTCGAGCTGCACGAAAATCCAAGGATTGCGGATCGCGGGACGACCGATCATCACCGCGTGACAACCGGTTTCGCTCTGCATGCGCAATGCGTCCGCGGCGTACCAGACGTCGCCGTTGCCCACGACGGGGATTCCGAGCACGCGGCGCAAACGCTCGATGATACGCCAGTCGGCGACCCCCGAGTAAAAATCGCTCCGACGCCGCGGGTGCACCGAAATGAAGTCCGCGCCAGCGCCCTCGACCGCCTTGGCCACCTCCACCACGCGCGACGCGTCGTCGAAACCCGCGCGGATCTTCGCCGAAAGCGGCAAATGCGTACGAGCCCGCATCGCTCCGAGCACCCGCTCGAGGAGCGCGATGTCCTTCAAGAGCGCCGAGCCGACACCCTTGCGCACGGCGTTCGGCGCTGGGCAACCGAGGTTGATGTCGACGATGTCGGCGCCGGCCCGTGTGACGAGCTCGGCGGCCTCCGCCATCTGTTCGATTTCGTTGCCCATCACCTGCACGCTAAGCGCGCCGCGCGGCGGCCGCACCACGTGACGACGAACGAGCCGGCTCCCCAGCGGGGTCTTGGTGACGCGGACGAACTCCGTGCACACGACCCCCACACCGCCGGCGTCGGCCATCAGCGCCCGCAAGGTGGGGTGCGTCAAACCTTCCATGGGCGCGAGCAGCGTCCGCTCGGGCCACGGCCACTCACCTCGCGCCAAGGCTGCGCGCGCCGCCGCGGCCCCCACGTCGGGGCCCTTCACATCTGATTCGGTAAGCGCGCTCACGGCCGCCATCTAGCGCGCGGACCACGAGCTCTCCACGCCCGCGCGCGGCGGAGCCCAATTCTGCGGCGCGCGCTCCCTTCAGCGCCCTTCAGCGCCCTTCGCGCCCGGTCGGCCTACGAGCGCGGTCTTCCTCGTGCCGCGTGCCGGCTTGCTCGCTCGGCGTCTGATTCAAGCTGTCCATGAAGTTCTGCTGCCGGCCTTCGAGCTCGCCCGAGGCCTCCACCGTTTCCGGGGCCACCAAAGGCTCACGCGGCCCGGAACCGGACTTCGCCGGCGTACCAGCGCACGCTCCGAGCCCCGCGGCGAGCGCGATCCCCAGCCAGCACCTCGTCATCCGTGTCGCCATGCGTCCAAGTTACTCGGGGTGGAAGCTCCGTCGACCCCCCTGTTCGAGAATTCGCGAACAAAAGCCGACCGCCCACCCCGGATAGGATGGGCGGCGGGCAGTGCCTCATCACGAGCAGCTCGGGGCTCGACACCACGGGCGGCTCGCTCGGCGTCCACTCAGAGCTTGGTGGAGTTTTCGGAAAGGTAGGCGGCGACGCCCTCGGGGTTCGCCTTCATGCCCTTGTCGCCCTTCTTCCAACCGGCGGGGCAAACCTCTCCGTGCTCCTCGGTGAACTGGAGCGCGTCGATCGTGCGCAACAGCTCATCCACGTTACGACCGAGCGGCAAGTCGTTGACGACCTGATGGCGCACCACGCCCGCCTTGTCGATGAGGAAGGTGCCGCGGAACGCCACGGTGCCGTCCGGAACCTCGACGTCGTACGCGCGCGCGATGGCGTGGTTCAAGTCGGCGACGAGCGTGTACTTGACCGGGCCGATGCCGCCCTTGTCGATAGGGGTGTTACGCCACGCGTTGTGAGTGAAGTGCGAGTCGACGGACACGCCAATCACCTCGACGCCACGCTTCTTGAACTCTTCGATGCGGTGGTCGAAGGCGATGAGCTCCGACGGGCAAACGAAGGTGAAGTCCAGCGGGTAAAAGAACACCGCCGCATACTTGCCTTTGGCGGCCTCCGAAAGCGTGTACTTGTCGACGATCTCGCCCGTTCCGAGAACCGCGCTGGCAGTGAAGTCGGGGGCCTTGCGGCCAACCAAAACGCCCATGTGTGTACCTATCCTTTTGGGTTGAGGTCCGGAGACTCGGTCTCGGTCCTCGGGTTGTCGTTTCGAGCGGCTCCGTGCGGGGCACACCTACCGCGCAGCTCCGTACGCCACGCCGCGCGCCCCCGGTCACCACTCGCTACCGGCGAATACTTCGAGATCGGTTTTTCCGCTACCCGAAACCTCGGGCGCCTGTCCCGGTCCGTCCCAAGGACGGTTCGGCAGCGTTCATGCGCGAAGCCAGAGTGCTCACGCCGCGAAGAATTGCGGACGTTTTCCGCACGGCAGGGAGCCCTCGTCGACGAGGACCCGAACCGGCGTAAAGTAGGGAGCGGAGGGTTCCCATCTTGTCGGAAGCAGCTTCGTCGTTTCAGCGAGCCGTGTGTGCCATCGACTTCTCGGAGCAGTCGCGCCAAGCGGTGAGCGCTGCGCTTCGTATGTGCACGGGGACGATTCACGCGGTGCACGTCCTCGAAATGCCGCACTTCGTGCACCCACGCATGCTCGGTCTCTTGGGGAGCGAGGGCTCGCGTCCCCTGTCGGAAATCGCGAGCGAAACCGCTGAGCGAAGGCTCACCGAGTTCGTGGCGCAGTTCGAGCCGAGGGAACGCATCGTGCCCCGGGTTCTGGTGGGCACGCCAGCGGAGGCGGTGCTTCGCTTTGCCGAAGAGAACCACGCGGACGTCGTCTTCGTCGGCACGCAAGGCGACGCGCCGCTCGGCAAGCGCTTGCTCGGACGAACCGCGAACCACGTGGTGCGCGGCGCGCATGGGGCCGTCGTGACGGTCCCGCCCCAGGGGCTGGCTCCGCTCGACCGCGTGCTGGTGGCCACCGATTTTTCGGAAGCCGCCGACGACGCGCTGGTGCTCTCCGCAGCCCTTTGTCGGGCGACGGGCGCCAAGCTCGACGTTTTGCACGTGGCGGCGTCGCCGCTCGTCGTTCCGGCCGATCTGGCGGTGACAGCGGACCCTTTGATGGGACCGGCGGCGCCCGTCGATCAGGCCATGACCTGGTTCGACTTGACCCAACGCGCGGCTCGCCAAGAAATGGATCGCCTCGAAGACGTGGCGCGGCGACGCGGCATTCTGCTGGATCGCGTTCGCGTCGAGTTCGGCAACCCCGCGGCGCAGGTGCTTTCTGCGCTCGAGAACGGCGCCTACCAACTGGTCGCCGTCGGCACCCACGGACGTCGCGGGATTGCACGATTGATGCTGGGGAGCGTGGCCGAAAGCATCACGCATCACGCGGACGTGCCCGTGCTCATCGTCCGCGGTCGCGAGCCCCAGGCCTGACTCGGACCGTCGGCCCAAGCCCGGAGGCGTGTGCTTCTCGGGCTTGCGCAGGCACGTCGCGAGTTCATACTCGCGAGCCTTGAACGAGCGTGCCGTCACTCGACGATACCAAGACCCGCTCGACGCGTTGTGGCTCGGTACGGCCGAGGCACTCGGACTCCGCGTCGACCGAGGTAGCGACGTCTACGCGTCCACGGACGGACGCGGCACCTTGTTCATCGGCCCCGCCGACGCCCTCGACGCAGACGACTGCCTCGCGCAGATGATCCTGCACGAGATTTGTCATTGGCTCGTGATGGGAGTCGACAGCTACCGCGTGGCGGATTGGGGTCTCGACAACGAGACGGACCGCGACGTCGCCCTCGAGCACGCTTGCTTGCGAGTGCAGGCGGCTCTTCTGAGCCCGCTCGGCCTTCGTCAGGTGCTCGGCCCCACGACGGACTACCGGGCGTTTTACGACACGCTCGGCCCCGATCCGTTCGCGCTGCCCCCGGGCGCCCCGGATGACGGCAGCGTGGTGCGCGGACGGGTCGCCCTCACGCGCTCCCGACAAAAGCCGTGGGCCCCCCACCTGAAGGTCGCGCTGGAAGCAACCGCGAACATCGTGCATGCCGCGGCGCGCGTGTTGCCCGCGTCCACGGCATGCAGTCTCCCTTTGCTTCACGCGCACGCCGAGCCCCGCAGCGTGCCGCATCCGCTCGGCTTCGTCGCCGACCCGACGCCGGGGCGCAGCTGCGCGGACTGCGCTTGGTACCGGCAAACGAACGCGGGGACTGCGCGTTGTCGTCAGGCCGACGCCCGCGTGGATCCGCGCTGGCCGTCGTGTGACCGCTTCGAGAGCGCCGTCGACTGCCTCACCTGCGGAGCCTGCTGCCGAGAGGCGTACGACGTGGTCGTCGTGTCACGCCGCGATCCGGTGGTAAAGAAGCACCCTTCGCTCCTCGTGCTCCAGGCGGGGCACGCAGAAATGGGTCGGGAGCGCGGACGCTGCGTGGCGCTCCAAGGCGGCAAGGCGCTCCGCGAGCTCACCCCCTCGAGTGACGGCCGCCCCGAGCCACCGCTCTACGCGCCGTCGGCCGTACCCTTCACCTGTGACATTTACTCCGACCGGCCCCGAACGTGTCGGGACTTCGAGCTGGGCGGCGCTCACTGTCTGACGGCCCGTCGCCGCGTGGGCCTCAGCCGCTAGCTTGGGTCCACGCTCGCGCGGAGGCGGCCTCGCGGGGCCCGACCTAGTCCGCGCTCCCCTCGAGACTCTCCGGCGCTCCGGGTCCCAGCGGCTGCCCGTACGAAAGCTCCACGAGGTGTCCCGCCGGATCGACGAGGCCGCAGTGATAGCCCACCGGGTAGGCTTCTTCACGCGGCTCCCACCACAGGCAGCCATCGGCTCGCGCGCGGGCCGCAGCGACGTCGACCGCCTCCCGAGACTCCAGAGCAAAGCCCAGGTGCGTGAAGTCCCCGCGCGCAGGCTCGCGCGCGCTCCCTCCCGGAACCAGCACCAACACGAAGCGCCGTTCCCGCCCCGGCTCGGCCAGCCACACGACGCTCTCCCCCGACGCAGCGCGACGATGCACCTCCTGGAGGCCACAGTGGCGCTCGTAGAACCGCGCCGAACGCTGCACGTCCGGCACGTGCAGCGCCACGTGCGTGAGGGTCGGCCCGGTCAAGGCTGCGCTCCGCGCCCCGGGGCCCCCGAGCGCTCACCACGCTGTGGGCGATCACCGGACCAAGGACGGCGCGCGCCGATGCGCTCTTCGTCGGGGAGCTCTTCATACGCGGCATGCTGCGCACCGGAGAAAATACGGCTCAACTCGTCGTCCATCTGCTGCCGGAGCGCTTCCCGGCGCTCACGTCGCTCCGCGCTCGTCTTGGGGCGCGTTTCCGACGACTCGTCCCCCAGCGCCATCAAAGCGGCAAAATGTCGCTTCGTCGCCTCGACGAGCTTCTGCTCCTGATCTTTGGACAAGCCGAGCTTGCGCGTCAGGTTTTCGCTCAGAGCACGCGCGCCCTCCTCCATACGCGCGCCGCGCCGCGACTGGCGCTCCTCGCGGCGCTCCTCGTCGATGCGATCCAAGAGATCTCGCACCGCGGCTTCGAACACGGGAGAAGCGACGTCGGACGTGTCCTCGCCCTCCCTGTCGGCCCCCACGCCGCCTTTGGCCAAAGCTGCCGTCAACAGAGACACCTTCTGCTCGAGCGAACGCAGCCGAACGCGCTGCTCGGAGTCCGTCGTCTCTGCGGCGGCCGGCGCGCTCACCCGACTTTCCTCGCTCTTGGCGCTCTCTTTCGTCGGCGTCGTCGGCGGAGGCTCCGCCAAGGCGAGCGTCGCCGCAGTTCCGATGGCGCCGCCGATGGCAGCAGACACCAAAGCCAGCCCAAGGGAGCTCGAAACCTTCATCCTCCGGAGGATGGCCTGCCGCGCCCGAGTTTCAAGGCTGTTCGGGGGGCGGACCGCCGGGGCTGCGGCGTAGCGGAAGACCTGCCGCACGATAGATGCCGTCCATCATCGCCAGCGTCTCCACGGCGTCCGTTCCCCCTGTCAGCGGCTGCTCGCCGAAGCGAACCGCGCGCACGAACGCCTCGAGCTGGTGCCGATAGGTCGATTCACCCGCCACGGTCTCTCTGGCTGTCCCCCCGCCGGACTCGAGGAGAATTTCGTGCCCTTTGTGAGGTGCCACGGGGTTGTCGACGCGAAGGGCCCCGCTTTCTCCCTCCAGGTCCAGGCGCGCCACGAAGCGTCCCTCGGGGTGCATCGAGCAAGCGATGTGCGCGCTGAGCCCGGTTGGATAGTGAAGCTCCGCCGAGAGCGAACGATCCACGTAGCGCGGGTGCTCGTCCGCGCGCGCCTGAACGACGCGCCCGTGACTCCCCGCGACCAAGCGGAGCCACTGAACCGTGTAACAACCGAGGTCCATCAGGGCGCCACCGCCGAGCTCGTAGCTCCAACGGATGTCTTCGGGGCTGTGGATGGGCGCGTCGAAGACGGCGTCGAAGCGACGCAGCCGCCCGAGAGCTCCCGAGCGCACGATGGCACCGAGACGCTCCGCCAGCGGGTGGTAGCGCCAGTGGTGGGCCTCCATGAGCACCCGGCCTGCGGCGTTTGCGGCGCGCACGAGCTCCTCGGCTTCTCGCGCGTTCGAGCACAGCGGCTTTTCGCAAAGCACGTGCTTGCCCGCAGCGAGCGCGCGAAGCGTCCACTCGTAGTGCAGAGACACGGGCAAGCAGATGTAGACGGCGTCGACGTCCGGCGACTCCACGAGCGAGGCGTAGTCGTCGTAGACCGCGGAGATCGCATGACGCGTGGCGAACTCCTCGGCGCGTCTTCGATCACGCGCTGCGACGGCCGAGAGGCGCACGAGGCCGAGGGCCGGCTCGATGACGGCCTGAGGGGCAATGCGGGCGGCGCCGAGCAGCCCGAGACGAAGTGAGTGCGGCACGTGGGCGCGAAAACCGTACACGCTCCCGACACTTCGACCAGACGGATGTGCCGCGCGGCCTCAAAGACCCGCCCCGCGCGTGCCGCGCTCCTGGGTCGATCCCAGCAAGTGGAGCCACTCTGACCCCTTCCTTTTCCGACGGAGGCGGATTTCGCGGAACCGCCGAGAATCAGGGTACCGGCCGGAGGCCCCCCCACGGTCTGAGCGTCGCCCCCTACGATACGATTGGCGCGGCCGCTGTGATATGGACGCCGCCACGAGAGCGCTGACAGCGGCGCCTCGAAACGTGAGCCCCGGAGGCTTTCCGAGGGCGGAAGAGCCAGCCCATGCTTCGATTCAGCGCAGACTACAGAACTCTCCTCTGGATGCTCGTCTTCGCGCCAGGACTGGTCGCCCTCCAGTACGCGCGGCCTGATTTGGTTCCCTACCTGTGTTGGTTGAGCTTCTACTTCGCCATTTCGGCCGGAGTGATCGCCCACAACCACCTGCACTCACCGACCTTCAAGAGCAAGGCGCTGAGCGAAGCGTTCGGCAACTGGATCTCGGTGTTTTACGGGTACCCCACCTTCGCGTGGATCCCGACGCACAACTTGAATCACCACAAGTTCGTGAACAAGGCGGGCGACGCGACCATCACCTGGCGCTACACGAACCGTCACAACTACTTGGTGGCCTCTACCTACTTCTTCGTGAGCTCTTACTTTCAGAGCGAGCCCATCAAGGAGTTCCTCAAGCGCACCAAGGAAAAGAACCCGTCGTACTACCGCCGCATCATCGCCCAGTACGTCATCGTGTTCGGCGGTCACGCGGCCATGTTGGCGCTCGGTGTTTACCTGCACGGTTGGGGCACCGGGTTCTACGTTTGGGGCCTCACGATGGGAGCGCCCGCGCTCGTGTCGCTGTGGACGATCATGACGTTCAACTATGACCAGCACGTCCACACGGATCCCTGGTCCAAGCTGAACCACTCGCGCAACTTCGTGAGCTGGGGCGTGAACTTCTTCCTGTTCAACAACGGCTACCACACCGCGCACCACGAAAAGGCGGGGCTCCACTGGAGCCTGCTGCCCGAGGCCCACGCCAAGATCGCGCCGGAAATCCACCCCGATCTCCTGCAGAAGAGCCTGTGGCTCTACTGGTTCAAGAACTACGTCCTCGCCCCCTTCTTCCCGAGCCTCGGCACGGTGCAAATCGGCCGCGCTCCGTTCGATCCTCCCCAAGGAGGCCGAATCGATCTCACGACCGCCGAGGTCGGACTCGGCGAAGCGGGCACCAACGCCGCCCGTGTCTGAGGCCCTCTCGACGCTCTTTGCTGGGTCGCCCCCCGGGGCGACCCCTGGGAGCCCGTGTGGCATGAAGCGGCGGAGCTCACGCGCCGCTTCCGCGGCGCTCGCCTTGCTGGGCACGACGACCGCCGCCTGGGCCGATCGTCCTCCCGAGGACGACGGCGACGAAATCATCGTGCGTGGCGAGCCGCCGCCCCGCTCGGCTTCAGCGACGAGCCGCGACGCACGCGAGCTCACCGCCGCACCTCAGTCGAGCGGCAGCGAGCTCTTGCGCACGGTGCCCGGCGTGGCCCTCTCGCAACACAGCGGGCAAGGTAAGGCGCACCAAATTTTCTTCCGCGGCTTCGACGCAGCGCACGGCCAAGACATCGAGCTCTCCGTCGGTGGCGTTCCCGTCAACGAAGTGAGCAACATCCACGGGCAAGGCTACGCCGACTTGCACTTCGTGATCCCCGAGGTCGTCGAGCGCGTGGACGCCCTGCCCGGAACGTACGATCCGGCGCAAGGCGACTTCGCCGTGGCCGGCACGATGCGGTTCGTGCTGGGCTACGACCAGCCCGGCTTCACGGCGCTGGGAGGTTACGGCTCCTTCGACGCGCGGCGCGTGTTCTTCGCCTATCACCCGGACCACGCGCCCCGTGAGACGTTCGGCGCCTTCGAGGCGTACCAGAGCGACGGCTTCGGCGCGGGCCGCAAAGCGAGCCGTGCGTCCGCCGTCGGGCAGCTCCTGCACCCGCTCGGCAAAGATCTGTCCCTCCGCGTGCTCGTCGCCAGCTACGCGGGCCGCTTCGGCTCGGCCGGCGTGCTGCGGACGGACGACGTGGACGCGGGGCGTATCGACCGCTTTGGCTCCTATGACACGCAGCAAGGTGGAAGCTCCACGCGCACCCAGCTGAGCGCCGAGCTCCGTCACGACGACGGTGACGCAGAGCTCTTGCTCGCGCCGTACGTGGTGCTGCGCTCGCTCCAGCTCCGTTTCGACTACACGGGCTACCTGGTGCACCCCGTGGCCGGCGACTCCACGGTGCAACGGAACGACGCCACGACGACCGGCTTCACCGCCGAGTATCGCAAGCGGCTCCACCTGTTTCGAGCGGACGACGCGGTCGCCGTCGGCGTGGTCACGCGCGCGGACTTCATCGAGCAGTCGCAAGACTCGGTCGCGGTCCTGGACGGGCAGCTCGTCGAGCCGGTCGTCGACGCACGGGTCCGAGCGAGCAGCGTCGGCGCGTATGTCGACGCCGAGCTCCACCCGCTCCGCCGCGTCCTCTTGCGCGGCGGAGCTCGCGCTGAAATGGCGTCGTTTTCGGTCGAAGACGAGCTCACGAAGCGCGCTCCGAAATCGAGTCAGGGCCTCTTCTTCGGCGAACGGCTCAGCGCCAACGTGGCGATCGCGCCGGGGCTTCACGGAGTCGCCAGCTGGGGGCGCGGCTTTCGCACTCCGCAAGCGCGCGGCATCGTCGACGGCGCGCCGCTCCGCTTCGCGGTGGTGCGCTCGGCCGAGCTCGGTCTGCGCTACGCCGAGCGGAGCGGCGCGCGCCGTTTCGAAGCGAGCGTGGCTGGCTTTCGCACCACCCTCGACCGCGACGTCGTGTTCGACGAGCGCGTCGCGCGAAACGAGCCAGTCCCCGGCACCCAGCGGCTCGGAGCTGCGCTCAACGTGGAAACCTCGCTGGGCGCCTGGTTCACGTCGGCGTTCGGCGCAACCGTGACGCGAGCCACCTTTTCGGGGTCGGATGAACGTTACTCGAAAGGCGACGCCGTGCCTTACGCGCCCGCCGTCGTGACTCGCGCCGATTTGGCGTTGCGGCCGCACCTCGGTCACCTCGCGGGACACGGAGTGACGGGCCATCTCGGATTGGGCCTGCAGGGCCTCTTCCACCGCCCTTTGCCGTACGGAGAGCGAGCTCGCGATGCCTTCGTTGCCGACGCTCGCGTGGGTGCGCGGTTCGAGCACGTCGCCTTGTGGTTGGACGTCAGAAACGTGCTCGACCTCACGTGGAACGACAGCGAGTTCGCGTACACCTCGAGCTTCGAGCGGGGCGGAGCGCCCACGGAGGTCCCCGCGCGCCACTTCATGGCGGGAGAGCCTCGCAGCTTTTTTCTTTCGGCAGAGCTCCGCCTCGGAGGTCACACGCCGTCCTCGGAACAAGATCCATGAGCCACGACGACAAAACCCGTCCGTCCCCGTCCCGAGCGCAGCAGCGTTCTCTGTCACGTCGCGTCGTGCTCGTCTCTGGAGGAAGCGCTCTGGCCTATGCCGGAAGCCTGGCCGTTGGACTCGGGTGCAGCGTGGAGACCGGCGGCGGTCGCGCAACGCTCTCGACGCGGGTCAAGCCCGTGAGCAAGGAGCCCTTCACGAACGCCTACCATTGGACCGTGCGCCTCCAGCATGCGTACCTCTCCATCGGCTCGCTCACCTACTTCGAGGGCGACGCGCTCGGCTTTCGGCGCTTGTTCCGCGCGCTCGCCACGCCCACGGCTCACGCTCACCCAGGTCACTATCAAGCCGGTGGGGTCGTCGCCGAAATGCTCGACGCCCAAAGCGTCGATCTGACGTCCGGCATCACCGAGCTCGGTGCAAGCCGGGGGATATTGGAGACGGCGCGCTCCGCGCGCCTCACCTTCGCGGCGCCTCCCGCGCCGCCGTTCGCACGCGAGTTGGACGGCGCCGTCGTTCGCGTGTCGGGTCAGGCCGAGTCCGGAGACACTCGCGTCCATTTTTCGAGCTCCATCTTCGCGACGGATTTGGACGCGGCGAGTGAGCGCCCCGACGTGGAAGGCTGCCCCTTCTCGAACGGAGCCTTGGAAGAAACCGGCGTCGTCACGTTGTCGGTGGATCTCGAGCTCTGGTTCGATCAGGTGGACTTCGCTGACGTGGCGCCCGGCACGAGCGAAGAGCCGACGGAGCTCGTTTCGGATGGACGTGCTCGCCGTGCCTTGGTACGCGGAATCACGAAAGCGGCAGCCTACCAGCTGACGTTCACTGCAGAGACGACATGAAGAGCATGAAATCCAGCATTTTTTGGGGTGCGCTCGTCGCACTGGCCGCCGGCTGCTCGAGCGACGACGTGGGCTCGGGTTCGCTCGAAGTAACTACCTGGGGCGAGGAATACATCGAGGAAGAAATCCCGGCAGAAGATCTAGCCGACGGCTACTCGATCAAGTTCGACAAGTTCCTCATCGTGCTCGGCAAAGTCCGTGGCCAAGCCACCTCGGGCGACGACTCCTTCGTCAGCGAAGAAACCGTACTGTTCGACCTGGTCACACCCGGGCCGCATCGACTGGCCGGCTTCGACGCCCTCGAAGCGGGGGACTGGGAGCGCGTCGGCTACTCGAATCCACCCATCGACGAAACAACGACGCGAGATGCGAGCGCGAGTGCCAAAGACGCCACGCTCATGCGTGACGGCGGCTACAGCGTGTACGTCGAAGGCTCCGCCACCCAAGGCGAGGACTCGTACCACTTTGCCTGGGGTTTCACGCACGGAACGGACTACGAAAACTGCATCACCCTCGTCGACGGCCGCGAGCAGCCCGGCTTCACGGTGGGAGAAGGCGCCCGCACCACCGTGGAGCTCACCATTCACGGGGACCACTTCTTCTACGACGATCTCGCCTCGCCCGACGCCGAACGGCGCTTCCAAGCCTACGCGGACGCGGACGCCAACGAGGACGGAGAAGTGACGCTCGAGGAGCTGGCCGAGGTGAAGCTCTTCGACATTCCCAGCGACCAGGGCCCGTACGGCACCGGGGACTTCAGCCGCGTGGACAATCTACGCGAGTTCATGGGCGCGCTCGTCAGCACGCTCGGCCACTTCAACGGCGAAGGGCACTGCGAACCCCAACTCTGAACAGAAGCGCTCACGCACGAGCGGCGGGACGGGATATACTTCGCCCCTCCATGGCAAACCTGCGCCGTAACTTCGCCGACTCGACCTCCTCGGCGCGCTTTCTTCGGGGCTTGCGTCCCGCCTGCCTGCTTCTGCCGCTCCTGGTCAGCTGCGGCGGCGCCGAACCGGTGCCGCTGGCGACGGGACCAAGCAAGCTCGAGTGCGTCGTTTCTGCTCCGCCGCCGGCCTCGACGCTTTCGGACCCGAGCCTCCCCCGCCTGCCGTTCCTGCGCGTCTTGGGGGCTCACCTGGTCAATGACGCCGGCGCACGGACTCGTCTGCGCGGCGTTGCCTTCGGCAATGAAGTTTGGGGGAACGTCGCGGTCCCCCGCGGCCATCACTCGGAGGCGGACTTCGAGCGCCTCGCGCACATGGGCATGAACTCGGTGCGGTTCTACTTGAACTACCGCACCTTCGAAGACGACGACGCGCCCGGCGTGTACAAAGAAGCTGGCTGGGACTGGCTGGACGAGAACGTAGCGTGGGCGCGCAAGCACGGCGTGTATCTCGTGCTGAACATGCACGCTCCCGCCGGCGGCTATCAGTCGCAGGGCAAAGGCGTCGCGCTTTGGTCGGAGCCGGCCATGCAAACGCGCTTCATCGCGTTGTGGCGCGCCATCGCCGAGCGCTACGCGAACGAAGGCGCGGTCGCGGGCTACGACATTCTGAACGAACCGGTCCCCCACAAAACTCGCGCCGAGTGGCACGAACTGGCGGAGCGCACCATCGCCGCGATACGCGAAGTGGATTCGAAGCACGCCGTGTTCGTCGAACGCGTCAACGCGGTCAACGGCGACTGGAGCGAGGATTCGGAGCGCAACTTCTTTCGCGTGAGCGACCCGAACGTCGTCTACGAGTTCCACTTTTACAAGCCGTTCCATTTCACGCACCAAAACGCGTTTTGGACGGATCTAGCGGCGCGTGAAGGCTCCTACCCGGACGAAAGTATCGCCGAGGTGGAGTGGTTTCACCTCGACTCTAGAAAGCAGGCCAAAAGCAAAGCCCTGCCTCCCGGTGATGCGGACTGGAAGCTGCTAGCAACGGAGCCGTTCACCGTGAACGACGCCGCGCTCGTCGTGGGCAAGCCGGTGCTCACCTGCGACCGCAACGCCGGCGAAGCTTGGTTCGACGACATCACGCTCGAACGCCTCGGCAAAGGCGGCCGCCCCGAAAAGGTGTGGCAGACGGATCTGGACACCCGGCGTGGCTGGTACTTCTGGACCGAAGACGGTCAAGGCACCGCAGACGTTTCCACGGAAGGCCACGGCGACCAAACCTCCCTGCGCATCCGCGGCACGAGCGCGAGCGCACACCTCTCGTCCGACCCGCTGCGTTTTCTCTTGGAAAAGGGCAAAACGTATCGCATGACCGGTTGGATGAAGGGCAAGGGCGTCACGAAGAATGCTTCGTGCGCGCTCCAGCTGGATTTCGCCGAATCCAAGGTGCCCGTGCACGCGCGCACCAAGGACTATCTACGCCAAGAGCTGGACGCCTACGTGGCCTGGGGCAAACGCGAAAACGTTCCGCTCTATCTCGGTGAATTCGGCACCATTCGCACCTCGTTCGATGAAGACCGCGGCGGCCTACGTTGGACGCGCGACATGCTCGAGCTCATCGATGAGCGGGGCCTCAGCTACGCGTATCACGCGTACCACGAAGAGAACTTCGGCGTGTTCTTCGGGGACGGCAGCCTGCCCGATCCGAAGCACGCCAACACGGCGCTCCTCGAGCTGCTCACTGAACGAGGCCGCGCCTCCGCGGAGGGCTCCGACCTGCGGCACGCTCCGCAGCCCCCGTCCCAGCCTGCTGCGTCCCAGCCTGCTCCATCGACGAAGCCGGCTGCACCCACGGGCGTTCCCGCAGAATCAACGAAGCCGGCGCCGCCCCCCGCAAATGTACGCCCGCCCATCTCGGCGGCGGATCCCTTGGATCCGCCGAGCGCCGCCTTCCCTGCTGCGCCGGAGCCCACCGCGCCCGAAACACGTTAGACCGCCGACACCCCGGAGCCCGGGTCCACGTCCGTGCTGCCCGAAAGTGACGGGGTCCGTGAGCCTCGTCCGCTGCTCCATCGCATTCGGAGAACCAGGCTTACGTGCGCGTGCTAAACACGCCCGCGCCGCCCGCGCGCCTCCTTGGCACGTTGCACCATGTCGCTCCTCGGCCTCGTTATTTTCGCCGTAACCTACGTGCTCATTTCCGTGGGGCGGCTGCGCTGGTTGGGGTTCGATCGCCCCGCGGCCGCGCTCCTGGGCGCGGTGGCTTGCGTCGGGCTGGGAGTACTCGCGCCCGACGAAGCGCTGCACGCCGTCGACGGCTCCACGCTGCTCCTGCTCTTCGCCGTCATGGGCATGGGCGCGTTCTTGGCGGTCGACGGCTTCTTCGAACAGGCGGAACGCCTGTTTCTGGCGCGAGCCAAGACGCAGGGGC
>JAEYVE010000258.1 GCA_023432025.1 Pseudomonadota bacterium
ACTCCGCCGACCTGTTGGTATGGAAAGCGTCGTGGGGGTGAACGACTCGTGGCGCGATGCGTGGGCGTGCAGAAGACGCTTCGCGCCGACCTGTCGTAGTTGCCATGCGCAACCCAAAGGTTGCATATGTCGAACGTGGCGCGTATACATGCAACCGAAAGGTTGCTTATCATGACGGACAAGATCGAAAAGACTGCAACGCTGAAGGCTCCGCTCGCCAAGGTTTGGAGCGCTATCAGTGACTCGGCGGCGTTTGGCGCGTGGTTCGGGATGACGCTGGACGGGCCGTTCGTCGAAGGGCAAACCGTTTTCGGCGCAATCGCCAAGACGCAGGTGGACGACGAAATTGCGCGACACCAAGAGCCGTACGTCGGCGTGCGTTGTGAGCTCCGCGTCGAGCGCATCGTGCCGCTCCAGGTTCTTTCCTTCCGGTGGCACCCTGGCGCGGAACCCGACACGGGACCGGACGCGCCGATGACGCTCGTGACGTTCGAGCTCGAAGAAGTCCCCGGGGGGACGCGTCTCACCATCACCGAGTCCGGCTTCGAGGCGCTGCCGCTCGAGGAGCGCGTCAAAGCCTTTACGGAGAACGAAGGCGGCTGGGAGGTGCAGCTCACTCTCGTCGCCAAGTATCTCTCGCGAGGGGTGTGAAGCGGTGTCCCGGCTGACGTCTTCGGCTCCCGTGTTCGCTGCCTTGGGCGATCCGCAGCGCATGGTCTTGGTTTCGCGCCTCTGTCAGAAGGGGCCGCTCTCCGTCACGCATTTGACGGAGGGAACCACCATCACGCGTCAGGCGGTGACCAAACACCTCCGCGTCCTCGAAGCAGCGGGCCTCGCGCACTCCGAGAAGTCGGGGCGAGAAACCGTGTGGACCCTCGATGGGCGACCGCTTGCCAAGGCGCGCGCTCATCTCGAGCTCATCTCGCGTCAATGGGACGACGCCATCGAGCGTCTTCGTGCCTTCGTCGAAGAATGCGACTGAGCGCGCGCCCGGCCCCCCGGTGAGTGCTCGGTGTTCACGTCCTCCTTCTTGGAACGACTGCGCGTAAACGTAGCTTTCCGTGCGCTGGAGGACGGTGGTACAAGGGCGAGGATGCCCGCCCGAGTTCGTGTCCTGCTTTGTCCGCGGGGCCATTCGCAAGACCCAAGTGGTACCGCGGTGCTGGGAACGACCGTTGAGCTCGCTTGCTTCGGGGCGGGTGCATCCTCCGCCGAACGGAACGTCAGGAAGGCCGCTTCGCTGGTGTTCCACGTGGCGTACCTCGATGCCATTCGTGGGCAAGAGCCTCGCTTCGAGTCCTTCGCGACGCTGAACGGTGAGCTCTTTTTCCAGAACGACGCCCCGAGGTTCGTGATCGGCGCAGACAGCGCCATCGAATACACGAGCCCAGAGCCCGCTCCGTCCGAGCCTCCGCCCCGGCAACTGCAGCTGGCCTTTGCGGCCCAGCAGTTCGAGGTGCCCTCGGGCAACGACGCCCTGCGCACCTTACGACTTCCGTCGAGCGCGCCCGGCGCCCGTCACGCGGAGATCGGGGTCGAGCTGAAGATCGCTGGCGCGCAGGAGGCGAGCGTCGACGTGAACGACCGGCTGGACGTGCCTTTGGCCCCCCTCAGCTACTTCGACGCCGTGCTGCGGGACGAGAACGACGCCGCGCTCGTGGATCGGGAGTTCGAGCTTTGCATGGCGGGCGGGGCCATCGTGCGGGGACGAACGGACGCGGAGGGCCGCGTCCGAGTCAACCCCGTCGTCCGGGGTCCCTGTGAGCTTCGGCTGCTCACGGAAACTGGAGAGCGCTGACGTGTCGGACAGCCAAGAGCGAGTCACCAGCTGGGAGGAGCTCGAGAAAGGGGTCGCCCTTCAGGCGGGGCGACAACACCGTCTGCTCGTGCTGCCCTGCTTCGAGTTCGTGTTCGACGCGGGCGCTCCAGACGAGCGCAGCGAGGGCGCGCAACTGCAGCTTTCGGCGTCGGGTTACCTGGTGGATGCCCCCCTCGCGGAAGCCGAGGATCTCGGCGATGGTCTGCTGGGGTTCACATTCCCCGGCGTACGCCGAGGCGTGGAGTACACGCTGCTGCTGCAGACGCGAGAAGGAACGACCACGCTGCTCGAAGCCGTCACGCTCGACGCCTTGCTCGACGGGATCGGGAACGAGGATGCGCCGGTGAGTCCTTTGGCCGTGGCCACGATCCCCGTGGTTTTCGAGGCTGCCGGGCCCGGGAGCGATCGCATCCTGGGCCCCCAAAGCGCCACCGAGGAGCGCTACGCGGGAGTTCACGGGATGGCTGATCCCGCGGGAGTGATGACGGCATGACGGACTGGTGTGTGTTCGCCGCGGTGGACGATGCGGGCGCCGCTCTGACCCCGACTTCCGTCGAGCTGCGGCAAGGGGCGACCCGCCACGCCTTCAGTGACGTCGCGGGGCAGGGACTGTCCCTCGACCTCACGGCGATTGCGCCGGGGAGCTATTCGCTGATGGTGGCGCTGCCGAGCCGACCGGAGCTGCCTTTGGCCGTCGGCGTAAAGGCCGCAAAAACCGGCAAGCTCGTCTTTTTCCGTGGGAGGTCGCCAGCAGCCGCCGTCGCGACCTCCCAGCGCGTGACCGCGGGACCGGCGAAGAGTCGCGCGCTCCACGTGCTGCAGCTCACCTTGGGCAAAGCTCACGAGGAAATCGTGCTGGTCGCCGGCTGGGACTACAGCGGCGGCGCGAACAACGCTCTCTACGCGGAGACGTGGCGGGACGACCTGTACGCTGGGGAGACCCAGGTGACCAGCTCCAAGTCCGCGATCACTCGCGTCGTGGAGAACCACACGGTGGTGACCCTCTTCGACTTCAAGACGGGGCTGCGCACCCGCTGGCTCAAGGGGCGCACGGGCTGGCACGAGCTGGACTCGGTCCTGCAAGGCACCGTGGCGACCCACACGGCGTCCTACAAGACCGCTGCGAATGGTCAGAAGCGGCACGACGATGACTCCGTCTCCATCGTTCACGTGTACGACTACATCGCTGAGCTCGGGGCGGTAGCACCTGGCTCGCTGAAGCGGTTCGACGTTTTCTCCCACGCCTGGGCGGGCGGGCCGATCTTGGTGAACACGGACGAGGCTGCGGACTTCGCGCCCGGCGGCAGCAGGGACGATGAACGGGATCCGGGCGACAAGGACGGCCGCGCGAAGGACTTCAGCGTGAAGAACCTGCCGCGCCGGTCGGACTTCAAGAAGGCCTTTGCTGCAGGGGCGATCGGGAAGATCTGGGGGTGCTTTGCGACGACCGACTATCGCCGGCTCATCCGTGGAGCGGCCCAGGCACCCGACGAAACCACGCCATTCAAGGTTCAGCTGTCGGACAAGGAAGTGGAGGTCACCGCAAAGCGGGTGAAGGATTACTTCGTCGTCTCGATCTTGCCGCAGACGTACATGGGGCAAATGGCCAGGGCCGCGGGCATCACCGTTTACGGTGCTCCTCCCGGCATGGGCGCCGATCTCCGCGCCGTCGGCAAGAAGAACTACATGTTCGTGAACCAGTCCGTCTATCGCCTCGAATACGGCTGGTACAAGGACGCCCTGGGTCTCGTCCCGGACGAGAGCGGTCACATTCCGTTTACGTGAGTCCCCTGTGAAGGCGCTCTTTGCTCTCGCCCTCCTGCTCGCCGCGTGCACCCGCCCTCCCGGCGAGTCGAGCCACTCGAACGCACCCGGAGAACCGTCGGCAACGCCCCGTTCTACCCAGGACAACGGCCGCCCCGCACCCTCCACGAGCTCACCTCGAGCGGGGCAGGAGGAAGCCGAAAACACGGCGGAAACCCTGCTCGCGAGGGCCGCACGTCTCGAAGCGGTCGACGTCGTCGACCTGGACCGCCAGCGCCCGCTCGCGACGTTCACCGAGGGACAGGTCAAGGCCGTTCGCAAAGCGCTCCTGTCCGCGGAGCTGCGGGACTCCTTCGTGAACACCACGCCGCCCTGGTCGGTCGCGTTGCGCTTCCACCTCGACGGAGCCACGGTGACTGCGCTCCTCGTCGGAGAGCGGGCGCTGCGGGTGAATCCAAGCGCGCCGTTGTCCGCCACTTGGGCTGACGAGTCCGGCGTTCCGCTCCCCGGAGTCCGAGACGTGACGGTCGACGAGACCCTCTACGACCTCCTCGCCGAGGAGCTCGGTCCGCCGAGCACGGAGTATCGCCCGGCGCGTCCCGTCGGTCTCGATGGCCTCTGAGCGTTCGCTCGACCGCCGTGCAGCGTGAAACCGGGGCGTCGTGTTCGACGCGAAGGGAAGGTGCTCGTGTCAGGAGGGGCCCGCCGACCCAGCGGCCGCACGGCCTCGTTTCCAACTTTCTCTTCCGAACCGCGTGAAGGTTTGCTCGTGTTGGCGCTCTAACAAAGAGCCGACGTGAGAGCGCGCGGAGACCCGAGGGCACCCGAGGGGGGCGCGTTTTGCCGTCGAGACCGAAGGAACGAAGACGGAAACTCTATGAAGCTACGGAAATTCTGCGGATTCGCGCTGCTGATGCCTTTGTTTGCGGCCTGCGCCCTGGAAGGAGGAGAAGAGGACTCTGCTGTCTCCACCCAGTCTGACGCGCTCGTCTTGATGGACAAGCCGGGTACGGATGCCGCCGCGTACACGGAGGCCGGCCGAGACATCGCTCAGAAGGGCGCTTACACGTTCTACGGCGCGGACACGGACTCGAACGTCACGGGCTTGCTGCACGGCAGCGCTCACTTGTTCAAGAACAACGTGCCGCTCCGGTCCTATGCGGCCACGACCATCCATCCCGATACTCGTTTCGGTACCCTCGTGGGCCTTTCCGAGAACTGGCTCGCAGCGAGGATCCGCAACCTCCCCTTCGCTCCCAACGTGCTGGCTGACGCGGTGCTTCTGGTGGGCAAGAACGGCTCCGGGGAGTTCGAGAGCTGCGGATCGCTGGGGCCCAACGGCGAGATCCCGAACTGTGTGACCTGCACCGTCCTTCCCGACGGTGGCCAAGGTTTGCCGGACTTCCTGCGCATGAGCTGCACGGGGGTTCCGCAGGTCACGGTTCTTCGTCCGGGCGCGTTCACGGCGAACGAGGAGCTCCGCGGGATGTCCTTGGTCGGCAACGAGCTCGTGGTGACGGCCGCCAAAAAGCTCGTTCGCCTGAGGTGGGACGGAATTTGGAACGAAACGTCCGTTTCGGTGCCCAGCAACGAAACGCTGATCGGCCCCATTTCCCAGAGCGAAAACCGCCTCGCCGTTTCGGTAGTCCACGACAACGGCTCTCGCTACGTCAACATCTACCAAAGAACCAACGCTCTCAGCCCGTGGGTGTTCTCCTTCCGCGTTCACCCCCTGCTGGGGCACGCCGCCTCGTTTGGTGCCAAGCTGGAGCTGAGCGGCAACTCGCTGGTCGTCCTCGACGACAACAACGTTCACTTCATCGACCTGAAGACCGTGCCGACCAACGCCGACGCCGGAGCGCACCGGAGCTGCGTGGTCCCCGTGTCAGCGCACGACGTGGCCATCTCGGGCAGCAGCGCGGTCGTCGCCAAGCGTTTTGATGTGCCCCTGACGTTCGAGCGTGGTGCGAGTTGGCAGTTTCACGGCGGTCTGCCGAGCGGCCTGTTCCCGCGCAACGTGAACTCCTCTGGCTCGACGCTCACGAGCCTCTGGGGCGCGGCCGTCGACGGGGACGAGGTGGCCATCGGGTGGCGCAACCACGTGCGCACCAACCCCGCAAAGGCCACGGGCGCGGCGCTCGGTTTCGGCTTTGACGACTACGACTGCGGCGCGCTGCGCACGTTGCCGGGCGGCAGCTCGGCGCGCGTCAAGCAGCTCACGCCCGTCAGCGTCACGGCGCCCGCCTACCAGCAGTACCCGGTGACCAACGCAGTTGACGGCTCCTCGAGCACCCGCTGGATGGCGCCTCAAACCCCCGGAACGACCCTGGCCTTCGACCTGGGAGAGCTCCGCATGCTCCACCACTTGGAAATCGAGTGGGGCACCACGTACGCCAGCAACCTCACCGTGCAGGTGACGGAAAACGGCAGCACCTGGATCGACATTGCCACGCTCACGGGCTCGGGCGGAACGCAGGTCATCGACCTGAAGAACAACACGCAAGCCTTCGGCAAAGGCGTGCGGCTGCGCCTCAACAACATGCAAGTGACGCCCGGTACGAGTGACTGGGGCGTCGCCGTCAAAGAGGCGCGCATCTACCGCCGCGTCCACGACGCCTGCGGCCCCACGGCGCCGGTCCCACTGTGCACCGGCGCGGGCCCGTCCCACGTCTGCAACACCGCGTGCGGCGGCTTCTACGCCGCCGGCTCCTGCTACTGCGACGCGCAGTGCGCAGAGTTCGGGGACTGCTGCTCTTTCGACGGCGCCCACCGCGGCGCGCAGTACCAAGGCGGCGTTGACGCTGTCTGCGGGTACTGAACGCAGCGGGTAGCGAGAGGGGAGGCCAAGCGCGCCGCGGCGCCCCCCGCGCTCCCACCATTGCCGCTGCCTTCGAGGAGTCCCCCTCCGCGCGTGC
>JAEYVE010000286.1 GCA_023432025.1 Pseudomonadota bacterium
TACGAGGGGACTTCCTCGGGCGCTTGGAACTTCGTCGTCCAGGACTCGGGGGAAATAGCCGGCTCGTATTCGCGAGGCCCCCTTTCGGGGAGCGCGTCTGGCGACGGCGTGACCCTGAGCTGGTCCCTCGCCGGAGGCCTCTTCTGCGAAGACGGCGGAAACGGCGTGGGATCGGGCACGCTCAGCGCGGATGGCTTGACGATTCAGGGCCCGTGGTCGGGGAACGCCTGCGGTGAGCCGTACAGCGGCACGTGGCAAGGCTCGCGATGCAACTCTCCGACTGCAGAAGTTGCGGAACCGACGACGGACGGGTGTGCCTGTGACTCTCGGGTTGGCACGACGGGCTCGTTCTGCTGCCCCGCGCCTGGTCCCTGCTGCTACGCGAGCGCGGCTGAGGTCGACTGGAATTGAGCCGCGCACGGAGCCAGCACACCATGACGACGACGCGTGAACGAATCAACGTCGAGCGGCCCCGGTTCGAGGGCTTCAGGTGTTCTACGACTCTGGTTTCGCTCGCCCTTTCGGGGCTCGGTCTGCTTGCTTGCGGTAGTAGCTCGCAGGGCACTCTCGGTGCTTCCACCCATCAAGCTCCGGTGGTCGTGAATGGAATCGTGAGCGACTACGAGGGCCACCCGGTCGCTGGCATGTACGTGACGGTAGAGCACGTTCCAGATCCTGTTCACGTGGATCCGCGCGGGCTCGCAAGCGTGCGTAGTGCGGCAGACGGAACCTTTGCGCTCTTCGTTCCGTCTCCCGGAGAACGCCTCGTGGTCGTCGCGCTCCCGGAGCGCTCGGGTGACGGAGCTATCGCCCACGCACCGACGATGGGCGTGGTGTCACCGAAGCCAGGCATCTCGACCTATGAGCTTCCGCTGCGTGTGCCCACCGTTCGTCGCTTCGACGCGAGCGAGGGGAGCGTCGAGCTTTCGAGCGGAGAGCGCCTGCTCACCTTGAAGGCCCCGCCCGGGGCCGTCGGCGAATTCTTCGTTGCGGGCATCTCTCCGATGAGCGGAATTCCGCTCGAATCAGAGGGCGCCGGGCTGAGCTCGTGGCTCCAATCGGCCGGAATGCTCTATGTGGCGCCCGCGCTGGTGCCCCCGATTCCGAGCGCGAGTCCGTTTGCAACCTGGACGCTCGCCCCAACAGGCAGGTGGGTTCAAGTTGCGCGCGCGGATGACTTGGCGGCTCTGAGCGTCACCAGCTTCGGCTTCTGGAACTGTGATCGCAACTATTCAACCGTTTGCGTCAGGGGGCGGGTGACACACCCCTCAGGGCAACGTTGCGGGGGACGGCGCGTCACTCAGTCGGGTCCGTTCGGCGTCGCGTCGCACGACAACCTGGGCGCGGACGGTGGTTTCTGCGTCACGGCCGCGCTCTCGTATCCGGCGAATGTCAGCATCGGCGCCTCGTCCTTCAGTTGGAGCACTTCGGATATCCCGGGTGGCTGCGAATCGCCGGACAGTTGCGTCGACGTGGGAACTCGTTGGAAGCGCTCATGAACGCCTATCTGTCGGCGCTCCGAGACGGTCTTTCGGTGGAAGTCGCGCGCCGGGCGCTCTTCGTTTCGGAGTGTGAGTACGACGTGGCGATCCGCGCGTTTCGCGACGCGGGAGGAGACAGCGACGTCAGCTACGAGACGCTTCGAAACGAGTTTGCCGAAGGTTTTACGGAGGATCTCGGCCGTCGTGACTGGGTGGGGTGCAGCGTGATGGACCTCAACGACAACGGAGCGCAAGCGTGGGGCGACACGACGTACGTTGAAGACCCAGAATTCGAATACGATTGCGGGTTCAGTGGCGTCGGGGCGTCGTGCGACGATGGGGGCGGCTGCTCCGAGCCCTTGTCGTGCGACGCGCTACTGACGACGGGCGTCTGCCGGCTCCCGCGGATAGCGTTCGACTCAGCCGTTCAGGTGAACGGAGTCTTCAAGATCATCGGCCACTGAGAGGGGCACTTGGCGTGCGGAAACACACGGCGCGGCTTCGCCGCGCCCGTGTGTTTCCGCACGCGTGAGTCACTCCATGCGGAAGAGCTCGTCCAGATCGCTCTTGGTGAGGTTCTTGGCGCCGCCGGCGTCTTCACCGAGCACTGCGGCCACGAGGTCCTTCTTCTTTTGCTTGAGCTGCAGGATTTTCTCTTCGATCGTGCCGGCCGCGACCAGGCGGTACACGCTGACCACCTTCTTCTGGCCGATTCGGTGCGCGCGGTCGGTGGCTTGTTCCTCCACAGCGGGGTTCCACCACGGGTCGAAGTGGATGACGGTGTCCGCGGCGGTGAGGTTCAAGCCGCTACCGCCCGCCTTGAGGCTGATCAAAAAGACCGGAACCGTGGGGTCTTCTTGGAACCGATCGATGCGCTCTGCGCGGTCGATGGTGCTGCCGTCGAGGTACTCGTAGCGGATCTTGTCCTCGTCCAGCGCTTGCGCCATGAGCTTCAGCATGGACACGAACTGGCTGAAAATGAGCACTTTGTGGCCGCCAGAGTCGACTTCGTCCACCAGCTCGCGGAGCGCCGAGAGCTTGGCGCTGTCGTCGTGCCCGAGGTCCTTGGGGAGGCCCAAGAGGCGCGGATCGCACGCCGCCTGACGCAGCTTGGTGAGGCCGGCCAGAATGTGGAGCTGGCTCTTGGCGACGCCCACGCGCTCCACCTCGCCCATGACCTGGGCGCGCACCTCGCGCAGCACCTGCAGGTAGATGGCCTTCTGCTCCGGGGCCATCTCGACGAGCTTGTCGAACTCGAGCTTGCTCGGAAGATCCTTGGCCACCTCGATCTTGGTTCGACGCAAGATGAACGGGTGAATGACCGACCGCAGGCGAGCGGCCTGTTTGGAGTCGCCGTTGTCGATGGGGCGCGCGTAACGCTCCTCGAACTTTTGGAGGGAGCCGAGCAGGCCTGGGCTCACGAAGTCGAACAGCGACCAAATTTCGCTGAGGCGATTTTCGATGGGCGTGCCGGTGAGCGCCAGTCGATGCTGTGCGCCGAGCTCCTTGGCGGCTTGAGCGGTCGCGCTGACGGGGTTCTTGATGGCCTGTGCTTCGTCCAAGATGACGTAGTCCAGGCGGAGCTTCTTCAGGATTTCGATGTCGCGACGGAGCAGCGCGTAGCTCGTGATGACGACGTTGCTCTCGGCGAGATCCTGTTGTTGTTCCTTGCGGGCTGCGCCGTGCCAGAGCGCGACCGACAGCGACGGCGCGAAGCGTTCGATTTCTCGGCACCAGTTGGTGACCACCGACGTCGGCGCCACGATGAGCGCGCGCAGCGGTAGCTCCTTCTTTTCACTCTTGAGCGACAGCAAGAGCGCGATGGTTTGGAGCGTCTTGCCGAGACCCATGTCGTCGGCCAGGACGCCGCCCGAGCCGATGTCGTGGATGAACTTGAGCCACGAAAGTCCCTGCTCTTGGTAGGGGCGCAGCGTGGCCTTGAGGCCGCGCGGCTTCTTCACCTTTTTGATTTCGTCGACGGACGCCAGCTTCTGAAAGAGCGCCTTGGCGCTGGCCGCCACCGTGCTGCCGTCGGCTTGCTGCAAGAGCTCTTGTACGCGCCCCGCCTGGCTGAGCGGGAGCTTGCCCGTCTTGCCCGCGGCCGCGACCAACTCCACCTCGCGATCGATGAGCGCCTGCACGCGATCGGCGTCGATCATCGCGTAGGAGTTGTCGTCCAGCTTGACGTACTTGCGCCCTTCGCGCAGGCAGCGCTCGATCTCGCTGCGCTCCACGCCCACGCCGCCTGCCTCCCACATGACCTTCACGCTGAGCCAGTCCACGCCGCTGGAGACGCGCGCCTTTGCGGAGAGCGGCGCGCTGCGGACCTGAGTGCCCACGAGCTCCTGCGGTACGAACAGCTTCCAGTCGCGCGGCAGGGACGTGACGCCCTCGGACCAGAAGCGAATGGCGCGCTCTCCCTTGGCGACGAAGTGCTCGCCGCTCTCTTCGGCGTCCAGCCCGAGGTCATGCAGGCGCTGCACCGCCTCTTGCTGAGCGGCGATGTCGGTGCGGATGCACTTGGCGCGCTTCTGCCCTTCCTCGGGGGGCAAAATCATGACGGGCGGTGAAATGCCATCGGCGCGCACTTCGATTTCCACCTCGCCGTAGCGTGCTCGAAGGGACGCTTCGGCGTCCGTGAGCGAACCGCCCGCCGTCAGGCTGAAGCTCGGGTGCAGATCGATGACGTCCGCCACCTGAGACAGATCCGGAAGATCTGCGCCGACCTCGAGCGCCACGCGGGGCAAGCCGTGCGTGATGACACCGATGAGCTCCGACGCGGGCTCCGCGATGGTGGGGCTCTTCAACAAGCGCCGCAGCGAAGCGGGCGAGACGCGGTGGTCGATGGGACGCGCGACGCCTTCGTTCGGATCGATGTAAAAGCCCGGCCAACCTTCGAACCAACCACCGGAGTTCGGGGAGAACGTGCGGCCGTCGCTCTGCCGCACGAAGCTCACCTTGGCCACGATGGTGTCCGAGCCGACCATTTCGAGGTCGAAGCGCGGCCGAATGGGCTCGTCCGCGAAGCGCAGCTGCATCAGAGCCGGCTCGAGCAGCACGCGGCGATCCTTCAGGCGAGGCAAGAGCTCGGCGACGTCCTCGCCTCGAATGTCCACGGCGGGGTGCCGCGGATTGCCGGACTCGAAGCGTGCGAGGACGCGCAGCGCCTCGCGGTCCGGAGTCGGAGACACGGCTTGCCAGCTGAGCGCGACGCTCGGCAGGAGCGGCATGCGCGCCTCGACGTCCAGCACCGTGACGGTCAGGCCACCCTGTCGCACGTGAACGCGGAACTCGAGCTTGAGCTGGCGCGCTGCGCCCTCCGGCGACATCCACGCGCCAATGCCCGTGGGGCGCGCGCTGGCGTCCGGTGTGGGCGGTGGACGCAGCCCCGGGGGGGCCACGAGCTGTTGGTTTTGCGCGCGCCGCCGCCGATCACGTCGTCGGCTGGACTTGGTTGCGTCCTGCGCCAGAGCGGCGTGACTCGCGTGGCCGCCGCCGAGCTGCGACCCGCCGAGGTGCGTGCCCGCGCCGTGCGAGCTTCCGAGCTGCGCGCCGTGACCGCCGTGTGTCGGATGATGCGCGTGGCTCTGGTGTGCGGGGTGGGCGTGCGCTTGTCCGGCGGAGCTGGGCTGCGGCGACGGAGACGCGCCCGGTTGCGAGCCCGCCGGAGCGGGGGGACGGGCCAGCTTGGAGCGCGCCTTGTTGCGCACCGTGATGAGGAGCGCCGCGACGTGTTTGCAATGCTGTCCGGTTTTCTTGAAGGCCGGACAGTTGCAGCTCGAGGTGATTCCTTCGCCGCCGAGTCGAATCGAGACGTCGTAGGGCTCCGCGTCGGAGCCTTTGACGGTGCAGTGCGCGGTCGATTGATCGATCGAGACGCCCTCGACCACCTTGCGTTTTTCGTAGTCGAGGCCCCGAAGGAACGTGCGCGCTCCGAGAAGGCGGCGCAATCCGCGGTCGGACAGGGTGGACAACGCATCAGCGAGAGAAGACAAAGTTTTTCCGTCCTTTTGGAGGGCTCTCAGAGCAAAAAGCAGGCAATCACGAGACTGGTGGCCAGCGATGCTTTGGCAAGAACGTGGGCCAGAGGGCCGCAGCTGCGAAGCAAGGTGGACGCACCGGCGAGCGTGACTCCCGTGAACGTCTCGAGTGAGAAGGCAGAAGGGGGCACCGCTCCGTCCAAGGAGGGGTGACCGTCGAATCCGGCTGGGGCTTCCTCGCCCGAGCCGCCGATCGCGTCGGCGCCTGCTTGTGCAGCCCACGCCGCACAGAGCCCGAGCGTCGATGCGACCAGTCCGACCACACACAGCCCCGCGCGCGCGGCGCCGGCATCGAAGGCCAGGCGCAGCGTCAGGGCGACCGCGAGCGGCCAGCCGATCACGAAGAGAAACGGCACGAGCAGGTTTTTTCGTAGGTGCTGCTGCAGCGTGTCGATGCAGGCGCGGTAGCTGGGCGCGAAATCCGAGGGCAAAGCGAGCGTTCCGTCCTCGGCCACGAAGCCCATGAGCTGCCGCTCCACCTCGGCGGAGGCGCTGCTCGCTGCGCGCACCAGGTGGAGTAGGGTTGCCCCGACGAACGAGAAGACGCCGCAGGCGGCGAGCGGCGCGCAAACCGCCCAAAGCGCGCCCTCCGGGGCGCCGCTCGCTGTCGTTTGCAGCGGAACGCGCACCAGCGCGATTGCGCCCAAGAGCGCGGCCGCGGTTCCGGCCAGGGTGAGCTGGGTTTGCGCCGCGGACACGGACTTGGCGTGGCCCGCGGTCAGCCGTTGTGCGGCAAGCTGCCGGTGATGGTCCGCTGCGCCAAGGGCCAACATGTCACTCGCCGAGCTTGCGGTGGCCGCGCTCAGTGCAACTGCGACCCACTGCGGGAGCACCGCAAAGAGCGACGCGACGACGAGCCCTGCAAACCAAGCAGCCGACGGACTTCCGAGCGCCGTTTCGCGCGGAAGCAGCACCACGGCCAAGAGGTAGACCAGCGCGAGCAGTCCGGCGGGGATCGGCAGCGCCTCCAAAGCCGCGGCGACGCCGTGCAGAGGAAACCCGACGCGGGCCCCGCGGCGAGCGCGCCCCGAGCGCCGGGCGACGAAGCCTCGAAAGAACAGCGTGGCGACCCAGCTCATGACGATCGCCGCCACGACCACCAGCACGGCCTCCGTGGCCGCCGCAGAGCCGAGGAGCCACACGGACGCGGCCACCGCGCCGCCGACCAGCGTGACGAAGGTCGTTCCGAAGGCCCGAATCAGCGCGGTGTGAACGGCCTCACGCTCCGTGGTTCTCACGACCAACGTCCCGAAGCACGTGGCCAAGAGCCCGAACGCACGCAGGACTACGGGCAACAAAAGCCAGGGGAGCAGCTCCGGCGAGAACGACTCAGCGGCCAAAAAGCGCGTCGCCACGAGCGCGGTCGCCAAGTGCCCCAGGCTCGCGGCCAGCAAAAAGTCCGTCGTAATCGACACCGTGCGTGCGACGCCTTCCCCCAAGAGGCGCGAGACCGCCGCCGGGTTGCGGCTGTCGTGCTCGGCGAGGTCGGGGTGGAAGGCGCCGAGCGTCGCCGCGCCACGCAGCACCGCCGCCCCGCGATGAAGTACGACGGCGCCCAGCGCAGAGCCCAGCGCAAAACCCGAGGCGAGCCGTACGAAGTCCGCCCCCAAGTGCGCCGTGTTTCCGCCTTTGACGGCGGCAATGAGCAAAATTTGGCCGAGAAAACCGAGCGAACAGAGGGCCTCGGCCGCCAGTGCCGCGCCGCCACCGGCGCGCGCCGCAAGCACCAGACCCTGTGAGGCGCCTTCTTCACAGGCCGCGGCGACTCCCGCCGCCGCGCGTGAGGTGACGCGCACCGCAAAATGAACGGCAATGGCGCTCGCGGCCGCCCCCAAGAGCAAGCTGAGACCCAGCCAAAACGCGGCTTCGCCCTTGGAAAAAGCTGGGCTCACCGGGCTCCACCACGCGGTCGCGAGCAGCGTGCACAAGAGAACCAGCCCCGTGAGCAACGCAACGAGGCGATACTGACCCCAGGTGAAGCCCAAGCTGGCTCGTTCGATGGCCGCCGCAAGACGACGCACGTCCGGCGCGGACGGAGCACGCGTCGAAAGCCACGCGCCAAGCGCGAATGCAAACAGGAGCCCCCCTGCGTAGATGCTGAGAACCAATACCGCTGCGGTCACGGGGACACCGGGGCGGTCACCCGGCAAACCAAGTCGAAGCCTCGTTCACCGACGAACCGAATACTGAAAATTTCTCTCGGGAAACCGCGTCCGTAGCAAAAACCGGTCGGGGTCGTGCGAGCACCATTTCTCGCAGAAACAACCGCTTCGACAGAGCTACACCACGTCCGCCGACCGAAGCCGAACAACGAGGCAATCCGCCACGGAGCCGCTCTCCCGCAGGAGCGACACGCCTGATGTGAGGGTCGTAACACAGGGTTTCGGCGGACAGCAAGCAGCCTGATGGCACTTCCTGCGGAAGCGAGGCCAAAAAGGCGCCGAGGCCAAAAGGCCGTGAGTCCCCAAAGGCCCGGGCTCGAAAGCCGTTCAACCCTCGTCGCGGGCCTGCATGACCATCAGATGGAACTTGCTGAACTCGCTTTGTCCCAGCGTGAAGACCACCTCCTGAATCAAACGGTAGGGCGTGGTCTTGTCCGCGATGATGATGGCCTCGGAGCCGTTCGGGTCCAGGCCCTTTTTTTGGCGAATGAGCTTGTCCGTCTTGCGGGCCGACTGAAGAGCTGCACCGAGCGGCACGACGTAGAAGTCGTTGGGGCCGTTCCGCTTGTTCGACGCTCCGACGCCCGACTGGGTGACCGA
Source organism: Pseudomonadota bacterium (assembly GCA_023432025.1). Classification (GTDB taxonomy): domain Bacteria; phylum Myxococcota_A; class Polyangia; order Polyangiales; family Polyangiaceae; genus NIC37A-2. The sequence goes on from JAEYVE010000286.1 coordinate 8,284, forward strand.
CTCGCGACTCGGTAGCGAGACCACCTTGTTGTCGCCCACCAGGATTTGGCTCTTCGTGACGGTGACGACTACGCCATTTTGCGACGGCTCCGACGTGAGGTCGGAGACCGGCAGCTGGAGGTCGTCGCTTTGCGGCACCGACGCGCTCGACTCACCCAGGCTCTTCAACAAGAACACCAGGATGATCGTCATGATGTCGAGCATCGCGGTGATGTTGAGGAAGTTGATGTCCGGCTCTTGCGAGTTGCGCCGGATGGCTTTGCGAAGCTCCGCCTTGTACTTGGGAACCGACGCCTTCTTCGCTCGCGGACTGCTATCGACGCTCATCTACGGACGCTCTTTCCGTCGGGCCCTCACCTGATGGCCGTGAAGTTGACGTTGTCGAAGAGAGATTCTTTGCCGTCCGACGTGCGACGCACGGCGTCGATGACTTGAATCAAGATCTGGTACTCAGTGCCCGGGTTGGCGGCGAGATAGAACTGATCTTCGTCCTCGAAGGCGGAGTTGGAGCGCTTCAGCTTGGTGGCGCACTCCGTGAGACCTCGAAAGTCGTAGCGATTGCCCTTTTTGGGAATGGCAACGCCCGCGCCGACGCCCGCGCACCCCGGGGCGACGTTGCCTCCGGACGCCTTGAGCGAAAAGCCGTCGTTGACGACGATCACCGTGAAATTCAGGGCTTCCGACTGTCCCGAGGTGCGCACGCCGCTGCCCTTGATGGCGGGCGGCGTGGTCTCGATGGTGGAGGTGAACGTCACCGCCACCGTGGCCAGCACGAAGATCAGGATGTTGACGACGATGTCGAGGAACGGAACGATGTTGAGCTCGCCGCCTTCTTCGTCCGGAGCCAGCTCTCGAGGCTGGCTCAGGCGACGAATGCGAGCTCTCTGTGCCGCGCTGAGCTCAGACATACAGCGCCCGCCTCAGGTGCTCGGACGCTGGATGGTGAGGAGATTGAACGTGCGCTCCATGGTGCCTTCCAGGTCGTGCTGAATGCTCTTGGCGCGCGTGTGCAAAATGATGTGGGTAATCATGCAGAACACCGCGATGCCCAGGCCGAGCGCGGTGTTGTACATGGCCTCTGCGATACCGTTCGAAAGCAGGCTCTGCTTGTCCGCTTGCGACAGATCGGGGCGCGCGATGGCGGCGAAGGTGGCGATGAGACCGGACACCGTGCCGAGAAGACCGATGAGAGTCGCGATGTTGGCGAGCGACCAGAGCGCACCAACGCGCTTTTCGGCTTCTGGCTTCAGGTTCGAAAGCGTTTCGCTCAGCGCGGCGTCGATTTCGTCGGCGCCCTTGTTGGCATGCGTGAGGCCCGACTTCACCAGCTGGAGAATGGGGTAGTCCCCCGCTTCACAGAGCTTGATGGCGCGGTCGATGTTGCCCGCCAAGACCAACTTTTTGATTTGGACGAAGAACTCGTGGGAGTTCACCCGGTAGCGGGTGAGCTGGAACACGAACCGCTCGATCACGATCGTAAGCACGATGGCCGACGTGATCATGTTCAGCACCATGAAGGTCGGATTGTGCTTGAAAGCCGCTACGAGCTGGCTCGACCCACTGGCTGCTTGAAGCAGAAGCTGCATTCCCCGGTTCCCTTTCTCGTATTCCTCGACGCGTTCCGTCGCGTAGTGCTGGTGGGACAGGCGCCTGGCGACGCTGATCCCCGTGCCCCGTTGGGCCCGTCCCCTCGATTCCCTCCGGAAGGTTCGATTCCGTCGTTCCCCGTGGAAGGGCAACCGAGTGGCAGGCGACTATAGCGACCTGGTTTGAGCGAAAGCAACGGGATCCACTGCGCATTGCGTCGTCGGGGGCGTCGTCGGGGCGTCGTCGGGGCGTCGTTCGAGGGCAGCCGTTCGAGACACGTTGGCGTCGCCCGTGGGGCCCGCGACCGCGTGATCTCGGGTCGCGATTCGACCTACATCAGGCGCGCCCTGGTACCCGCGTCGTGAGGAAGAGCCAACGACGTGGCGACCCCTTCGGCCGCGTCGCCAGAACCATCGACAGCGGGTGGGTCACAGAAGTACGGTGGGCAAGACTCGGCGCGTACCGAGCGCGAGAGAATTTCGTGCTGGAATTTTTTCTCATCGCGCGAACATCGCCGTTTAGTGCCCTTCGGCCTTGACTGGGGGGGGGCAGTTTCAGCAAGATTGCACAGTCCAAATCCGTCGTATGGCGGTATTGTCTCGAAATCATCAATTATTGCGGCAGCTTGCCGGAGCATGCGGGTCCCGTGGTTACGCCCACGTCCCCTCCATCCGGTCCCTCCCCGGGGTGAACTCGAGGGGATTCTCGACGAGCCTGGACGGGGCGTCGAGAACTGGTCCGCAGCACACACCACGCAAGAGGAATCGAACAAATGTCTGACGCTTGGCACCATTACCAAGAAGGCGGATGGGCAATGCACCTCATCACGTTCTGGCTGATCTGCGGCGTGGCCGTGATCGCCGAGCGCGCCGTGTATCTGTTCGGCGCGTCCGTGAACAAGGACGTGTTCCTGGCCACGATGCAAAAGTGCATTCTCGCCGGTGACGTCGCCAAGGCCGTGAAAATGTGCTCGGCGGCCAACGCGCCGCTCGCGCGCATCGTTCAGGCGGGCCTCGTCAAGGTGAACCGCCCGGACGAAGAAGTGCAGGCGGCCATGGATGAGGCGGCTCTCGTGGAGATGCCGAAGATCAACAAGCGCACGGGCTTCCTCGCCATGTTCGCGAACTTGGCGATGCTCTGTGGTCTGTTCGGCACCATCGTCGGTCTGATCAAGGCGTTCGGCGCCGTCGGTGGTGAGTCCGTCGACCCGAGCCAGAAGGCGCGCATCCTCGCTGAAGGTATCTCCGAGGCGATGAACTGCACCGCTTGGGGCCTCCTCGCGGCCATCATCTGCCTCATCGGCTTCGCGACCCTGAACGGCAAGACCCAGGGTCTGGAAGACGATATCAACGAGGCGAGCGTTCGCGTTCTCAACCTCGTGGTTGCGAATCGCCAGAAGGTGAACCTCCAGGGTGTGGAGCAGGCTGTCTGATTGCTGATGGACTCTGATTCGTGATGGACGCGGGCCCGGTCGTCCTTCGTGGCGGGTTGCTCTCGAGCAGCCGCACGGAACAGACGGTAGGGCCCGTTGTCCCAGAGTCAGGTCCCAGTAACGGACGACCCTCCCGCTCGAGCCGTCTGCGCGCGACGCCGCAGACCTCATCAGCAAAGACTACGAGGAGCACGTACAATGGCCGGTATTGATACTGGTGGCGGACACGGCGGCAAGAGAGCCAGTAACCACGAAATTCCGCTGATTCCCTTCATCGACTTTCTTCTTTGCCTCGTGATGTTCCTCCTGGTGACGGCCGTGTGGTCGCAGATGGCGCGCATCGAGGCCGACGCCAACGTCCCCGGCCCCCCACGCCAGGACGAACAGGTCGATCCCCCGAAGGTCAAAGAGCTCCACGTGGAAATGCGGGGCGACCGCAAGTTCCAGCTCGTTTGGAAGGAAGGCTCCACCGTCATCAACACGATCGACGTGGATCGCAAGCCGGTCGACAAGAGCGGACAAGTGACGTTCCCCGACCTCGGCGCCAAGATCGAGTCGGAGTGGAAGGCCAACGGCGCTCATCGCGCGGCGACGGACAAGAAGTTCGATCGCGCCATTCTGCACACCGACAACTCGACGCCCTTCTCCGACATCGTTGGCGTGTTGGACGCCATCTATGTGCCGCAGCGTGAGTTCAGCGTGGGCGCGGCCACTCAGAAGGTTCCGGCTTTCCACGTGACCTTCGCGGTCAACTGAGGACACCAAGATGTCTGGCAATAAAGCTCTGAGCCGTTTTCATCAGCCGATCGCCGTACCCGGCCGTCGTCTGCTCCATCACGTCCGCCCCAAGTTCGTTTCGAAGAAGGTGGTGGGCGGTGGTGGTCGGTCGCTGAACCAGGAAATTCCGCTCATCCCGTTCATCGACTTCCTTCTCTGCATCGTGCTCTTCCTGCTGGCGAGCTTCTCCGCGTCCGGTGAGCTCCCGGTGGACAAGAACGTCAAGCTCCCGTCCGCCGAGAACGCGGTGGACATGATCGAAGCGCCCATCGTGGCGGTGACCGGTACGCAGATCCTCGTCGACGGCATCCCCGCCGGCAGCACGCGCGCCATCATCGACGCGAATCGCATGCAGAAGATCGAGGAGCTGAGCGCCATCCTGAAGAGCAAGAACGACCTCTGGAAGCAGGTGAACCC
>JAEYVE010000298.1 GCA_023432025.1 Pseudomonadota bacterium
CGCTGCAACATGATGTGCGACCCGTGCTTCATGGACGCAAACCAGGTTGGCTACGTCCACGAGCTCTCGTTCGACGACGTGAAGGAAATTCTGGACGCGAGCCTCCAGATCAAGCCGCGCCGCCAAATGAGCGTGCAGTTCTCCGGCGGCGAGCCGACGCTGAGCCCGCATTTCCTGGATTCAATCCGCTACGCCCGCGACGTCGGCTACTTTTGCGTGCAGTGCGCCTCGAACGGCGTGCGCTTCGCGCAGGAGCCGGAGCTGTGCTTTCAGGCGAAAGAGGCGGGGCTTCGGCTCTGCTACCTGCAGTTCGACGGCGTGACGAACCAGGCGAACTCTCACCGCAAGGTGGGGAACCTCTTCGACGTCAAGCTGCGCGCCATCGAGAACCTCGCCGCGGCGGGCATCGACGTGGTGCTCGTGGTCACGATCGTCGGCGGGGTGAACAACGACCAAGTGGGGCCCGTCGTTCAGTTCGCCATCGACAACGCCGACAAGGTGACGGTGGTTTCGTTTCAACCCGTCAGCTTCACCGGACGGGACGAAGAAATCAGCGACGAGCTCCGGCGCAAGCAGCGCTACACGCTGAGCCACCTGGCGCACGACATGCACGACCAGCTCGGTGCCACCGAGCCTTTGCGCGACTGGTTTCCGCTTTCGGCCATGAACCCGTTCAGCGACGTCGTGGATCTGCTGCTCGGACAGAGCGCGGAGTTCGGCGCGCTCAAGTGCGGGTGCCACCCGAACTGCGGCATCGGAACGGTGCTGCTCGTGAACAAGCGCACCAAACGAATGGTGCCGCTCGCGGACATCCTCGACATCGAGCAGATCCTCCGGGATTTTCAAGCGATCGCGGACGCCGGGCACGGTCGCAAGCTGACGCTCGCCAAAATGGGGCTTTCCATCCTGCGCAACTTCCGCGCGGACAAGGCGCCGGACGGCTACGGTCTACTCGAGCTCGTGAAGCAGGCGTTGAGCCAGATGGGCGCGAACGGCAACAAGATCGGCGCGACGGAGGGAGACGCCGGCGCCTTCGAGTGGCGCTTTTTGTTCGTCGCGGGCATGTGGTTCCAGGACCTGTTCAACTACGACTTTCGCCGCACGGAAATGTGCATCATTCCGTACGGTACGCAGATGGGGGAGGTCTCCTTCTGTGCTTACAACACCGGCGTTGGCTTCCGGCAGATCGTGGAAAAAATGCACCGTACGGCCAGCGTCGCCGAGTGGTTTGCCAAGCACGGCCGTCACCCCGTGTTCGCCAAGAATCAGGAGCTGCCGCTGCCGAGCGGGCCGCTCACGGTGTTCTCACGTGACCGCCGCCGCCTGCCGCTCGTCGGCTGAAACTCGTCGGCTGAGAGCGGCTCACACGAGCTCGGCGTTCCAGCCGACGCGGAGGTCGGTGGGGCCGTCGAGTGGCGGCGTCTGCATGTGGCCCAGCGGCACGTAGCGGCGCTCGCCGAGCTTGGCCCGCAGCAGACCCTCGAGTCGGTCATGCCCGGCGATGCCAACGCTCGTGATGCGGCTGCCGAGGGCTTCCACGTGCGGCAGTACGGACGAAACGCACGTTACGTGCATGACGCGCCCCACGGGCGGCACCTGCAGGCGATCCAGCACGGGATCCAGCACGACGAGTCCTTTGCCGGCGGGCAGCGTTTCGGCTGCGTACAACATGGTGTCGCGGTAGCGCAGAAAATCCGCGGCTTCGTCGCTGCTCAGCCGGCCGCGGGGGACGCGCTCTTCGTAACGCGCGAGGGCGCGCGCGAGGGCGCGCGCGAAGGCTTCGGCAGCTGGGCGATTGGCGTCGACGAGAGCCAGCCGAGGGCTCAGGCAGCCGCGCTGGTCGAAGGCGATCATGTCGCGAGCGAGCGCGTCCGCCGCTTCTTCGACGGACACTTCGCGATGGAGCGCTTCGGGGCCCAAGACGGCGATGCCGAGCCCCGCGCCGTGCGCGTGGAGGTGCACGCCGCCGGGGAGCTCCGCGCGGAGGCGCGCCAGGGTGGCGTCGGTGCCGTACGCCCAGACGTGCTCGCTGGGCCGAGGTGCGAGCGTGTCGACGAGGTCGAACGCGCCGCCGGAGCCTTGGTGGAGCAAGCGGGCCATTTCCGGCTCGCGTCGTGAGGGGCGCACCGAAACGCGAGGCGACTGCGCGAGCGCTACGGCGATGGCGCGAAACGCTCCCACGAAGACGTTCGCCGAGAGCAGGACATGCGCGCGCGTCGTCTCGGGAGCCTTGCGGGCGAGCTGCGAGAGGGCGCTGCGCTGAGCGCGGTGCTCGAGGCATTCGCGGAGCGCGTGCTCGACGCCCTCGGGGGACAAGCCGGTCGCCTGGGGGAGGACACGCCGCGCTTCCGCTCCGAGCATGTGCGACGGATCGGCGATTTGGATCGCGGCGCGGTGGAGCGCGTCGAGCCGCGCCAGGCGCTCATTGAGATCGCTCACGGGTCCCTCCGAAGCGTACGAGTGGCGTGCGTGGACACCAAGCCTTCGAACGGAAGCGAACAACCACGCGGGGGCGCGCCCACGCGGCGCCCCAAGAGCTCGATGCCGTGCGGCGTTCTGCGCACCCAGTCCTGCGTCTGGATGGCGACCGCGGAGTCCACGTTGGTCAAGTCGATGAAGCGCGCAATGCCGGTGTCCCCCGGCGGGACGGGCTCGAGCGTGTCGGGTTTGACGGGAACGACGCGGAGCCACGGTGGCTCGAGGTAGATCCCGCGGGGACCCTGGAGGGCGGCGCCGGGTACGGTGCCTTCGTAGAGCTGACCGGAGAGCTCGGTCATGCCGTACTCGCTCACCACCGAGTCCTCCGACGTGCGGAACGCCCGGGCCACGCGAGCGCGGAGCTCGTTCGGCTCGACCTCACGCGAGCGTCCCTTGAAGCCACCGGTTTGCATGACCACCGTGCGGCTCGGGGTAGGCAGCGTGGCGCCGTCGAGCGCGTCGAGAAGGCCCACCAGCGCAAACGACGTCGCCAGCACGAAGAGCGGCTCGCTTCGCTTCTTGGCGATGGACGCGGCGCGCTCCAAACCATCCACGTCCACGCCGTGGGGACTCGCGAGCCAACGCACCGGATTGCTCGCGTCGAAGGCGACCCCGTCGGGGTTCGGCGTGAGGGCTCGCCCGTCGAAGCGCTCCATGAAGGCCTGCATCATGAAGCCAAGCGAAGAGCGCGGTGGGGCGCCGGGCCACTCCGCCAGCGCGATGATGGTCTTCGGACCCGGCCACGCCGAAAAAAGCGCTCGCTCCCCCCACGCGCAGGCGAGCTCACGGTACGTCTCGAGTGTGCGCACCGGGTGAATGCCAGGCACTTCCCCCGTGGTTCCGCTCGTACGGAAGGTTGCAACGTCGAGAGCTTCTGGGTGCACACACACCCGTGTGAGGCGGAACGCGTCGACGGGTACCGCCGGGATGGATGCCAAGCTGTCGAGGCGGCTGCCGCGCCGTTCGATCAAGCGCGCGTAACCCGGAGAGTACTCCGCTTGAAAGCGGGCGATGGCGCAGGCGAGCTCGTCGAACGCGCCCGAGGTCGTCTCACCTGCGAGGCCGGCGCGTCCAAATGCGCGCACGCGTTCGTGAAGTGCGTCGCTCGCGGCGACGGCGCGTGGCATGGGATTCGAGGAGGGTGGGGAAGCTTCCATACTCCGGGTGGCTGGCAGGCCGGGCAGAATGATGAAACCTGGCGAGAGCGCAAGCGATGCAGAGCCGCGAAGGAGACTAAAAATGTCCGCCCGGCCGCCGCGCGCACGGAGTACTGTTCAGCTGTTGCGGTAGCAGGGAGGGCGCATGAACGTAGCACTGGCCAGAGCATCGCTCAGACAGGGAGATATCGCGTGGGACTTGCGGCAGCTCGGCGTCCGACCGGGCATGCAGTTGCTCGTCCATGCGTCACTGCGCTCCTTGGGCCCGGTCGATTGGGGCGGTCACACCGTCGTGCGGGCGCTCATGGAGGTGCTTACGCCGCGCGGCACTCTGCTGATTCCGACCTTCAGCGAAGAGGGGCTGTTTTGCGCCACCGAGGGCGGCGTGTTCGACCCAGTCCGTACGAACGCGCGCGGAGCGGTGGGGGACGCGTTCTTGCGCTTGCCTGGGGTCCATCGTTCGCTGAACCCGACACACTCGTTCGCGGCGTGGGGCAAGGACGCAGCCGAGCTCGTGGAGGGACACGAACACGCCACGACGATGGGACCGGAGTCCCCGCTGGGTAAGCTGCACGGGCGCGGCGGGCACGTTTTGCACCTGGGCACCACGCACGCAACGAGCCCGGTCAAGCACCTGGCCGAAACGCTGCACGGAGCCCCCTGCATTGGCTATCGCCAGGATCGGTTCCCGGTGAGGCTTGCCAGCGGGCGACACACTCTGCACGCCACGTGCCGTTTTCGGAGCGCCCTTTGCCCACTCACGGAAGCGAGCGCTCGCATCGATCGCCTGCTGGAGCAGCGAGAGGCGTCTCTCGTGGGCCGAGTGGGCGCCGCGGCGGCGACGCTCACTCCCCTTGCGGCGTGTTTGGAGGTCGTGCTTTCGCTTTTGGATCAGGGTGCGGACGGTGTCGCACCTTGTCGTCGTTGCTCGGTGCGACCGAGCGAGCGACAGGGCAGCTGACGCGCCCTGCCTCGGGCCGGATGCTTCACGTGTCCTACGAGGCCCGCGGGAGTTAAGTGGCCACGCGCGCGGGACGTTGCCTCGCTACGACTCGATCTCGCTGAAGTTGCCGCGCTCGGCGTTTCGATCGGTCGGGGAGAGAAAATGCCCAGCACCGTCGCGCCTCGCTATTTGTCACGGTTTCGTTGCCTGGAAGGGGCGTGCGAAGACACGTGTTGTGACCATCCGAGTTGGACCTTGTCCAAGGACGACTACGCGCGCCTGAAGATCGTGCTGGGCGTTTCGACCGCAGCGCAAGGCACGGAGCACGCCGACGGCGAGCGCAACTTGCGTTTGGACAAGAAGGGGCGCTGTTTTTTTCTTCGCCAGGACAGATTGTGTGGGGTGCAAGTGGCTTACGGCGAAGCGGCGCTGCCCAAGCGTTGCTCCGAGTATCCGCGACGGGTGCTTTCGATCGGTGCGCATCACCAAATGGCCGGAACGATGTCGTGCCCCGAGGTGGCGCGTTTGTGTTTGAGCGAGGAGTGGGAGCTCCAGCAGCCCGAGGGCGACCCGGCACCGAGCTCCGCCGGCGCCCTGCCCGACGTGGCCCCTTACCGGAGACACTTCGAGCAGGTGAGGAACGCGTTTCTCCGCATTCTCGGTCAACGCGAGCGGTCCATCGAGGCTCGACTCGAGGCATTGGTCAGCGTGGCGGAGCAGGTGAGTGACTACTTTCACGAGCAGGTGCTCGACGCGGAGCCCTTCGTGCTCGCTGATCGCTTGGAGAGCGACTTCGGTGCGGCGTTCATGCCGCGGACGCGACGCGTAGCTGGCTTGGACGACGTGATGGCGCTTCGCGTCGGAGCCTTCTTTCTCGACGACTACGAGATAGATCGTTCGACGCGTCTCGGGCAACTCGTCGAACGGATCCGGAGCAAGTACGAGCGAACGGCGGCCGCTTCGGTGCCGGGTGAGCTGGAGGACGGAGAGGCGCTCGCGGCTCCGGGCGTCATCGACCGGCTCGGTGATACGAAGGAGATGCGGCGCGATGCGCGCGGGCTTCTGCGCCTGTACCGCTCCCGCCGCGCCTCGATTCGACTCGGGCATCCACGTGCGGTCGAGCGTTACTTCACCAATTACTGTCTCAACTACGTGATGGTCGAGCCCTACTTCGCCTGGCCCGATCTGAAAGCGTACGCGCGTGATTTGGCGCTCACGGTGGCCGCGCTCCGCTTTCTTCTCTTCAGTCACCCGGGCGTTTGCGTGCCGTGGGAGGGGGCCTCGGACGGCCCCGAGGCGCGCGACGTGGAGGGAGATGCCTGGTCGACCGCGGCGCTGGAGCGCGCTGCGGTCGAGACGTTTCAAGCGTTGTGCCGCAGCGCGGAGCAAACCGCGCTGCTCGAAAAGCTGCGGCGCGCTACGGGCATCGACGATACTCCGGGCGCCATCGGGCTGCTTGGCTTGGTCTCTGCCTGAGGCCGGCGCGCGTCGTCACCCGGAGCGCGTCCTCGTTCGATCGCGCGGAGCTCCCCATGACGATCCGATTGTTTCGCTACGGCGGAGAATCGCGCAGGTGCGCGGCGTGCAGCGTCGAGCCACTCAGTTGCGCGGCGTGCAGCGTCGAGCCTCTACGGCCTCGGGTTGCCACCAGTTGCCGGACATCACGATCATGGAAATGAGGCGGAGCGTATCCTCGTAGTAGCGCTCCGGCTCACGCGTCACGGTGTGCTGCCAAATGGCGTCGAGCCAGGCTTGGTTGGAGGCGTCCACCATGGCGCCCACGCCGAGCGGAGCGGTAAAGGCCATGGTTTCGTAGTCCACCATTTCGCGGCCATCGAGGTAGTAGCCGCCGCGGAGTTTCTTCGGATCGCCTCCGCTGGCCTTCTTGACGAAGTCGTTCAGGCGCTGCGCCATGCGCTGCGGACGAGGATCCGCGCTCACGAGGAAATCCGTACCGAAGCGGAGCGGGATGCGGCACGCGTTGTAGGCGTAGCTGCCGTCGCGGGCGCCTTCGAGGAAGCCCTTGTGCGCCGGACGGGGGGAGTTCGTCGCGGCGCCCGAAATGAAGTCCGGAAGGAGGCCCGTGGCGCCCGCGTGGCGAGTTTGAACGGCTTCCGCGATCCAATAGGTGTTGTCCAGGAGTCCTGCCCACACCCCGTCGCTGCTCGCCTTGGCGAAGCTGCGAAAGTGCGTCCCCATGAAGTCAGAGGTGCGCGTCCCGCCGTAGTGGTGTTCGTTGTCGCTCGTCACCCAATCTCCAAGCAACACGTAGCGACCCTGTCGCTCGAGGCCACGACGGCTGATGGCGGACATGACCCACGTCGCGTGCTCGGCGTAGTCCACGCTTCCGCAGCTCCCCCATTGTTTGTCGGCGAGCAGCATCGCGTAGGCGATGTCCAAGTCACCGTCGGTTGCGCCGTTGTCTCCGCCAGTGTCCTTGCACTCGCGGTTTTGGTACCAAGCCATGATCCCGGGCGTGAGCGCGCTGCCGTGCGCGCGGTGGTAGCGCAGCATGGCGTCGAACTGCTCTTTGGCGTTCGGGTCGTGGCCCGCCATGTACGCCGTAATGAGCATGCCGTAGCCGTGCGCCTCGCTCACGGTGAGGTTGGTGGGCTTGGTCTTGGACTCGACCACGAGCTCCCCTTCGTTGCAGCCCGGGCGCACGTACGTCTTCTTCCAGTAGTCGTAGAAGTTACGCGTGGCCTGATCGAGCTCGTCCTGGCTACCGCTCGGCAAAATACCCGCCACGTACGGCGTGCTGTGCCTGCCGAAGGGCATGCTGGGCTCGGAGCTCTCCGTGACCTCGGGCAGCTCCTTGGGCTCGCTCACGCCGGCCTTTTTCACGCACGCCGGCGCGGCGAACAGGACGAAAACGGCGAATAGCGGCGCGGTAAAACGCTTCATCTCGGGGCTCTATGCCAGCGGGCTGCCGGAAGCTTCGATGTAATTTCCCGCGGGGAGCGCGGAGCTCAGCGCGTTCGCGTCACTTTCGACAGGCCTCGGGGGCAATCCGGATTCAATCCCCTTCGTCGGGCGACGGCCAGCGAAAGAAGCTGACCCGCGGCGGCCGCCGCAAAAGGCGAGAGCCACTCGGGTAGGCCGTTCGGTAGTCGCACCGGGACCTCGGCGCGACCGAGCACGCGTTCGTCATCGCTGATGGCGACGAGCAAGGCCTCGCGCTCCGCCAGCGTGTCGAGGAGCTCGAGGTGGCCATCGAGGGCGCGACCCGAGGGCGCAACCAAGACGACGGGGAAGCGGGGCTCGATGAGGGCGAAGGGGCCATGCAGAAGGTCCGCCGTCGAGTAAGGCTCCGCAACGACGTAGCTGGTTTCCTTGAGCTTGAGGGCAAGCTCGTGAGCCGTCGCATAGTTGAAGCCGCGCCCCACGACGACGAGGTGCCGAGCGTCGCCGAGTGCGTCGACCACGAGCGCATCGTTCGACTCCAGAGTTTCCCGGACGTAGGCGGGCACTTGGGCGAGCTCGCGCCAGCGCTCTTCTCGACCTTCCAGCGCAGCGCTGAGGAGCGCGATGGCCAAGAGCGAGGTCGTGAACGTCTTGGTGGCGGCGACCGCGTGCTCGGGCCCTGCCAAGAGCGGCAACGAGTGGGCCGCGGCCGCGGCGAGCGGTGAGCTCGCGTCGTTGGTGATCGCGACGGTGAGGCTGCCCTGTCGGCGAGCTGCTTCCAGTACGGCGACCACGTCCGGAGACTGACCCGACTGGCTGATGCCGAGGACCAGCGCGCCACGCGTGTCGGGGTGAACGTCGTAGAGCGTGTGCACGCTGGGCACAGCGAGAGCTACCGTGAGCTCGTTGTGAAGCGCGAAGAGATACTGCGCGTAGCGCGCGGCGTTGTCCGAGCTGCCGCGTGCGGCGACCAGCGCGTAGCTGGGCGCGTGATCGCGGATGCTCCGCGCCACCGCTTCGGCGACGGGTCGTCCCTGCGTCAGAAGGCGCTCGAGCGCTTCGGGCTGTTCCCGAGCTTCACTCTCGAAGCGCGCCCCGAGGGTCATGCGGCGATGGTACCGGAGGCGGGAGAGCGGGCCCACCCGAGCACGCGGGAACGACGTGGCACTGGAGGCGTGGCCGGCGTCTCGATTCGACACGGCGGGTCGCCTCCGAGCCCAAGGCGCGGCGGCGAGGGTGGCGCTGCGCCCCACGCTCGTGAACGTCAGCCGAGCTCGCCGAGAGCCTCGACGAGCGCGTCGGCGAAGGCCTCCAGAAGCCCCCAGGCGATCGTCAGCGGCGGCGTGAGCACGAGCACGTCGCGGGCGCCGCCTCCGCTGGACGTCATGTAGCCGCGTTCGAGCAGGGCGCGTTGCAGACGCGGCGCGCCGCCGCTGAGTTTCGCAGCGTCGAGGCCGAGCATGAGACCCGCGCCGCGCACTTCGCCGAGGGCCGTGCCGCGCGTACGGCTCGCGAGCAGCTCGCGAAAGCGCGCGCCGTCCTGCTCGGCGCGCTGCACCAAAGCGTGCCGTGACAGAACGCTCAGCGTGGCGAGCGCCGTGGCGCAGACCAAAGGCGCGGCGGCGAACGTCGAGGTGTGGACCACCTCTTGCTCGCGGCTCCAGGCGCTCATGACGCTGGCCGAGCCAACGCAAGCGCTGACGGGGAGCCCGCCGCCGAGCCCCTTGCCGAAGCAGAGCAAGTCGGGAGTGAAATTGGAGCGATCCGAGTAGCGCCAGCTGCCGGAGCGGCCGAGCCCCGTCCAAATTTCGTCCGCGATCACGAGCGCGCCGTGACGCTGGGCGAGCTCGCCCAAGGAGCGCAAGAACGATGGAGGTGGCACGATGACGCCGCCTCGACCGAGAATGGGTTCGACGAGGAGCGCGCCGACGGAGCCGCGCCGGAGCACCTCTTGAACCTGCTGGAGGGAGCGATCCAGCTCGTGGTCGCTCGCAGGGTAGGGCACGAACTCGACCGCAGGGTTCAGCTGCGCGGCGAACGGGTCCCGGTAGCTCTGGCGCAGCCCACAGGCGGCGAGCGGGCCGTAACCCAGGCCGTGGTACGCGCCCTCGAAAGCAAGGACGCCTGGACGCCCCGTAGCAAGCGCGGCCGTCTTCAGAGCGGCGCTCACGGCGTCCGAGCCGCTCTGCGCGAGAAGCACCTGAGCGTCCGAGGCCGGATGCAGCTCGGCGATGCGCTCCAAGAGGCCAATCTTGGCGTCGCTCGGGTACACGTCGCCGAGCGCTTGCAAGAGGCGTGACCCCTGCATGTCGAGGGCGCGGAGGACCGCTTCATGTCCGTGGCCCAGGAGCAAGGCGCCGAACCCCGCAGCGAGATCGACGTAGCGGTTGCCGTCCACGTCCACCACGTTCGAGCCGTGACCCGACGCGAGCACGATGGTGCCGCCGGGAACGTCCGCCTTGACCGGGCCCGGTTCGGGCGGGCGGCGCGGCCCCATGGGCGCTTGGCGGCGGCTCATGCGCAAGAGCCAGGAGCGGGACTCCGGCCCCGGCGGCCGAGAGGCGAGGAGAGGCAGCTCGTTGCCTTTCGTACCGATTTCGGAGAGCACGCCCTGCGCCATGTGCACGTTCTAGCGCGACTTTCGTCCGCTTCGAAACGTCACGTGCAGACGCGGTTTCGCCCCGAGCGCTTGGCTTCGTAGAGCTTGGCGTCCGCGGCCTTCACGAGATCCGTGCCGCTTTCGTCCTCGCGCAAGATGGCGCCGCCCATGCTGATGGTGACGGGGATGCGCTCGCCCTGGAAGACGAACGTGTGCTTCTCGATCTTGTCACGCAGGATCTCCGCGAGCTGCGCGGCTCCCTCGAGCGACGTTTCGGGCAAGATCAAAGCGAACTCTTCGCCGCCATAGCGCGCGAAGACCTCGTCGCGACGAACACGGGTTTGCACCACGCGCGCCAGCTCGCGCAGCACGTGATCTCCCGCCAAGTGCCCGTACTGATCGTTGATGCGCTTGAAGTGATCGATGTCGAACATGAGGACGCTGAGCTCACGGCCGTGGCGGCGAGCGCGCATCACCTCGCGTTCGAGCGCTTCTTGCAGATAGCGCTTGTTGTGGATTTGGGTCAGACCATCCACGATGGTCATGCGATAGATTTCTTCGTGGTACTTCGCCTCGGCGTCGGCGCCGGAAAGAAACTTGACGATGGTGGGCCCCACCTTGACGCGGTCCCCGTTCGAGAGCGCCTGGGCGCCTTCGATTTGGTCCTCGTTGACGTAGGTACCGTTGGTGCTGCGGTCGTCCACCGCGTACCACTGGGTGCCGCGCCGCTCGAAGTACGCATGCCGACGAGACACGCTGTCGCCCTCGAGCACGATGTGGTTGTCGGCGCCGCGCCCCACTCGAATCGGACTCTGGTCGAGAACGAAACGCTTGCCGAGCAACGCCGGCTCGGTGGTGTAAATGACGACGAGACAGTCGTTACTCGTACCGAGCGCGTTGGGTGGTTGTTGGACCACCTGCGTCACCCGCGTCTTCTCGTCGTACTCGGTCAACGTTCGCCTTCCCCGTCCAACAGTTTCCGCACCGGCACGCGGTTCGGGCCCTCGAGCGCGGAGCTGAAGGACTCTGCCAGACGATTTCGCAACATTGAAATGTAGCCAGCGCAATTGTCTCCCGTCAAGGGAGGTCCCCTGAAACCCCTTTGAATTTTGAGGGGTTACGGAAAGGGCTTGGCAACCGGGTGAAGGGCCGGGCAGCCCACGGGCGACGTCTGCGGGCCCTGGGGAGGCCGCCGGGGGCCCCGGCGCGGGGCGCCCCGGTGGGGCGTGGGCGCCAGAAGCGGGGGCGGCCACGCGCTGACGGCAGCCGCCTCACTCGAGGGGGACGCCGAGGCCCACGAGCTGCATGAGACGGAGCGCGTTTCCTGCGGTGACCGGTCCCTCACGGAGCTGGTAGTCGAAGACCATCTGCTCGTCTCGGACGCTCTCGCGGAAGTGCGCCTGAGTCACGCGCTGCATGAGCTCGGGCGTCAGGCGACACAGCTCCATGTCGTGCGTGGTGACGATGCCGAAGGCCCCGCGCTCGAGCAGCTCGGCCAACACCCAACGGGCTCCGATTTGCCTCTCGCGGGAGTTGGTGCCGTGAAGGATTTCGTCGAGCAAAAAAAGAACGGGCTGTCCTCCCTCCGTGGCGTCGAGGACGGCCTTCAGCTTTTCGATTTCTGCGTAAAAGTGACTCACCCCGCTGGCGAGGGAGTCCGACACGCGAATGCTGGTGCCGATGCGGCACGGCGTGAGCGATAGCCGGCGCGCGCAAACTGGTCCCCCCGCGAAGGCAAGCGCGCAAGCGACGCCGATGGAGCGCAAGAACGTGCTCTTGCCGCTCATGTTGGAGCCGGTGATGAGGAGTGCGTGTCCTCCGCCCAAAGAGGGCACGTCGTTGGTGACGCGACGGCTCGCGGCGATGAGCGGATGACCGAGACCTTCGGCTTCGAAATGTCCGCGTCCTCTGCCGTCCGTTTCGGCGAGCTCCGGCAAGCTGAAGCTCGGCTCGTCGTGCAAGAGGCCGGCCAAGGACGACATGGCCTCGAACGCTCCGAGCACTTCGAACCACACGCGTGCGTAGCGTCCCGACTGCGCCTTCCAGCTCTCCAGCGCGAGCGTGCAGTGAACGTCCCACAAGAGGAGCGCGTTGATGAACGGGTAAACCATCCCGTTGTGACGCAAGTCGTACCAGCCCACGCGCGCGCGGAAGGTGCGCATGCTGCGGCTGGGAGCGATCGATTCAGGGCCGCGCAGCTTGGCTTTTTCGCCGTCCGTCCACGACGAGTCGACCGCGATGTTCTCGACGAGCTCGAGCATGGCGCCGTAACGGAGGAACGCGCCCTCCGTGGCGGACACGGCGTTGAACGTGCTGCTGGCGGCGTCACGCACCGCGTAGAGAACGACCAGCTCGAGCAAGAGCGGCAGCACCCAGAAGGCCATGGACTGACCGAAGCCGAACGAGGCCACCAAACCAGCAATGGTCGCGGCGGGCAGCACCCACGCCGCCACGCGAACCCAACCTTTGCCGAGGAGCGCACCGGGAGACTCTGCCCAACGCAAGAGCTGCTCGGGATCCGGGCCCTCTCCGATGGAGAACGTGCCCGGCTCGCGGCCGCGTTTCTCGACGATGGCGAGGCTTTCTGCTTCGAGCGCTTGGCGGAAGTCCAGCTCGGGCGCGAGGGCGCGCACGGCGCCTTGGCGCGCGCGTATCTCCGGGGACGTCGCAGGCGCGCTGAGCCACCCGGCGAGCGTGCGCTCGCCGAAGCGCGTGTGCGCGACGCTCACGCGCTGGAAGAGCGAGCCGGGGCCGAACAGGTCGAGGTCGTCCGCGTAGGGGTGCCCTAGCGGGCGAACCGCGTCGCCACGTGGTCCCAGCGTTCGCCAGGCGTCGCTCGTGCGTGCGAGGGCGCCTTCGTTCACTCGCGCCCAGCGCTGCTTGTGGCTTTCTGCTTCGACGACTCGCGCGTGGTAAAATACCAGCCCTCCGAACGCGAGCACCGCGAGGACGCCGACCAGCCAAGACACCGTGCCGCCGCTTCCGAAGAGCGCGTCGCCGAATCCCACGAGCAGGACGACGAAGCTTGCGCCGCGCAGGTTGCCGACTCGGTGTGAGCGGCGCCCCAACTCTTCGGCTTCTCGGGCGAAGCGAGCTCGGCGTGCTTCGTACTCGGCCGCGAGCTGGGACGCGCTGGCCGTGGATGTCTCTCCGGATGAACGGCTCACGAGCTGATCTTGATGACGAGCGTGGCGCCGACCACGGGCGCGGTTGGGGTGCCAGTTCTGCGACGGTCAATCACGTCGGCGATGCATCGGGCGGCCTTTTGACTCACGCCGCGGACCTTGGTGACCTCCACGCCTTCGGCGCGGCTGCGTTCTCCGCGCACCAAGAAGTGCACTTGAACCTCGCCGCTCGCTCCGCTGAGGCCGCCGTTTTCTTGGACGCACGCTTGATAGCGGTCGATGGGCTTGTGTAGGGCACCCAGCGAGAGCTCACCTTCCTCTGCCACGATGGGGCCGACCTCCACGCGCACCGGCTTCGCCTTTGCGGCCGAGGGCGTTTCGATGGGCGTCGCGGGCTCGACGGGGGAGGTCGTTGGTGCTGGTGACGCAACGGGGGCCGCGCCTTCCGGTGGCTTGGCCGCGGGCTTGGTCGGCTCCGAAGCGACGGCGGGCGCTTTCGTCGGAGTCGCGGCGCCCGTCGCCAAGGCGCGCGCCTCGGCCTCGGTCAGGCAGCGAGTGATCATGCCCTTGCCGTTGGCAATGCGACCCCACGGACACGCGGGGTCATACGGATAGCGTGCCTCTGTGGCGGGATCGGCGGAGCCAACCAGCGGTACGAGCACGGAAGCGAAACAAACGACCACGAAGGGGTTGATCAGGTTGCGACGCATGGCCCCCTTCTGCCACAGCGGCGCCAAGCGGCCCAATCTCTGGCACTTCGTGAAGCAAGCCAGTATGTTCCGCGCGTTCCATGCGCTTCATCTCGCCAGGTTTTTGGGGCCGCTTGCAGCTGTCGGCGAGCGTCGCGGTCCTGGGGCTGGCGTCACTTGCCTGCTCGGATGCTGGCGACGAAGTCATCTCGGGTAGCGGCTCGGGTGCGTCGGGTGGTATGGGCGCCACCACTTCGACTGGAGGCACCATGAGCGGCGGTAGTGGCGGCGTCGGAAATGTTGGCGGTTCGGGCGGCAGCGGCACCGGCGGCACGGGCGGAGTGAGCCCGACGCTCGAGCTCAAAGGACCCGTCGAGCGAGGCGGGGAGCTCGTTCTGGAGTTCGGGGATACTTATGTATCCATCCGTCCTAGCCTCGGCGGTCGTGTTACGTCGCTGCGCCAAGCCGGCACGGAGATTCTGGCGGGCCCCGCCATCCACCCGGACAATTGGGGTTCCACCTATTGGACGAGCCCGCAGAGCGACTGGGATTGGCCGCCGGTCGCGGCCATCGACAACGAGCCGTACCAAGCCACCGTCACGGGTCCCAGCGTTTCGCTCTCGAGCGCTCCGGCCGACGTGGGCGAGGAAGTGGGCGGCAAGAACGTCACCGTTCAAAAGCGCTTCACGGCGGATCTGGTGCGCGAGGCCATCGACGTCGAGTACACGCTCACCAACGTCGGGTCGTCCGCCATTTCGCTGGCTTCTTGGGAAATTTCACGTGTCCCCGGCGGCGGGCTCACCTTTTATCCCACGGGGGATCAAGAGCTCACGCCCATCGCGCCTCACGAGGCTTTGCCGGTCACGCACCTGAACCAGATCACCTGGTTCGATGGCGCTTCGTTTTCCACGGGCCAAAACTCCAAGCTGAACGCGGACGGAAAAGGCGGTTGGCTCGCGCACGTCGCGGGCGGCGTGCTGTTCCTGAAGACGTTCACTGACCTCCCGGTGTCCAGTCAGGTGCCGGGGGAGGGCGAGGTGGAAATCTACGCGCACGGCACCGGTAGCTACGTGGAAGTCGAGAACCAGGGCCCGGCGGTCACGATCCAGCCCGGAGCTTCAAGCACGTACGGAGTCACGTGGCTCGTGCGTAAGGTCCCCGCCGGTGTGACCGTAGCGGTGGGTAGCGACACGCTCGTGTCGTTCGTCGAATCTCTCCTCGAGTGACCTTGGTGAAGTGAACGGAACCACAGGACTGCCCAAGGCGGCCGAGGCCGTGCTCACGTTCTTGGAAAGCGTGGGCCTGCGCTCGGAAACGGAGCTTTACGTCAAGCTGTTCCGGCGCCTGCCGAAGGAGAGCTTTGCGCTGGTCGCCCCACAAACCGCTGTGCTCCATGAGAGCTTGGGCGCGTTGGTGGAGCAGCTGGGTTTCTTGAGTCGACTGGGGCTGCACGCGCCCGTGCTCGTGGGGGCTTTCGACCGAGAGGCGAGCGAGGCCGACCGGGCGCTCGTGATCGACTACCTGGAGGAAATCGGCGTGCGCGCCGAGAGCGTCGACGAGGAGACCTCAGCGTCGCATCTCGTAGCCGCGCTGCGCGGAGATCGCGTGCCGGTCATGCTCCTGGGAGCGGCCGCGGAAGACACGTTGGTGCGCTTGGGCCGGGAGCTTTCGTCGCGGAAGTTGGTCGTGCTCCGCCGCGAGGGCGGCATTGGCCCGAATGGCCTGTCGCGCATCGAGCTGAGCCCCGGCCACGTCGTGGAAGGCCACGCCAGCGGCATTGGCGTCATCAACCTACGCAGTGATTACGACGCGTTGGTGCGCTCCAACCTCTTGGACGCCGAGGACACGGAGCTGCTCGACTGCATCCGTCGCATCCTCGATCGCGTCGCAGACAATCGCCGCGCGCACAGCGTCATGCTGAGCGTTGCTTCGCCGCTGTCGCTTCTCAAGGAGCTGTTTACCGTGCGCGGTGCCGGTACGCTCGTGAAGCGCGGCGCAGCCATCTCCGTGCACGACGGCTACGAAGGCGTGGACGTGCCACGCCTCCGAGGGCTGCTCGAGTCGGCGTTCGAGCGGCGTCTCGTGCCCCAGTTTGCTGAGCGCACTCCGCTGCGCGTCTTTCTGGAGGAGGACTACCGCGGCGTAGCGCTTCTGGAGCAGGGCGATCCAGGAGCGTTTCTGAGCAAGTTCGCCGTTCAGGCGGTGGCTCGAGGCGAGGGCTTGGGGCAGGACTTGCTGTGGACCATCGTACGTGAGCACCCGGCGGTCTACTGGCGCTCTCGCCCGGACAACCCCATCAACCCCTGGTACCAAACCGTGTGCGACGGCATGCAGCGCGGCGCGCGGTGGCACGTGTACTGGCGCGGCATCGCGGCGCACCATCTCGAAAGCATCATCCGCGACGCCGAGGCGCGACCGGCCGATTTCGAGCAAGCCTCCGTGGTCCCCTGACCGCGTCAGGCAAA
>JAEYVE010000034.1 GCA_023432025.1 Pseudomonadota bacterium
CTGTAAAGCTCCCCCATGGTGTTGGAGCCCGTGAGAAATTGATGATTGTCGACCTTACCCGTACCGTCGGGGTTGTGGTTCGGCACGCCGTCTTCGTTCGGAAGATCGTTGATGATGTCGGCGTGCGCGCCTTGGGGACGAGTGTTCTGAAGCGCTGCCTTGTTGGCGGCCACAGGGCGCCCCAAGCGGTCGTACCAAGGACCCTCGCCGATGCGATCGATGGCGTTGACCGGGTTTCCGTCGTCTCCCTCGTGCGCGCTCAAGAACGCGCGCCACGTTTTGCCGTTGCCGGGCATGCTGCGCTCGGCAATTTCCGTGCAAATTTTGTCTGCGCCGCGCAGACCCGCGCCGGGACCCGTTTCGCCGTAGCGCAGATCTCCGCCGAACCCATTCGTGTCCCCTGAAACGGCGCGAATCGCGTTCAAGCTGGTCGCGAAGAAGCTGAAGTGCGGGGCTGGGCCGCCGCCACCGCTGCCGCCGCCACTGCCCGAAGCGCCGCCCGTGTCCGTGGCGCCGCCGGTGCCAGGCACACCACCGGTCGCCTCGCCACCGCTACCGGTGAAGCCTCCCGTCGGGATGCCTTCTCCTCCAACACCACTCACGCCACCGCTTCCTGGAGCGGCTCCGGTGCCCGCTACGCCGCCCGTCGGAAGGCCCGAACCACCGCCGTTCCCCGACGCGCTTCCGTCGTCGTCCGCGGGAGCGCTGCAGCCTGCCTGCGCCGCGAGCAAGAGGGACAAGGACAGAATGCGGTGTGTTCGCTCGAGCATGTAATGGGCCTTTCAGAAGGTCCGCTGTTCGCGGCAGGACACGGTGAACGGGAAGGACGACGAGGCAACGCTCGACGTTCGTCGAGCGCATTCGCTGCGCCAGTGAATCGCGTCCACCCGGAAAACTTCACTGCACACGCAACTCAACGGGCTACCTCGCTCGGCTAGTCACCGTTCGAACGAATCCCAGTCACACAATCGCCACGAAACGCACTCTTCGGCCGCCAAGTTGACCTCGGGCCGCTCCTCTGCGCCCCCACGCAGCTCACGTGCGAGATTCGTACGTCCCGAGCGTGGGAAACCGTTCACGGCTCATCGCTCCTCGAAAACGCGAAACGCGAGTCGCCCGAGGCGACTCGCGTTTCTACGCGCTGGTGAGCGAAGCCTCGCTCACCGGTGACACTCAGCCACACGTCAGGTCATCGCGGCAGTCGCCGGAGTCGCATTCGTCGTCATTGGTGCACGACTGCACGCCGGGAACCTCCACGGCCATTTCGGCATCCGCGTGAACGGTCAGCTCGACGCGCCCGGCTTCGATTTCCGCGCCACCCACGGAACGCCTGCTCAAGTGAATGGTGGGGAAGCCGGCCACACCGAGATCGATGAGCTGCGCGATGAGCGTGGCCCCAATCGAAAGTGACCCGTCGTCGCTCGTTTCGCAGCGGACTTGTCCCTTGGTTCCGCCGTGATGGCTGATGTCGAGATTCACTTCGACCACGGACGCCGAGGGGTCTGCAGCCGGTTCCCAGGTGAGCTCGAGCGGCGCCGCAGGGTCGAGCGCGAGGTTCATGCTCGTGACTACGAGCGGCGCAATCGCCGCCGTTTCCACGGAAAACGGCGCGAAATCTCCGCCGGCTGCGGCAAAACGAACGGCGGCCCCTGCCTCGAAGGGCGGGAACGAGAGCTCGAGCGTGGGGGGCTTCTGGTAGGAGCCGTTCACCTCGATCAACGCGAACTCACTCGCCCCGATGCCCGTGACTTTCACCTCGCCCACGGACTTGACGTTGGGGTACGCCTGGCAAACGTTGTCGTCGACGCAAACGTCTGCGCCACACGCCGGATCGCAGAAGGGCGCCTTGGGCTTTTCGAGGATGCAGTCTCCGTCTTCCTCGACCAGGCTCCACTTCATCAAGGACGGGTTGGGCCCGTCGTACACTTTGCCGATGATGCCCGTCGTGCCTTCGGTCGCCGACTTGGGCACGATTTCCACTTGGAAATTTCCAACGACGACGCCCGCATTGTTGCCGCCACCGGTGCTCGACTGCCCGCCCGTGTTGGACTGGCCGCCGCTGGATTGCCCGCCGCTGCCTGTGCCGCCTCCCGTGCTCGGGCCTCCTCCAGCGTTCGACGTTTTCCCGTCGTCACTGTCCGAGGAACAACCCGCGCTCGCGGCGGCGAGCCCGAGCAGCGACAAACTAGCCGAAAACGTGAAAAAACGGAGCCTAGAGTAAATCACTGGATGTGCTCTTTCGCATTGAAGTGCAAAGACGATGGCAGTCGGACTCTCAAATGCCCCGACCAAGAACGGCGTTCAAGAGAAATGAAAGTCCAACGTGTGATTGAGTCACCGATGAACGCGCATGTCAGGCAACGCATTTGAAGAAATCCAGCGACGAGAGCTCTTCCACGGACCGTGCTCTCGGCCGGACCCCGAGAGCGTGGTATCCGACGCGCCGTGAACCCCACGTCCCTCGTGGAACGTTGTCTGAAGGATCCCGGCTACACGCCCCCGGCGACGGCGGTGCCGACGCTCGTGTCGGCGCTCGGTGATCTCGACGACGAAAGCGCGGAAGCGCTCGAGCGCGTTCTGGCTCGATTGGGCGTCCCAGCGGCAACTGCAGCATTTTTTGGCTTCGCAGCGGCTTCGGCGGAAGCACGACGGCGCCGTTTGCGGCTCGTCGCGCGCGTCGCCTCGTCGACGCACGACGAGGCGTTGCTCGCCCCGCTCGTGGCGGCGCTCGGAGACCCTGCACCTCGTTGTCAACGCGCGGCGGCGATCGCTTTGGGAAAGCTGGAGCACCCTCGCGCCGAGGCGCCGCTCCTCGCGGTCCTGCCTACGGCAGCTCTCGAAGAGCAGCGAGCCATCGTCGAAGCGCTCGGCAAAGTGGGCGGAGAAGCAGCAAAAAGCACGCTGACGGCGCTCACCACGTCCGACGCGGAGCTCGCTCGCCGCCGGGAACGCGCGCTCGACATGTTGCAGCGGCGCCTCACTCGCGACGCCCGCGGCGCGCTGGTCTTCGATCAGCCCCTGCCGCGCGAAGCGCGCCTGGTGGCGCGCGCTCGCTCGGGGTTCGGCTCGGTCTTGCGCGACGAGCTCGCAGGGTTCGGTGCCGTTACGCAGAGCTCGAGCGAGGTGTCGTTTTCGTATGGCGGCACGCTGCGAGAGCTCCTGCGAGCGCGCACGGCGTTGGATTTCGCGCTCCGCTTCGAGCTGGACGTCACGACGTCGAACGTCGCCCAGCGCGTGGCGCACGCTCTGCTTCACCCCGACACCATCGCCGCGCTCTCGGCCTGGACCTCCGGTCCGCCTCGCTTTCGCCTCGATTGGCAGGGCGGGCACCAACGCGCCAAAAGCTGGGAGGTTGCGCGCCTCGTACGCG
Source organism: Pseudomonadota bacterium (assembly GCA_023432025.1). Classification (GTDB taxonomy): domain Bacteria; phylum Myxococcota_A; class Polyangia; order Polyangiales; family Polyangiaceae; genus NIC37A-2. The sequence goes on from JAEYVE010000034.1 coordinate 3,371, forward strand.
AAGCCACCAGCGCCATCGTCAACGACCCGAGCGGCGCAACCTGGCAAGCCCGAGTACCCGTGAACGGGGTCGGCGCGCTCGAGCTATCTCCACGCCTCGATCCGGATCCTCGCTTCGAGTACCGCACCCGAGACGTCCCCGCGGCGTCCCATCCCACTTTGGCGGCCGCGCTGGTGAGGGTCGCCGGAGTCCGAGACGACGACGTGGTGTGGGATCCCTTCGTGGGCAGCGGCCTGGAGCTCGTCGAGCGCGCCAAGCTGGGGCCCTACGCCGCGCTCCATGGCACGGATGTCGATCCTCGGGCCTTGGACGCGGCCCGTCGAAATTTGGACGCCGCTCGGGTGGAGCAGGCCACGCTCGAGCTCTGCGACGCGCGAGCGTTTCCACGCCGCGGCATCTCGCTCATCGTCTCCAATCCGCCCATGGGACGCCGCGTCGCGCGTGACTCTTCGCTCCGCGCGCTCCTGTGCGAGGTGACGCGCCACGCCGCGACCGTGCTCACGCCCGGCGGCCGCATGGTGTGGCTCTCACCGTTACCTTCGGCCACTGCGGACGCCGCGCGCGCCGCCGGGCTCGTCGTGACGGAAGGCCCCGACGTGGATCTCGGTGGCTTCACCGCTCGCCTTCAGACGTTCTCGAAGCGGAAGAGTTGAAGTCAGACGTCCTCGAAGCGAAAAAGGGCTGACGTTCACTCGCGCACGTTGCGCAAGAAATCCGCGAGCTCTCCGAGGCGTTTCTCCAAGAACGTCCGCACGTCCCCGGACACTCCGACGTCGTCGAACGCCAGGCTCATGCAGCGCAGCCACGCATCACGCAGGGCAATGTTCACCGGTACGCGGGCGTGCCGCATGCGGAGCCGCGGATGGCCGTACACCGGCGAAAAAAGCGGCGGCCCCCCCAGCCACTCGATGAAAAACAGCGTGAAGCGCTCCTGCGTGCGTTGGCTCACGCGCCCCTCGGCGTCCACTTCGTGCAAACGAGCGAGCTCGGGCTCACTCGTCGCCATGTGCTCGTAAAAGCGCGCGGCCAAGCGCCGCACGACGTCCTCGCCGCCCAGCTGCGTGAAGGGCGTCACGAGTGTCGTTGGGGACGACGGCGGCGAGGGCACGTTCGACGACATGCGCGGAGTTCCAGCACGAAACGCGCCTCACGAGAAGTGAGCTTCGTGGGGCCCATCGTAGGTGACCTCACTGGGCCTTGGTGAAGCTCTCGAGCAGGTGCTGGAATGCGGGAGCAACGCCCTCCACGAGCCCCGCCGACCCCACCAACTTGAAGAACACGGGGCCGTTCGGTCCGCTCACGATGGCTCCGAGCAAACGCTGATTCGCCTCTGGACCCGCCGCGGGCATGCCCGGCATTTGCATGCCGGCGTCGTACGTGCCGCTCACGTCCACACGCACGACGCGCAGGCCGTTCACTTCGCTTTGTTCGATTTTCGCCACGTCCTCCGACTTCCGACCATCGGGCTGCGTGAACTGCCCCACCCAACGAGCAATGTTGGCCTCCAGCGAGCCCCCCATGCCCGGAAAGTGGTGAATCGCGAGCACCGCGGGCTTTTCGCCGCTCGCTCCCGGAACGACGTACTCCGCGGCGCGCATGCCACCCCGCGGACGCTGGTAGACGAAGGGCTCGGGCGCTTTGAAGCGCACGCCTGCCACTTGGGGGTTCGCCGGATCGAACGGCGCGCTCGCAACAGGGCCGGGCGGCGCGCTCGGCGGAGCGGCCTGCGCAGACGTGGGTGGTCGTGACGCGGGTCCCGCGCTCGGCTCGGGCGCACCGGAGGACCCGCCCTTGCAGGCCGCGCCTGCGACGCCAAGCGAAAGAAGAACGATTCGAGCGAAGGCGGAGCTATTGCGAGAACCCATGACGGACTCGCTCTAACCGCGCGCTCCGCGCGGGGTCAACTACCCGAACGAAAGGCGCACGGAGTCCGCCCCGGCACCGAGCCCCACGATTCCAACTTTCCGCCACGGCCGTCCGGAAAAGACGCACGGGCCACGAAGAGCTCTCTCAAGCGGGGACCAGGCCGGGCAGTCTGGAAGGGTGCACCAAGCGGGGCAACGCCCACAAGAACTTGAGCCGCCGCACGAGGGTGCCGCTCACGTGGATCGCGAGCCAACGACGTCGGTGGTACTCCCAGAAAAAGCGGTGTGCTCGGTAGTCGTGCTCGAGCGATCCGATACCTTGCCGCACCGCGCTCATCATGTCGCTGCGCAGGGAGCTCGGAGCGTACCAGAGCGTCTCGAGCGTTACCCACAAGCTGTACACGTCGTCGAGCACGTGCCCATCGAGGTTGGCGTGCGCGAAGTCGATGAGGCCGATGCGACGCCCGTCGAAGATCATGTTGGCGAGCACGAGATCCCCGTGACTGAGCGAGGAGAGCTCGCCTGCGTCACACAGCTCCTCGAAGAGGCGCTCGGCGTCTCGAGGAAACTCGGAGAACAGCGTCGTCCCGAGCAGCGGCAGCGACCCGAGTCGAGCCGAAGCGTACAGGAGGTACTCCTCCAAGAACGCCGACGGCGGACGCGCGCTGGCGGTACGCTCGCGCAACCTGGCGAGCAAGCGCCCCACGTTCTCGAGCGCGTCGAGCACGCCCGAGCGCGTCGCGCCGCGCGGCGTGCGTCGCAGCGTGGTGCTCAAGAGCTCGCCGCGAATGTAGCTGATACACAAGGTGCCGGTGTGGGCGTTGACGGACACGACGCGAGACGGCAGGACCCCCGAAATCCCCGCGCAAGCCTCGCCGTAGCACTCGATGGCACGCGCTTCCTGAACGCACCCCTCGTACAAGCCTTGCTTGTACTGCTTGATGATGACGGCCTCGCCCTTCGTTTCCCCTCGGAAGATCCAACAACAGCGGTTCTCGCGAACCACTTCCAGCGCCTCGAGTCTCAAATCGAGCCGTTCTTCGAGCTTCTCCCAGCGCATGTAGTGAGGCCGCATGACAGCGCTCTCGGCGTGACCGTGCGGTCCGCGCACATGACACGAACGGTCACGGGGCCCCCGCCCCTCCCGATTTGGATCAGAAAGACGAATTGGGCTCCGTCAAAAACGCGATCTCCTCGGGAGTCGACGGGCGGCCCAAGACCGCGTTGCGGTGAGGAAAGCGCCCGAAGCGAAGCACGATGTCGCGGTGCCGCTCGGCAAAATCGAGGTTCCCCAGAACGCTCTTTTTGCTGGCGCCCGTCAGCTCCGCCGCGAGCTCACGGAACAGCTCGACACAACGCTCCTGCACCTCGATGCGCTCGGAGTGCATGAGCGGCATGTACAAAAACACGCGCTCGTCGCACACGAGGCGCCGGTCGAAGCCGAGCGCGATGCCCTCGAAGGCGGTGGAGAGCGCCAACTCATCGGAGGCGAACATGTCCGCCGTGCCGCGAAACATGTTCCGCGAAAACTGATCGAGCACCAGCACGTAGGCGAGCAAGCTCCGCGGTGCCCTCCGCCACTCCCGCCCCTTGCCAGCGTGCAGCTCCGCGTGAAGCGCACCGAAACGCTCGACGATGGAGCGATCGAACGCTGCATCCTTCCGCCACCAAAGCTCGGCTTTTTCGGCAGACGCGCGTCCCTCTGCGTCGAGCTCGCCAAACCAAAACGCTCGCACTTCGGCCTCCGACGACATGAAACCATCACAGCACGACGCTCCTCGGCGGGCCACTCGGATTTTGGGGGACACAGACGCGCGTCGTTGGGCGTGCCTTCTGGGCGACAGAGTCCGCACCCTGGTGCCCTCCACACCCTTCGCCTTCACGCTACGAAAGCGGCAGGAGCAGCACCCAGCTGCCCTGAGCGTCGGACAGCTCGGAGACCACGACGAGAACCGCACGTGTGTGCGTACGCACCAGGAGCGGCGGCAGAGCGTCCCTCGAAGTAGTCGGCGTGGACGACCTCAGCTCTTGCACCGTCAGCCCTTTCGAACGCAGCTCGTCGCGGTAGGTGCGGCGAAGCTCGTGCGCGGGGCGCGAGCTCTCGTAGCCCGTCAGGGACGCGGAGACCACGTCTCGCTCCTCATGAACGACGGACAAAACCCGGCGCGTCCCGTGTGGTCGCGGCAGCTCGGCGTCGTCCATGCCAGGCGCGTCGCCGTGCGCGGGGAACATGAGCGCCGGGGCGAGCGCCCCCTCGGAACGGAGCTCCAGGCTCGCCGTGCGGCCGTCGTCCCCGGCCCGCGCGTACACGTAACGAAAGCGGCCAAGGTGCGACAGGTCGCCGCTCTCGACCGCGCGCGCGAAGGCCGCGTCGAGCGTTTCGCGCGGATTCGGCGGCAACTCACCAGCGTTCGATTCCAGACAAGCAACGACCCCCTCGTCGCCCTGTTGCACGTCGAATACGCCATCGATGGTCAGCGCGCGCAGCGCGAGTGACGCGACGGCGCCGGAAAGCGCCGCTGCTTCGCTGCGCTTCCAGAAGCCGTGCGGCGCACGCGCCGCGCAGCGCGCGTGGTGAGTCGCAAGAACGCTAGAGAGCGTTTCGCGCGTGCTCGCCGTGCGCACCGTGAATCGAGCGCCGTTCAAGGTGAGGGCGCGCAGGCCGTCGCCGTTGTGCTCCAGCGCCGACAGCGCGGCTCCCACGCCTCGCATCACGGCGCCGGCTCGCGCGACGGTCACTCGAAACCCAAGCGTCGCCGCGCACACGAACAAGCAGAGTCCGAGCAGCCAGACGCTCGAGCGCCGAGGCCGTTTCTTCCCCTCAATTGGTTGCCGCATTCCACATTCCTTCGACCAGGTCCCGCACACTCGTCGGGCGCGAGTTGCACGGCAGCGTGTACTCCGCCGCCACCTCCACGGTGCCTCCACCGTAAAGCGGAGGTCGCCGCACGGAGCGCGTGCGACGCGCTCGAATGCGCTCGTAGAGCAGCCCATCGATTTGCTCGTTCAAGGCGCTCTGGCTCTCGACTCCGAGCGTGCCGGAGTCCGTCGGGGCATCCTGCGTGACGGGCTCGAACTTCTTCTGAAGTCGTGCGCTTTGGCCGAGCTTGCTCTCGCTCGAGCCGCGACAACGCGCCGGGACCTCCCCGCAGCCACTCACCGCGATGCTCCACGCGCAGCCGCGCACTTCGACGAGCGCCGCGGAGCGCGCTTCGTTCAAGCGCCCCACGTACACGATGGACCAGTAGATGAGGGTAAAAAACACGATCGCGACCAACGCCTCGACCATTGCCGCGCCCCGCCGCAGAGCGTGGCGGCGCCCGCCGCTCAGCGAGACCGCCCGCCGCGAAACTTTGACGCCCTCGAATGCTCGCTTCACCTGATGCTCCTCAATGCAGAACGAGCCCGTCCAAGGTGTTTGCCGCGCCGTCGAGGGATGAGCAGCGGCTCTCCGGTGCGCCCCCCGCCTCGCACACCGCGCCGAAGCTGCCGACGTCCGTGAGGCCACCGAGTGGGCCAGCCTCTTCCACGGCGTCCCTTTGCCACCTTTGCCGCGACTCGCTCTCGGCCGAGCTCTCGTCACTCTCCGGCAGCCGAAAGCGGACGAGCCGAGCGGTCCACTTCAGATCCCAAAGCCACTCACTCCGCGCCACGCTTCCGTCGTGATCGAAGTAGTACTCACCTTGGGCAACCGCGAAGTTCACGAGCGCGTCGAGCCCGAGGTCGCCCAGCGTATCGCGCTCCCTTCTTCCCCAGGTGGCGATCCGCAGAACGCGCTCGGGCGTATCGCTCCCCTGCTCTCCCCAAACCACGCCGCGAAGCTGAAACGTATCGTCCCCGAGGCGTGCGTCGCCGACGACACGGTGTGGCTCCTTGCCCTTCGTGTCGGAGAACGATTGCTCGCCCTTCATCGGGTCGTCGACTTTGACCTCCTGCACCTCGCACGAGAACAAGTGCGTCGCCTGAACGTGAGACACGCGCGCGAGCTGGCCGCTGTGCCTCCCCGTTGCCGCTGGCGGGTCGACCTTCTCCGCGCAGAGCGGCGTGAGTTGCCCCAGGCTGCCCTCCGGGTGGGGCTCGAGCTCCCACTCTTCGCCCAGTGTGCCGCCCGGCCCACACGGCGACCGAGTCGTGTCCTCGAGCGTCGACTCCTTGGGATACCGCCGGTGCACGACCCAGCCCATCGCCTCGCGATACACGTACTCGACCTCCACCTCGCGGCGCTGCCAGACGTAACGATGCGGGAAGAAACCGTCGCGCGGTCGACACGCGCTCCGCGCCTCACGGGCATAGCGCTCGTAGGGACCACGGAGACCGCACTCCTCCCCGGTGCAGTGTCCAGTCACCTCGTGCGGCTTGGCCTCCGCCAGCTCTGCCTGCTTTTTTCTGCACGCGCCGCTCGTTTCGTTTCCATCCTCGCAGGCGGAGAGGTCCACCTCGGGGTACGTCGTCTTCTGCTTGCGAACGTACTTCGGCGGCTGCTTGCTACCGCCGCCGCAAAAGAACCCTGATGCGCTCTCGGCGAGCGTCTGCCCCGCCTTGCCGAGCACGTCGTCCACGAAGGGCACCGCCGAGAAGGGCAGCGCCGCGAGGTGGCCCACGTTGGCGCCCGCGTGACCGCACAACACCGAAAACTCGTCCGCCTCGACGGGAAGACGCACGGAGCTCGGGAGAACGACGCCCCACGCGGCGGGGGCGTGGCTTTGACTCGCCTCGCGCGCCGAATCCAGCACGGCGATGGCAGGCACGACGTAGCTCGTGACGCGCTGCGCCTGATGAAGCGCCGAGAGCGCTTGGAAGACCGAAGGCTTCAGCTGCTTCCACAGGTTACCGAAGGTTTCGGACGTTCTCCGGAGGGGTTCCACGTAGCTCAGCGACGCCCCGCTCGTCGGATACGCGAGAGCCAGACACGCGAGGATGCCCACGACGCACACGGCCTGCACCACGCGCAAAGCAACGAGGACCGCTAGAAGCGCCGCCATCACGACGTTGATGAACGCAATCAGGTTCATTCCGCGCGCGTGCAAAATGGCGGCCGCGAAGGTAGCCGCGTCCGCGGCGTCTCCGAGCCCTTGGCGTCGAAAAACTGCCTCTGCGATGCCTACGAGGAAGTAGAGCATCCCGACCAGAAACACACTCATGAAGACGGCCGTCACGAGCACGGCGCCGCGCTCGTTGCCCAAGCACGCCGAGGCGAGCGTCCGCGTACGCTCGAGGAACGCTGCCGAGCTCTGCGCGCTTCGAGGGGCAGGCGACATTTGCGCGGCGTTTTCGAGCGCGGCCCCGCGCGCGTGGCCCGTGTAGCGAGGCATCATGACGCCTCTTCGGTCTCACCGCCCGCTGGGTTGCTGGGATTCTTCTGCGTAGTACAGAGCGCCCTGATTCGGCAGCGTGGCCTCGGCTTCGATGGCCAAGAACCTCTCCCCCGAAAAGAGCAGAAGCAAGAAGAGCTCGGGGCTTTCGACGCGCTCGAGCTCCCGCGAGATACGGGCGAACTTCTCCTGCTTCGCCGGGAGCCGCTCCTTCAAGTCCTTCATGGATCGGACAAGGTCACGCGGACTCGCGGACTTGAGCGCCGAAAGCTCGTCGAGCACGCGGCCGTAGCCCGCGAGGTCCCAGAGCGGGTCGCACAAGAGACGCGATGCCAACGGCACGCCGCAGTAGAAGAGGTACGTCACGTGAACGGTCACGTCGTCTCGTGGACCGACGCTCGTGAGGACGTCGTCCGAGCCGGGTGCCGCGCGCAAGGTAACGACCGCCGCAGCGCGGTTGTACAGGAGGTAACCCAGGGCGAAGCGTGTGAGCGGACTCTCGCCGATCGCACGCTCGAGACTGGGATTCTCGCTCCCGAGGGACAACGGCCGTGCGGGAGCAAGCGCCGCGAGGGGAACGTAAGCAGCCTCACGAACGGCCTGGAGACGCGCGCCTCCCGTCGAAGCTTCCCCAGAGGTGGGAGCGTGGGGCGCCATCGGCGCAAAGGTTTCTCGTAGCCCGCTGACGACTCCCTCCGGACGTCCGGCAACGAGATTGCCCCGCGGAGCGCCGCCGAAACGCTCGGGATCGTCCTCGAGAATCACGATGGCGGCGCGCGCCGCCTGAGCCGCCGCGTGCCGCACCACGAGCCGCGCCGACGCCACGAACGAGAGCTGAACCACGCCGAAGAACAAGGTGAGGAGCGGAACGAGACAGAGGAGCGTCTCGACATACACGGCGCCGCGCGCCGCGCGCCGTCGTGCAAAACGAGCTATGCGCGACTTCATGTGGGCAGACCGAGCTCGAGACCGCAGATGGCGAACGTCGCCAGCGCAATGGCCGGCCCGAAACGCATGGAAGTCAACGACTCCGGGCGCCGAGGTGGCCGCCACCGCTGCGGCACGAGCCAGCCAAAGGTCAGCCAGAACGTGCCCGCCAAAAGCGAGAGCAATCGTCCACGAACCGCCAGAATCACCACCGCACCGAGCGCCAAGAGCACGAACGCCAGAAGCTGTACCTCCAGCCCACGGCTCGGCCCGAGCCATGCTCCGAGCGCACCAAACAACTTCACGTCCCCGCCCCCGAGGCTCTTTGCTCGAAAGAGCAAGAAGGGCATGGCCGTCGTTGCGAGGGCGCCCGCTAAGGAGCCCAGGAGCCCCACCGCGCCCTCGCACCAACCCCTCGAAAGAAGGGCCAGAGCGAGGGCGCTCAGCGTGAGTCCGTTTGGAATGCGCCCGTCGTAAGCGTCATGCGCACCTCCCAGCGCCGCAAAGAGCACGGCAGCCGTGAGCGTCCACACCGAAAACGGCAGAGCGGCGCTCGCCTCGACGAGCTCCGAGATCATTCGTCTGACCCTTCAGATGCCGTCACTACCACGTCGAACTCATCGCTCGAGCCGATGATTGCGTTGTGCACTTTCTCACCGAAGTCGCTCCAGGTGCCGATGGCGACGGCGGCGATGAGCGCGAGCAAGATCACGTATTCGACCGTGGACAGGCCCCGTTCGTCACGCGCGAGCGACGAGCCGCGCGCCTGTGCGACACGACTCATGACGCGCGCAATGACAGACGATTCTTTACGAAATGACATGTTGTTTCCTCGAGGTTGGAGTTTCGAACGTCAGACGACCGCCTGACCGGCGCGCCTTGGTAGAGGGGGTCCCCAGAGCCCACTGCCGGTCAGGCGGTCACTCCTTGCTCGGCCGATGAACGGCGTCGTTGCGCACTTTTGCGCGCATGCACTCGAAAGCGACGTCAGGGGACGGGCAGGGCCAACCAGCGCACCTCTGCCAGGTACAGCTCGAGGAGCGGCACGCCCAAAGACAGCACGGCAAACGCCGCACCCAGCGTGAGCAGACTGAGAACCACGACGTACTCGACGAGCACGGCCCCTTCCGTCTCGAACGCGAGCTCGTGCCGCAGAGCGTTTTCGTTTCGATAGCCGCTTTCGGGTTGGTCCTCGGACATGCGCCAGACTTCGTCCGGAAGCTCGCGCTCGTTGCGTGAGCCGCACATTTCGCGCAACGACGAAGCGTCCTGACCGAAGCGTGTGCGCCAGGTCATGGAACCCCTCCAGAAAAAGGCGCTACTTCTTTCGGCTTCCGCGTTCATCGCTGGGAGCGTGTTGATTCACTCTTACCTCTCCGCTCTGGAGCGCGAGGCGCGCGGCGGGGACCGAGTGCAGGTCCTGGTGACGAAGAGAAACGTCGCCGCGGGAGCAGCGCTCCTGGACGAGGACGTCGCCGTTCGAGACGTTCCGGCGTCGTGCGTCGACGAACGGCGTGTCCTCGCCAAAGAAAAGCAGAGCGCGCTGGGCGTTCCGGTAACGACTGCGCTTTCGACGGGAGCAGGACTCCTCTGGAGCGACCTCACGTCCGGCGAGTCCCGCGGCAAACGTCTCTCGAGCCTCGTCACCGAAGGGCGACGCATCGTCAGCGTGACCCACAAGAGCAGCACCTTCGACGGTCTCTTGGAGCCAGGAGACCGCGTGGACGTCTTGCTCACCACCACGGAGCAGGGCGCTCCGGTGGCCACGCCGTTGCTCGAGAACTTGCTCGTTCTGTCCGTGGGCGGAGCCCTCCCCGGAGCCAGTGACGCCGGGAAGCGGAGCTCGGGAGACTCCGTGGCGCTCAGCGTCACGACGAGCGAAGCGCTCGTGCTGACGGCTGCCGAGTCGCGAGGACGTCTGCGCTTGATCTTGCGCAATCCGAGCGACTTGGAAGTTCAGCCGCCCGCGCCGCAGCCGCCCAAGAGCGCGCCACCTCGAGCGAGCGCTCGAGCACCCCGGGAGATCGAACATGTGCGCTAAACGGCATTACCTCACGCGCGCTGCGCTGTGGGCAGGCGTGGCCCTCACGGTAACGGCGCCTGCGCTCGGGCAAAGCGCGTCGCCCCGACAGTCCGTGTCCGTTCCGCAGCATGGCGGGGACTGGTTCCCTGAAGAGCTCGAGCTCGACGTAGGTGAACAGCGTGTTTTGTCCGCAGCCTCCGTGCGCAGTTACTCGGAAGGAGTGGCCGGCATCGCGGAGGTTCGCCTGACGCGTGACGCGCAGAACTTCGTGCTGGTCGGCGTGCGCCCCGGAACGACGAGCTTGCTCCTTCTGATGAACGACCGGACGGAGCGCCACGTGCGCATCACCGTGCGCGGCCGGGAGGTCGCCGAGCGCGAGGACTTACCGGTGCCCCCGGTCGCAGCTCGAGACAACATTCGCCTCGATTTCTACTTCGTTCAGCTCGACCGTGGATACAACCACCGCATTGGCGTCGGTACGCCCGAGAGTGTCAGTGCCAGCGCCGAGGCGAGCTTCGATCTAGTGCACGGCGCCTTGCGTGGAGCCACCGCGGTCGTCGAAGAGGAGGCCCTGGTTCGCTTGGACATGGCCCAAGCTGCGGGCTTCGCCAAGCTGGTGCGTAAGGCTGCGGTCATCACGCAGAACGGCGCCGAAGCGCGGTTCAGCGGCGGCGGTGAGGTCAACATTCCCGTTCAGGGATCGCTAACCACTGGAATTCACAGCATTTCTTTCGGTAGCAGCATCGAAGTGCGTCCTCGCTACGACGCGAGCACCGGGCGCCTCGAGGTGGAGCTGCGCGCCAGCGTGTCGGATTTGACGGACGATCGTGGGAGCGGCACCCCCGGGCGCACGACTTCCGAGCTCGCGACGGTCGTGAACCTGCGCGCCGGACAAGCGGTACTGCTCGGTGGACTCAGCGCACAGAGCGAAGCTCGTTCACGCGCTGGACTCCCCCTACTCAGCCAAATACCACTGCTCGGTTTACTTTTCGGAAGCGACCGAGCCACCGAACAGAGCACGGAGAACGTCGTTTTCATCGTCCCGAGTGTGGTCGAAGCCGTCGACGGAGACGCCGAACGGTCCATTCGCGAAGCACTGAGCCTGTACGACACCTACGACGGCGACGAAGAAGCGCACACGGGCCTCGCGCGCGTTCGCGCTGCCCCGAAATCTCGATCGGGCCACAAGGGACACGCGGACGCAGTGCCTCCCCCCAGCGCGGCAGCTCCGCCGCCCAAGAGCTCGACCATCGACGCGCCAGCAAAGGGAGGTGCCCCTTGAGCCAGAAACTCTTGGTGCGCGTCACCGCGCCGGGCGGAAAGTCGCGCTTGGCCGCTTTCGTGCCCGGCTACACCGTCTGGCTGGGTCGCGAGGACGACTGTCAGTTCGTGCTGCGTTCGCCCAACGTTTCACGTCACCACGTTTCTTTGACGCTCGACGAAGGCTGCGTCGTCGTCCGCGACACGTCGGCCAACGGTACCCGCGTCGGCGAGCACCTCCTGCGCGGCGCGTCCCTTCGCCTCGAAGACTCGAGCGCCACACTCGACGTGGGACCGTACCGCGTGGACGTCGAGCACCGAACAGAGCCAAAAGCTCGAGAGCTCGGGCGCTCCGGTGCGGGAGAAGCCGAGGAAAACCCGCCAAACGCTCGCCCGAAGGAGTCCACGACACCACGGAGCGGCCCGGAGGCTCTCTCCGCCCGAGACTTGCGCAAGCGCATCCACGCCGAGCTCTTGGACCACTTGGAGCTCGACCAGCTGAAGCCGGGCGCGGTGCCCGACTCGACCTTGCGTGAGCGCGTGAGAGCCGCGCTCACGAGCCTCGTGTCCACGTACGCCGCGCACCTGCCTTCCGACGAAGAACGCGCCGAGCTGGTCTCGGCGCTCGTCGACGAAGCCGTCGGTCTCGGCCCGCTGGAGCGACTCCTGGCCGACCCAGCCGTGAGCGAAATCATGGTCGTCGACCCGAGCACCATCTACGCCGAGCGGCGCGGGCGCATCGAGCTCACTGGCTTGTCTTTCTCCGACGAAGAAGCGGTGCGCGCCACGATCGAAAGAATCGTCACGCCGCTCGGGCGCCGCATCGACGAGTCGAATCCGCTCGTCGACGCTCGTCTCCGCGACGGCTCGCGCGTCAACGCGGTCATTCCGCCGCTCGCCACGCGCGGCCCCTGCATCACCATCCGCAAGTTTCCCTCCAAGACTCTGCGCGTCGCGGACCTCGTCGAGCTCGGCTCCCTCACGGAGCGCATGGCGCAGCTCCTCACGCGCTCGGTCGCCGCGCGCAAGAACATCGTCATCAGCGGCGGCACCGGCAGCGGCAAGACCACGCTACTGAACGTGCTCTCCTCGGCGATCCCGGAGCACGAGCGCGTCGTGACCATCGAGGACGCCGCCGAGCTACGCCTCGCGCAGCCCCACGTCGTGTCCCTCGAAGCCAGACCACCGAACCTCGAAGGCAAAGGCGAGTACACCATCCGGGATCTGGTGAAGAACGCGCTGCGCATGCGTCCGGATCGCATCGTGGTCGGGGAATGTCGCGGAGGTGAGGCGCTGGACATGCTGCAGGCCATGAACACGGGCCACGAAGGATCCATGACGACCACTCACGCCAACAGCCCGAAGGAAGCCGTACACCGCATCGAAACCCTCTGCTTGATGGCCGGCCTGGATCTGCCCGCATCCGCCATCCGCCGCCAAATCGCAAGCAGCGTGCACCTCGTCGTGCAGCAGTCTCGCCTCTCGGACGGAAGCCGCAAGGTGACGTCCGTGACGGAGATCGTGGGACTGACTCCTGAAGGTGACGTGGAGCTGCACGAGCTCTACTCGTTCGAACGCTTGGCCACCGATGCGTCCGGCGCCGTTCGAGGCGAGTTTCGTCCGAGCGGGCGTGTCCCTACGTACGCCAGCGAGCTCATCGCACAGGGTCTCGTCACGGACGGAGTCCTGCTGTGACGCCCGCGGCGTTCTGGAGCGGGCGAGCGGGCGCGATCTGCCTTTGCGTTGCGGTGGCGCTGCTCTTGTTCGTCGGCCTCACGGCAGACACCCGCTTGAAGGCTGCATTCGACCAGCGCCGCGAGGTTTTGGCTCGTGAGCTCCGGTTTCTGCGCTCCTCGTGGACGGCCGAGGCAGTCCTGATCAGTCTGGGAGCCGCCGTCGTGGCGTCGCTCGCGCTAGCGCTTACGGGGCGCGTCATTCTGGCGCTGGCGCTCACGACCCTCGCGCCCTGCGCGGTGCGCCACCTCATGACGCGGGCCCGTATCGCTCGAGTCACCCGCATCGAAGAGCAACTCGAGAGCTGGCTCACGCTTCTCGCAGGTGCGCTGGAGGCCACGCCGTCTCTCGGGGAAGCCTTGCGCACGAGCCACGAGCTCGTCGACCCACCGCTCGCCGACGAGCTCACGCAGGTCCTCCGTGAGCACCGACTGGGCTCACCGCTCGACCGCGCGCTCGACGCGTCTGCCGAGCGCGTGAACGGCAGGACGTTCTCCACCGCGCTCCTCACCTTGCGCGTCGGTCGCAACACGGGCGGCAGCCTTCAAGAGCTGCTGCGAGAGACGGCAGCAAACCTCCGCGAAATGGCGCGCATCGAGGGGGTCATTCGCACCAAGACCGCGGAGGGCAAGGCCCAAGCCTCCGTGATCGCCTTGATCCCCGCGCCCCTCTATCTGGGACTTCGCACGATGAATCCCGGCTTCTTCTCACCGCTCGAGACGACTTTCACGGGCCACGTCATCCTCGGCGTCGCCGGTGCGCTGTGGCTCTGCGCGGCGCTCCTCGCGCGCCGCATTCTGGCGGTGGACACATGACCCCCGAGCGCCTCGCTTGGTGCGCCGCTGTCGCGCTCGCGTCGTGTGGCGCCGGACTCGTGCTCTTCTTGGCGTCCTTCCCGCCCCGCCCTCGTCCGCTCATGGGGCTACGGGGCGCCGAGCGACAGAAGGCGCTCGCGAGTCGCCCGGACTTTGCCCTCTTGGAGCCGCTGGTGCGCCTCGTGGCCGCGTGGGTGCGTGCACTTCGCGAACGCATGGCGTCGCTCTCTCCCAAGGCGGAACGATTCTGGCGGCGGGCCTCTGCGTGGCAGGAGCGCCAGCTTCTCGCCTCCGGAACGGCGTGGGGGCTCGACGTCGACGAAACGCTGGCACTTTCTGCCATGAGCGCGCTCGCCTCGGGCGCCGTTGGCCTCTTGCTCGCGGCGGTCTCGACGAAAAGCTCCCTCTGGTTCGTGCCTGCAGCGCTGCTGGGCGGATCGCTGCCCAACTTGCAGCTCTCTAGCTTGATCGCGGTGCGTGCCAAGGTCGCCGCGCGCACGCTTCCTGGTGCGATCGACATCGCCGCGCTCTGCATGAGCGCGGGCGCGGACTTTCCCCAGGCGCTCCGGTTGATCTCGCAAAGAAGCGAGGACCTCGTCGCTCGGGAGCTCACGCACATGCTCGGCGCCATGGAAGTCGGTCTCACGCGACGCGCCGCGCTCGAGGAGCTCGCGCTCCGTCTGCCCACTCCCGCAGTCCAAGAGCTGGTCCGGGCGCTCGTTCAGGCAGACGAAAAGGGCAGTCCGCTGGCGAGCGTTCTGAAGAACCAAGCACGCATGAGTCGAATGCGACGCAGCGTGCTCGCGGAGGAAGCTGCGGCGCGCGCTGGCGTGTTGATGGTCGTGCCCCTCATGCTGCTCATGGGGACGGTGCTGCTTCTGCTTTTGGGGCCATTTCTGGTGAAGGGCGGTGGCTTGTGAGGCAACGGGTTGGGGTTGCATTCGCGGAGCTCCGCCGCTCGGTCCACTTCCGAACGTCGTGCTGGGCGCTCGTCCTCGGGCTCACTGCGTCGTTCCTGGCTTTTCGTGGAGGGACGGTCGCTGTTCCGAAACGCGGGGAGAGCGCCGCGTCACGGCCCCCTGGCGTCGTCGAAGATCGGGCGTCACACGCCTTGCGCGAGCTCGTGGGCAGCGTTGGCGACTGTCGAGCGACCAGCGCGGAAGGCGCGCGCCGCGTCGCGACGCTGCTCGAGCGTCAGGGTCGCGCACAAGCCGAGAGCGCAAGGGTCCGACCGACCGATGGTCCGCGTGCCGTGCGAAAACTCGGAGAAAGTGCGGCTTGCTTCGCTGCCGCTGGCGACTCCGTTCGTGCGGAAGAGCTCCGCGCACTGGAAGAAGACGTCCGGTTGGATCTCGAGCGCCGCGTACGCAGCCTGGGGCTCGGACTCGAGCGTGCAAAGAAAAACGCGCAACACGAGGTCGCTCTGGCCGAGTTGGAGAGGCTCCTTGCGCTCTTCGAAGGCAGCGGCGGCGAGTACGCCGCTTGGCTCGCCCAAGAACAGCGCCGGCTGCGCGACGAGAAAACGCCATGAACCGCTACCTCAGCGTCCTCCTGCTCTCGACGGCATCCCTTGCGTGTGCCGGGGGGCATCACGCCCCCCCACGAGAGGGTCACGAAGGAGAGCCCTCACAAGCGGCGCAGCTCTACGAGGCCGGACTCGCCTATGCGGAAGCAGGAGACTGGCTCCGCGCCGAGCACTACCTCAACGCGGCCGTACGTCGCGGCGCGCCCGCCGACCGTGTCGTTCCGCACTTGGTGCGGCTCTGCATCGAGTCGTCGCGCTACCGGGCCGCCTTGGAGCACGCCGAGCCTCACCTCCGTCAGCATCCCGGGAACGTCGAGCTGCGCTTCATCGTGGGAACGCTGCACGCCGCGCTCGGCGCACCCGAGGCAGCACGCGACGCGCTCCGCAGCGTGACGAGCGCCGACCCGACGCACGCACCGGCCGAGTATGCCTTGGGAAACCTCTGGGCGCGTTCGTTCGGTGACGTCGATGAAGCCGCTCGGCACTTCACCCGCTATCTCGAGCTCCGTCCGCACGGAGAGCATGCAGAAGAGGTCCGGCTCTGGCTCGCAACCTGGAACCGAAACGAGGAGCGCCCCCCCACATGATCCCCGAAAACGTCTACGTCAAAGCCCTCGCGACGCTCCTTTCGCCGCTCGAGGTGCACCTCGCGGATCCTGAGGTCAGCGAAATTCTCGTGAACGGACCCCATGAAGTCTTCGTGGAACGGCGCGGTCGCTTGGAGCCCAGCACGGCCCGCTTCGACTCGTCTGCCGCGCTCTTGTCTGCTCTGCGAGGGGTTGCGCAGTTCGCCGGGCGTCCGCTCGGCGCCGAGCACCCCATTTTGGAGGCCCACCTGCCCGACGGCTCGCGCCTCGAAGCCGTCCTGCCGCCCCTCGCTCCGCGAGGGCCTCACGTGGCGATTCGGCGTTTTGGCGTGAGCACGCTGGATCTTCCGAGCTTGGTCGCCAGAGGCTCGCTCAGCCGCGAAGGCGCAGCCCTTTTGACGGAGCTGGTCGACAAGAAGAAAAACGTGCTCGTCTCCGGCGGGACCGGAAGCGGAAAAACATCTTTGTTGCGTTGCTTGGCGGCTCTCTCGCCACCCGACGAACGCATCGTCGTCATCGAGGACGCTCGAGAGCTCGAGCTCGCGCTGCCACACGTGGTGAGCCTGCTCGCTCGCCCTGCGGACGAGCGGGGCCGCGGCGCCGTGGGGATTCGGGATCTGTTCAAGGCGACCCTCCGCCTCCGCCCCGATCGAATCGTCATTGGTGAGCTGCGCGGCGGAGAAGCCCTCGAGCTGATCCAGGCCATGACCTCCGGCCACGGAGGGTGTCTCTCGACGGTGCACGCTTCACACCCGCTCGACGCGCTCCGGCGCGTGGAGACGTTGGCGTTGATGAGCGACGTTCAGCTCCCGCTCGCCGCCCTTCGCGCACAGATCGCCTCGGCCATCGACGTCGTCGTGCAAACGAGCCGTCTGCCGAACGGTCGGCGCGCCGTGACCCACATCGCCGAGGTGTGCGCGCTCGAGGACGGACGCAACTATCGCACGCGCGATCTGCTCGCATCGGGAGGACATTCATGAGCTCGCGACCAAGAGAAGGAGCGAGCCGCGTGAGCGTCCCGACGTTCTCTTCGCGTGCTGCTTTCGAGGAGGACGATTGCCCGACGCTCCTCTTTTCACGCGACCTCTGCGCCGTGCTGCAGTCGAACGGAGCGGGCGAGGAAGCGGTGACCGTCGCCGCTCCAGCGCACTATCCCGCGCTTCGTCGGGAGCAACGCCGGGAGCAACGACACGAGCCGCGTCGAGCTCCCGGGCCCACACTTTCCCGAGCTCCGCTCCTGGACGAAGTTGCGGCGGCGCAAGCGGCTGCGAGCGGCGACGACGCCACCCGCATCGATGCCGAGGAGCCCAGGTGCGTGCCCTCCTTCGAGGACGGCGCAGAAGCCTCACTCACGTTGGTCACAGCCGCACCGGAGGTCATGAGCGCGCTGCCCACGAACGCACCCGAAGTCGATACGAAGAGTCAGCCCGCCGAGCCACGGCGGTTGGACGTCGTCGCGACTTCGCCCCGAAAACTTCTCCCTACTTTGCTCATCGTGGTGGCTGCGCTCATCGGGGCGCTGCTCGGTCGTCTCTGTGTAGCTCTTGGCGACGAAGAGCGGTCGACCCCCTCGGACACCGTGCCACTGAACCCGTCGACGGCTCTCGCCTTCGCATCGCCCGCTGCTGCAGCGCTGCCGCCCGCAGCGCCTCAGGCGCGCGCCCACGTCGAGGCAGCTCACGCTACCCCCGGGGAAGCCGAAGCCGCCGAAGCGTGGCTCCTGGGGCGCCGCGACCGGGCTCGCGCGCTGTACGAAGAGCTCGTTCGGAGGCGCCCCGATGCGCGTGCGTTCTCGCTCGTGTACGGGCACCTCGCGGCGCTCGCGTCCACGCCCGCGGGCACGCTTCGGGCGGCGTCGACCGTCGTCGGACACGCCGCTGCAAGGGCTCCCGAACCCATCGAGCTTGCGGTGCTCGTTCGCACACGCGGTCGTGCACGTGTGCCGGTGCTTCTGGAAGGGGAACACGTCGGTGACACCGGTGAGGCAGGCGTGCTTCACCTTGCCGTCCGGGCCCAAGAAGGGGCCTCGCTTTCACTGGAGCTCGACGAGCCAAGCAGAGCCGGCGCCCCCGCGGTGAGGCGAACCCTCCGGACCCAGAGGGATCAGCCCGTGCATTCCGTGGAGGTCGACTTCGAGCCCCCGTCCAGTGGCTCCGAAACGCCAAGAAAACGGCCTCTCGCGCGCCACGCGCCGCGCCGCGTGGACTGAACGCATTTCTGGCCTTCGAAAGGGGACCCCACGCCGGTGGCCATGCTAAAAGCGCGGCCACTCTATGCGCGTTTCCTATCGTTGGCTCTGCGAGCTGCTCCCTGCGTTGGACCGGGAGCCCACCGAAGTTGCCGAACTCTTGAGCGGAGTCGGTCTGGCCGTGGACGGAGTCTCGAAGCTCGGCGACGCGCTGCGCTCGGTCGTCGTCGCGGAGGTCAAGTCGTTCGCGCCGCATCCCGAGCGGTCGAGCTTGCGCCTGGTCACCGTCGCTACGGGAAAGAGCTCCGAGCAAACCGTGGTTTGTGGCGCATCGAACGTGCCGCACGCGGGCGGCTTGGTCGTCTTGGCGGGCCTGGGCACCAC
Organism: Pseudomonadota bacterium; assembly: GCA_023432025.1. Taxonomy (GTDB): domain Bacteria; phylum Myxococcota_A; class Polyangia; order Polyangiales; family Polyangiaceae; genus NIC37A-2. The sequence continues at coordinate 21,991 of JAEYVE010000034.1, forward strand.
GCTGCCCGGCACGGGCATCACGCTCACCAGCCGCGCCATCGGAGGCGTCACCAGTGAGGGTATGCTCTGCAGCGAAAAGGAGCTCGGCCTGGCGGAAGAGAGCGAGGGAATTCTAACGTTCCCTGCCGGCACGTTCGCGGCCGGCACTCCGCTCGTAGACGCTCTGCCGGAGGTGGACGACACGATCTTCGAGATCGACGTCACTCCGAATCGCCCCGACGCGCTCGGTCACATCGGCGTGGCGCGGGACCTCTCCGCCGCGCTCGGCATTGCCCTGAAGACGCCGGGGCCCGGGGCTCCGCCCACGGAGACCGCGTCCATCAAAGACCTGATTTCCGTGCGGAACGACGCCCCCGAGCGCTGCCCGCATTACGGGGCCGCCGCCGTGCGCGGGCTCGAGATCGGCCCTTCGCCAGCGTGGATGCGCTGGCGCCTGCATCGACTGGGCATTCGTCCGATTTCGAACGTCGTCGACATCACGAATTGGCTCCTGCTCGAGTTCGGACAGCCGATGCACGCGTTCGATCTGGCGCGGGTGAAGGGAGCCACCATCGTGATTCGAACCGCCGAGCAGGGCGAGGCGCTCACCACGTTGGACGGCGTGAAGCGCTCGCTCGACGCAGACGACCTCGTCATTTGCGACGGAAGTGGCCCCACGGCGCTGGCAGGCGTGATGGGCGGCGGCGACAGCGAAATTCACGACGGAAGCACGGAGGTGCTCCTCGAGTGCGCGTACTTCACGCCACGTGGCATTCGTCGTTCGGCGCGGCGTCACGGGCTACACACCGAGTCCAGTCACCGCTTCGAGCGCGGAACGGACTTCGGTGACATTCAGCTCGTGCTGCAGCGCGCTCAGTCGCTCTTGTGTGAGCACGCGGGCGGGAAAGCGGTGCGTGGCATCATTCATTTGGAAGGCGCGCCGACACCGTTGCCCTCCATCGAGCTCCGCGGCGCGCGTCTCGATCAGCTGCTCGGCGTCGGGGTACCGTTCAAGGAGGCGACGCGCAGCTTGCAGCGCCTCGGCTTCGACATCGAGTTCCTGCGCGACACGCCCGACGGCCCCGTCGCTCGCGTGCGGGGCGCCAGCTTCCGGCCCGACGTGAAGATCGAGGCCGACCTGATCGAGGAAATCGCCCGTATTCGTGGGTTGGACAACATCCCCACCGTGCTGCCGGCCATCTCGCCGCAGCGTCCCCGCAGCTCCGGACATCTCGAGAAAAACGTGGCTCGCATCGCGGTGGAGCTCGGTCTGAGCGAGGCGCTCACATACGCCTTCGTGGCGCCGAAGGACCTGGCAGCGGTCGGCGCGCCCGAGCCCGTAGTGACGCTCGAAAACCCGCTATCGGAGGAGCGTAGCGTTCTCCGCACCAGCCTCTTGCCGGGACTGCTCGAGGTGCTCCGTCGTGCTCGCCGCCGCGGTGAGCGCAACATGCGTCTCTTCACCATCGGCAGCCTGTTCTTGCCGCCGAACGCCCACGCGCCCGAGTCGACGGCGCGCCCTCGTCAACGCATCGACGGCGCTGCGTTGCCGGAAGAACGTCCGTACTTTGCGGCGGTCCTGGCGGGCGCGCAGAACGATTACCTGACGCTCAAACCCGCAGAGGTGGACGTTTACGACGCCAAGGGCGTCGCGGTCGAGCTCGTGGAGCGCCTCACCCGACAACGAGCCGACGTGCGCTACGTCGGCGCCGTCGACGGCGCGGGTCATCTCCACCCGCGCGGAGCCAGCGAAATTTTCGTCTCGGATCAGCGCGTCGGACGCCTGGGGCCGCTGCACCCGGACGTCGTGGACCGACTGGATCTCGACGGCGGCGCGCAAATCGTCGAGCTCGATCTCGTCGCGCTCGAAAGCCTCGGTGAGCGCACGCCGCGCTATCGCCCCATCCCGAAGCTGCCTGCCATCCGACGCGACTTGTCGCTCGTGGTCTCCGACGAAGCCGCTGCAGGTGACGTCGCTCGGGCCATCCGCGAAGCCGCCGGTCCGCTCTGCGAGTCCGTCGAGCTCGCCGCCGAGTTCCGCGGCGGCTCGGTTCCCGAGGGGCATCGCTCGCTGACCTATCGCGTGGTCTACCGCGATCCGAAGGCGGCTACGGACGTCGAGAGCGCGCGCACGCTGACCGACAAGGAAATCGACGAGCTCCAGACGCACATCCTGAAGACCGCGCGCGAACGGGTGGGCGCGACGCTCCGCGGCTAGACAAGAAAGCCCATGACAAGAGACAAGCCGCGCGGCCACCACGTCCTTTCGGCGCTCGTCGTCGTTTTCGTCGCCGGAGGTGCGCTCGCGGCTCCACCCGTTCCTCCTCCGAGCGGAGCGAGCGACACGCTGCCGAGCGGTACGTCGCGTCCTTCGAGTCCGGACTCGACACCGACCGACCTCCCGACGGGCTCCGACGTACCACCCCGCTCATCGCACTCCGACCCCTCGTCCGCGCCCCAGGAACCGAGCGAAACTCCGAAAGGCGAAGAGGTCGCCGAGGGCGCTCCAGTGGCGACCAGCGGGCCCTCACCCGAAGCGACCGCACCCCTCGACCCCAACGCGCAGGCACCCTCGTCGGTGCAGCTCGTGGACGGCCCGATGCCCAAGGCGCGAGCGCTCGATCTGGGCGCGTTCGCAGGCATCTCCAATCGCCCTGCCGAGGGAGAGGGAATCACCTACGGGCCCGCGGTGGCGTGGGGCATTTACGCGCGTCTCGAGCTGCGTCGTTGGCTCGGGCTGCGCCTGTACTACCGCGAAGAGTACATTCCGGTCACCGTCGAGCGCGGCGGCTTCGACACCTCGACGAGCTTCGGCGACACGGACTTCGACCAACCCAACCTGAAGCTGCGGTCACTCGGCGCACGGTTGGAGCCCACCTGGGTAGTAGCGCCGCGGCTTCACGTCATGGCCGTCATCGGCGCCTCGTGGCTTCGTTTCGTGGCCCCCCCCGCAACCAGCACGGGCGCCTTCGACATCCGCACCGCCGACCGCAGCGCGGTGGAGCTCGATTTCCAAGGCGGCGTCGGCGCAGCATTCGAGCTCCTGCCCGATTGGCTCACCGTCGGCGCGCAGCTCACCTACGGTGTTTCGACCCAGCGCTCGGGCACGGCCTACGAGGACGTGCAAGCGTTCTCCGACGGCAAACGTTACACGCTGGGTGCCTTGCCGCGCTTCGACGGCGTGACGGATCTCCTTTTCTCCTTGGGGCTCCTCCTGTGAAGCCCTCACCGAAGCGAGTTCTGCGGAGGCGACTCGTCTGGATCGTCTGCACGTTGGCCTGCCTCGTGGGCTGCGAACGGCGCGCGCTCGGCCCCTTCGAGTGTGAAGCGCTCGGCGCGCGCGTGATCGGCATCACGGACGCACGCGCCCTCGCGGATGCCCAGATCAAGGCCGCGCTCGACACCTTCACGACGGAGTGCCTGACCATGCCGTTCGACCGGGCCTTCGCGCGGTGCGTCGAGCAAACGGGGCGTACGCGCTCGTGCTTGGCCGACCTCGCGCGACGACGACCCGAAATTCAGGGGGCTCAGCCGTGATCCCGCCCGAGCTCGTCCACTTTCTGGAAAGCGGCCTGTCCGCGCTGGTCGGCACGTGCGACTCGTCCCTGCGGCCCACGTGTTGCCGAGCCGTCGGTGTCGTGGTTCGCGACGGGGGCTCGCGCGTCACGGTGTTCGTGCCGGAGGTCGTCGGCGCCAAGACCGTGGCCGACCTACGCGAAAATCCCCGCCTGGCGCTCACGCTCAGCCACCCGATGACGCACCGAACGATTCAGCTCAAGGGCAGAGTCGACGCCGTGCGCGTCGCCGCTCCGGAAGAGCGCGCCGTCGTTTCTCGCTACCTCGAGGCTTTGGCTCGCTCCGTCGGCACGGTCGGCATGCCACGCGGTCGAGTCGCTCAACTCACCCATTGGCCAGCGTGGGCCCTCGACTTCACCGTCGCGGATCTCTTCACGCAAACGCCCGGACCGCGCGCTGGCAAGCCTCTCTGCCCGGAGGCAGACCGTGAAGCTTGACCTCACGACGTACGTGCGTTGCTTTCACGGCATCGTACCTTCGGTCATCGCCACCGCGTCGCGGGACGGCACGCCGAACATCTCCTACGTGAGCAACATCTCGGTCCTCGACTCACGGCGCGTCGCGCTTTCTTGTCAGTTTTTCAACAAGACGCGCCAAAACGTGGAGGAAAATCCGTACGCCACCGTGCAGGTGTACGACCCCGTGACGTTTCAGGCGTACGAGCTACGCCTCCGCTTCGATCACTCGGAAACGAGCGGACCACTGTTCGACGAAATGTCGGGACGCATCGAAGCCATCGCCTCACACAGCGGCATGGCCGGCGTCTTCCGGCTGCTCTCGGCCGACGTGTACGACGTCGAAGAATTCCGCGAGCTCTCTGGCTTCTTGGACGACGCGCCGTTGCCGGTGGAGCTGACGGCGCCCACCGCCGGGCCACAAGGCGAGCTCCGCGGCCTCCAGCACATTTCACATCGCATCAACGCAGCAACCACGCTCGACGAGCTTCTGACGTCGACTCTCTCCAGCATGCGCGAGGCGCTCGGCTTCGAGCATTCCATGGTGCTCCTGCCGGACGAGACCGGTGAAAAGCTCTTCACCGTAGCCAGCCACGGTTACGGAGAGAACGGTGTGGGCGCCGAGGTGCGTCTCGGAGAGGGCGTGCTGGGCCACGTCGCCGCGCAGCGCAAGCTCATGCGCCTCGGCGGGGTCGAAGCAGCGCTTCGGTACAGCCGGGCCGCGCGGCACCAAGTGGAGCGCCTCGGTACCCTCACCGTGGCGGACGAAATTCCGCTCCCCGGCTTGCCCGACGCGCAGAGTCAGCTCGCGCTGCCGCTCGTCGTGCGAGATCGCCTGGTGGGCGTGTTGGCGGTGGAGAGTACTCACCCGACGCAGTTCGCGGATTGGCACGAGGCGTACCTGAACGTCATTGGCAACCAGATCGCGCTCGGCATCGACCGCATGATGGCAAGCGCCGAGGCCAACGCGGACGCGCCCATCGACGAACCCGGCCCAGAAACGCAACGCCGCCACGCCGCGCTCGAAAGGCGCCGCAGCTTTTGTTTTTACCCGAACGACGACTGCGTGTTTCTGGATGGCGAGTACCTCATCCGCAACGTACCGGGGAAAATTCTCTGGAAGGTGCTGTCCTGTCATCACCGGGAAGGGCGCACGGACTTCAGCAACCGGGAGCTGCGCCTCGACCCGAGCCTCGGCTTGCCCCCCATCAAGGACAACCTGGAGAGCCGCCTCATCCTCCTTCGCAAGCGGCTCGAGCAAAAATGCCCCGAAGTGCGCCTGGCGCCGACCCGGCGCGGCCACTTTTCGCTGGAAGTGGACTGCACCCTCGAGCTCAGCGAGCGCGCCGGCTGAATAGCCAGGCCGAACGAAGCGCGCCCAGCGCGGCTTAGGAACTTCTTAGGAAGGTCTCAGCGTCTTCTTAGGAAACACGCCTGAAGGGATCTGTCATCTTTACTCTCGTTGTTGCGGGCTCACCCGCGACGGAGGACGCGAGAATGAAGAAGGCATTGAAGTGGATCGGCGCGCCGATTCTGGGTCTCTCGACGCTGGTCGGCGGCGGCGTGGGTTACTTGTACGGGGCGTTCCCCAAGGTCGCGGAGGCGTCCTCCGACAAGATCTTGGCGACGGCGGCGTTGCGCGAGCGAGGCGCCTACTTGGCCGACCACGTGGCCCTGTGCAGCGACTGCCACTCCGAACGTGACTTCTCTCGCTTCAGCGGCCCCGTGAAGCCGGGAACCGTCGGCAAGGGTGGGGAGCGATGGGGCCGCGAGATAGGTTTCCCCGGCGACCTCTACGCCAAGAACATCACACCGGCCGCCATCGGTGACTGGAGCGACGGAGAAATCTTGCGCGCCATCACCACCGGGGTGAGCCGAGACGACAGCGCGCTCTTTCCGCTCATGCCCTACCCCAATTACCGCCACCTCTGCGAAGACGACGCCAAAGCCCTGATTACGTGGGTCCGTGATCTCGAGCCCATCGAACACCAAGTGCCCCATCGTGAGCTCGATTTCCCGCTGGGGCTCGTGGTGCGAACGATGCCGGACGTCGCCGATCCATGGCCGTGCCCTACGCCCGCGGACGGTGTTCGTTACGGCGAGTACCTCGTGACGATGGCGAACTGTAGCGATTGCCACACGCCGTCCGAGCAAGGAAAGCCAATTTTGAGCAAGCGCTTCGCCGGCGGCATGGCGTTTCCGATGCCGACGGGCGGCACCGTCCGTGCCGCCAACATTACGCCGCACCCCGAGACGGGCATCGGCCATTGGACGCGTGAGGCCTTCATCCAGCGCTTCAAGGCCATGGCCCAGCCGAACGCCACGCCTCCCGTTTCCCCCGGCACCTTCAACACGGTCATGCCGTGGACGCAGTACGCCCACATGACCGAGCAAGATCTCGGCGCCATCTACGACTACCTGCGCACGATGCCTCCCCTCGAGAGCCGCATCGAGAAGTTCACGCCGGCTCCCTGAATACCCCCACCTTGAACCAAGAGTCCCTTCTCATGAACCACACATCCGAAGCCCCTCGAACCCTCGGAGCCAACCAAGAAGCCGAAGCCGCGGACCTGTACCGCGTCGTCCATCGTGGCCTACGTTGGGGCCTGAGCCACGCCCTGCTCGCTTTGGGCGCAGTCGACCTGAACGACTCGGACGCGCGCTCGGACGTGCTCACCGAAGTCGCCACCATCGTGAGCTTGTGTGGCCTCCACGTCCGTCACGAGGCCGACTTCGTCCACGAAGCGATCGGCCGCGTGTCTCCGTCGCTGCTCGCGACCCTGGATCACGAGCACGACGACCACTTTTCGCAGATCGCCGACCTGACGAGACGCGCCACCGTGCTGCGTCACGGGGGCAGCCAAGAGCAAGAAGCGCTCCGCCAAGACCTCTACCTGCGCCTCGGCTCATTCTTCGCGGAGAACCTCGAGCACATGCGTCGCGAAGAAGAGGTCGTGCAGCCTCTCTTGTCCGCGCACTACAGCACGGCCGAGCTCGCGGACATCCACATGCGCATCGTGCAGGCAATTCCGTTCGACGAGCTCGTCTCCTTCCTGCGCGTCATGTTGCCGGCGATCACGGTGCAGGAGCGTCTAGCGCTCTTGTCGGGCCCTAAGGCGGCCATGCCCCAACAGGTGTTCGCCGCGCTTCTGTGGCAGGCTTCTACGCACCTCACGCTGCGTGACCGCGCCGTGCTGGTCGAGCGCCTGGACGAGGCCGCGTAAACGCTCACGCCGGCGGCACCACGCGCGCCGACACGCGGCCAGCGTCCAACGCCACCCGCACGACGCTGCCGCGCACGACGCCGCCTTTGACGAGCGCCTCGGCGACGGGATCCAAGAGCTCCCGAACGATGACGCGCTTCAGGGGGCGAGCGCCGAGCGCGGGCTCGTAGCCCTCCGACACGATGGCGTCCAAAGCCTCTTCGCTCACGTCGAGAGTGAGCTCACGCTCGGTGAGCGCGCGACGCAGCGCGCGAATTTCCTTGTCCAAGATTCGGCGCAGCAGCGGCTTACCGAGCGGGCGAAACACCACCACGTCGTCGAGGCGGTTCAAGAGCTCGGGGCGAAAGAATGCCCGCAAGCTGTCGTTCAAGAGCGTCCGCACCTGCGCGAGCCCCTCCTCATTTTCGAAGCACTGCTCGTCGACGTCCAGAATGCGCTCGCTGCCGATGTTGCTGGTGAGGAGCACGACCGTGTTCGAGAAATCCGCGAGGCGGCCGCGCCCATCCGTCAACCGCCCGTCGTCGAGCACCTGGAGCAAGAGATTGAAGACGTCGTGGTGCGCCTTCTCCACTTCGTCGAACAGGAGCACCGAGTAGGGTCGCTTGCGCACGGCCTCCGTCAGAAAGCCGCCTTGCTCCGAGTCCGCGTAGCCGGGCGGGGCGCCAATCAAGCGCTGCGCCATGTGCTTTTCCATGAACTCGCTCATGTCGAGCCGCGTCAACGCGGCTTCGTCGTCGAAGAGCGCTTCTGCCAGCGCCTTCGCGAGCTCCGTCTTGCCGACGCCGCTCGGCCCCAAAAACAAGAACGAGCCGATCGGCTTTTTCGGATCCCGGAGGCCCACGCGGCCGCGACGAACCGCGCGCGAGAGCGCGTCGACGGCGTGGCTCTGGCCGAGCACACGTTCCTCGAGGCGCGTATCCAGCGCAGCCAGGCGCTCGGCCTCTCCTTCCATCATTTTGGCGACGGGCACTCCCGTCCAAGCAGCGAGCACCTGCGCCACGTCGTCTCCCGAGACCACACGTGGCTCTTCGACGAGCCCCGCTTCCTGAGCCTTTTGCTCGGCCTGGGCGCGGCGCGCCTCGAGCTCGGGCACCACGCCGTGCTCCAGCTCACCGACGCGACGAAAATCCTTGGCCGCGCGCGCCGTCTCGAGCTCGGCGAGCGCGCGCAGGTGCTCGTTCTGGACCTGCCGCAGCTCCTCGACCGCGCGGCGCCGTCCACCCAGGGCCCTGCGCGCCTCTTCGACCTCGGGGCGCAGCGCGCTGGCCTCGGCGTCCAAACGAAGGCGCACGCCCCGGCTTACTTCGTCCTCGATGCCCTCGAGCGTAGCCACCTGAGCCAAGAGCGAATCGAGCCTCGTGCTGCGCCGATCCACGTCCTCGGGAATTCCGTCGATGGCGAGGCGCTTGCGAGCCGCCGCTTCGTCCAGCAAGTCGAAGGCGCTCTCCGGCAAGAAGCGCTCACGCAGGTAGCGACGCGACAGCTCGCCGGCGGCGCGCACCGCGGACTCGTCAATCTGCACGCCGTGATGCAGCTCCAGGCGACGCGCCCCACCGCGCACCATCTCCAGCGACTCTTCGGCGTTGGGCTCCTCCACCGACAACACGGAGAAAGCTCGCACCAAGGTAGGCTGTTGGGCGACGAGCTTCACCCAACCTTCGGGGGTCGTGGTGCCGAGCAAACGTGGACCGCCGGGGCCGAGCAGCTCGGCCAGCACCGCACCCTGAGGACCGCTGCCAGCGAGCGCGTCCAAGCCGTACAGAACGAGCACCGTCTCGGGCGCTTCCACGTCCGCGCCGAGAATGCGCCTCACCCGCTCGTCGACCTCACTGCGCAGGCGCGCCCCCGCCACGAGCCGCGTGGCGTCCACGGCCAAGAGGCGAGCTCCGCTGAGCCGCGTCGGCACGTCGCCGCGCGCAATGCGTTGCGCGAGCGCGGAGACGAGGGAGCGCTTGCCCACGCCGTGCTCACCGACCAAGACGGGGTGGTTCTTCGTGCGTCGTTCGAGCACCGCTACGAGGCGTCGCACCAGGTCGACCCTGCCGATCGCCGGATCCAGGCGTTCTGCACGCGCCTCGCTCACCAAGTCCGTGAGCGCGCTCTCACTCGCCGCCCCGCTGCTCGGCAGCGCACCCTCGGTGCGGGCGCCCCCGAGCTCGGCGAGGTACTTGTCGAGAGCAGCCGGAGAAACCTTCCACTGACGCCAGATGTCGCCCAGTAGCCCCTCCCGCTCCTGGGTGAGCGCCACGAGCAAATCTTGCCGACGAACCCGACGAGCCCCCGCCTCCGAAGCAACCTTCTCGGCCCTTCGCAAGAGCTCGAGGGTCGCGTCCGACAGGTACGCGGCGTGCCGCCCGGTGGAGAGCGAGCCCAGCGCCCCTTCGACCCGTTCGCGCAAGACAGCGAGGTCGACCCCGGCGCCCACGAGAGCGCGTCCCACGCCGGGCTCGCTGAGCCCTTGGGCCAGCGCGTGAAGGGGCTCGATCATCGAGTGGCTCCGTTGATCGGCCAGCGTCTGCGCGCCCGAAATCCACGCCTTTGCGGCGGGCTCGAAGTGCTGCAGCTTGAGGGTGGTCGTCGCGGAGGGATTCGCCATGCGCGCATCCTACAGCACCCTGAGGTGCCGGGCTCCGCGCGTCTACGCCCGGAGACGCGCCCTCACGCCGGAGGCGTCTCGAGGGCGCGCCACCACGCTTCGAGCTCGGCTGGCCAGGGCGATTCGAAGCCCATTTCTTTTCCGCTGCCTGGGTGAACGAACGCGAGGGTGCTGGCGTGCAGGCACAGCCGCGGCGCCTTGACCGCACCCCGCGCCGCCTCCCCCGTCGACCGATACACCGGATCTCCGCAGACGGGGTGACCGAGCCCGAGAGCATGAACGCGGATTTGGTGCGTTCGCCCCGTGAAGAGCTTCGCCCGAAGGCGGCTTGCTGCATCGCTCGCCGCCACGGTGACGAACTGCGTGCGTGCGTCCTTCCCTCTCACCGGAGCCGTCACGTCCGTTTCCTCGAACGGAACCCGCCCCACTACCGCGAGCTCGTAGCGGCGCATCAGCTCTCGCGCGCGAAGCCCCTCGGCGAGCTGGGCCGCGACTGCGCCGGAGCGCGCGTAGACGAGCAGGCCGCTCGTCAGTCGATCCAAGCGGTGCACGACGTGGACTTCTCCGCCGAGCCGCTCTCGAAGCCAGGTGGCCAGGTTGCCCGTGTCACTCTCGGGGGTCGGCGCGGAGAGCACACCGGCGGGCTTGTCGACCACGACCAAGGCGTCGTCCACGTGCACCACCTGGACCGCCTCGAAGAGCGCTGCGTCCGCCTCGGCGGCGGCGCGCGCCGCGCCCGGCTGCGCGCGCTCGAACACCCCGCCCAGGTGCACCTCCACGCGCTGGCCTTCTCGCAGCGTGCGACCCGCCACCTTCACCCGCTTTTTGTCGACGAAAACGCCCCCCAGCTCAATCACGAGCCGCGCCTTGCGCCGCGAGAGCTCCGCGACGTGACGCGGCACGATTTGATCGAGGCGAAGGCCGACGTCGTCGGCCCTCACCTGAAACGCGTGCTTTCTGGGGGCGGCCACGGCCGCGTGTGTACCAGATTTTCTAGGCGCGGAGCTGTGGCAAACCTCCCGTGCACACGTCCGCCCGCCCGAAGGTCGTCACCGGCGCGGCGCCGGGTGGCGCGACGGCGTTGGCGAGCTCGACGAACAGGTTGTTGTGCGGCACGTCGAAGGGACGGAAGTACTCGCGGGGTGCTTGCTGAGCCTTCCAGTCGGCTGCGCGCTTGAAGCTCGAACGCTGCGCGGCGATGAAGTCGATGTATCGACCGGTCCGCAGATAGCCACCAGCGCTCCCTGCCAGAATGATGGGGATGTCGGCCGCGTGATGAGCCACTCCGCTGATGCCGAGCTCGCTGATGCAGAGCACCACCGTGTGGTTCAAGAGCGAGCTTCCGTCCTCCGCGCGCGCGGCCTTCAAGAGCCCCAGGAATCGCGCGAGCTCTTCGGCGTACAGGCGATCGTAGAGAGCCGTCGCGCTGGCGTGCGACGCAGAGTGGTGGCTGCCGGCACCGCCCCAGTTGTAAGGCGCGGAGTAGACCGCCGTGTGCGAATACCACTGCAGCGTGGCCACCCGGGTGATGTCACACGCGAGCGCGCTCACCAAAACTTCCATGTGCGCGCGGCCGAGGTCGCGCCCCGCAGCGATGGTCGTGGTCGCCAAAGCCGGGGGCGCTCCGGGAACGGAGCAGTTCGCCACTGCTTCCTCTTCCCCAGCTTCCCCGCCGATGCGCTGCTCCATGTCGCGCACGTAGTCCATGTGGGCCTCGAGCCGCATGCGGTCCTCGCCGCCCACCTGACACACCAGCGACTGGTACGCGCCTCGCACCGCGTCCAGAACGGACGCACGCCGGAGCGCCTGCTTGTCCGCGGCCGGGTCGCCTCCCACTGGTGCCCCTGGATTGACGTTCGCGAAAAGCCGCTGGAAGGCGGCGGTCGGACTCTGCTCCGCGCGCACCGACGTGACCGCGCCGCTCGGCGGCTTGTACCAGGACATGTTTCGCATGTTCACGACGCCGTGCAGGCTGGCCTTCACGGGTGTCGACCCCATGCGATCGGCGATGAACATGTCGATCGAGCCGTTGGCTGCGCTCAAAATGTCGTCATCGCGCGTCGACACGCGATCGCCCGTCAACATGTGACCGAACTGAGTGGGATGCGGCGCCGTGGACTGCCCCGAGATGGACACCATCGAAATGCCTCGCGTCACGATGAGATCCGAAGCGAAGGGTTGCAGCGCCGCGTACGGCGTCCCCGCAAAGTCCAGGCTTCGCGGATACGAGCCCGCCCCCACGCCGCAGGGCGTGAACCACACGACGAACCGCTTGGGCACTTGCACCCCCTGCGCCTTCGAAACCGAAGCCTCCAGGAACGGCAGCGCCAGAGTCACTCCACCTGCGCCCTTGAGAAAGAGTCGACGCGGAAGCGGCTTTCGAGAGTGGAGCTTCATACGAGCCCCCCTCGGGTGAGCCGGCGAAGCGGCGAAGCGTCAAGACGGCCAAATGAAAGGAAAGAGCACTTCATGGCCCTTCCTGAGTAGGTCAGGGCGCGGCCCCATTTCTACAGAGCCTCACTTAATTCCGCTTACCCCGCTGCGCCCCAACGATGGCTCATTCGGAGTAGCGCCGCCCCGAATCACCGTCCGTTCTCCAGCAATGTTCCTCGAAAGAGCGCAAAGCAAACCTGCTGATGCATGGGGAGCTCGGCTACGTTTCGAGGGCTCACGCCCGCTCGAACGGGTGCGCGCTTGCACGCGTTTCACGCACGCTCACGCGGGCTGTCGCACCTCCACGCAGCCGTGACGAAGGCGACGTTTCACCGGATCAGGTGCCACCAGCCGCGGCGGCTCGCGCGCGTCGTTCCCGTCGGCGGGCCCGACGCTCTGCGAGCTTCTCCGAGACGTCGTCGAACAGCGAGTAAAAGACGGGCGTGGCCAGCAGAGTCAGCACGAGCGACAGCGTTTGCCCGCCCACGATGACACCAGCAATGCCGCGATTTAGGCCCGCGCCAATGCCGCTAGAAAACAAGAGCGGCAGCATGCCGGCCACGAACGCGATGGTCGTCATCAAAATGGGGCGCAAACGATCTCGGTTTGCCTCCAAAATGGCCTCTTCCCGGGGTCGCCCTTCGCGGCGCAGGTGATTCGTGTGATCCACCTGCAAAATCGCGTTTTTCTTGACCACGCCGAACAGCACCAAGAGGCCCAACGCCGAGAAAATGGTGATCTGTTGCCCGAACAAGAGCAGCGACAAGAGCGCAAACGGAGCGGTGAGCGGCAAAGACACCAAAATCGTCACCGGGTGAACCCAGGACTCGAACTGCGCCGCCAAGACCAAGTACATGAAAATGAACGAGGCAGCGAAGGCCATGGCGAACGCGGCCACCGCCTTGCTCGTCTCACGTGAGCTCCCCGCGGGCGTCACCTCGTAGCCGGGGGGCAACTTCAGCTCTCGAACGATTCTCTCGAGCGCCCCGGCGATGGTGCTCTCGCCGTAGCCCGCCGCGGCATTGGCGGTGATCGTCACCTGACGACGCCGGTTCAGATGATCGATCTGCGACGCGCCGGTAGCCGGAGCAGTGCGCACGACCGAGTCGATGGGCACGGACTTGGCGGTGCGTGACGGCACCGTAATCAAGAGCCCTCGCGCGTCCACCCGGTACTCGCGCATCGCCCGCGCGCGAATGTCGTAGTCCTCGCCGCGCTCCGAGAAGGTGGACACCTTGAGCCCTCCCACCAAAAGTTGCAGGGTGGAGGCAATGTCGGCGATTTCCACGCCCAGATCTTGCGCCCGGTCGCGCTCGACCTGGACTCGCACCTCGGGCTTGCCGACCACGAGCGTGGAGTCCACGTCCACGGCGCCCGGCACCTTTCGCAACCGCGTCAGGATGGCCTCCGTGTAGTTCGCGAGCCGCGTCAAATCAGGCCCGGACAGCGTGTATTGGATCTTGGCGCTGGAGCCCCCGAAATCGGACACCTCCGCGGCGGTGACGAACAGCTCTCGCGGCGCGTGGGCGAGCACGTCTCGACGCACCTGGTCCATCAACTTTCGTTGAGAGAGCGAGCGGTCCTGAGGGTCGACCAGGCGCACGTAGATGGAGGCCCGGTTCGGCTGTCTTTGCTCGGTGTCGCCGATGGTGACCAAGGTGTGGGCCACGCCGGGCACCTTGCGAATTTTCCGCGCCAAGCGCTCCGCCGCCAGGCGCGTGGCCTGCACCGTGGAGCCCTCCGGCGCGCGCACGTTGACCGAGAACTGCGCGGTGTCGTCCTCGGGCGTGAAGCTCTTCGGCACGACGATGGTAAGCGGAACGCAGGAGCCGAGCGCCACCGCCGAGAGCAGCACGACGAGCCAACGACGTGCCATCGAGCGACGCAGGAGCGACAAGTAAAATCGCTCGATCGGCCGGTAGAACACGTCGACGAGGCGTTCCAAGCGCGACTTCTGGGGCGGACCGCGCGTCTCGTCATGGACCGGCTTGGCGCGAAGCCAGCGCGCGCAGAGCATGGGCGTCAGCGTGAAGCTGACGAACAAGGACACCAAAATGGCGCTCGCCATGGTGAGGCCGAACCCCTTGAGGAAGCGCCCGACGATGCCCGTCATGAAGGACACCGGGATGAAGACGGCGAGCAAGGAGAGCGTGGTAGCGAGAACGGCGAGGCCGATGTCCTCTGTGGCGGAGACCGCGGCAGTCTTCGGGTCCTCCCCCTTTTCCTCGATGAAGCGCACGATGTTTTCGAGCACCACGATCGCGTCGTCGATGACGATGCCCACCGCCAGCGCCAGCGCGAGCAGGGTCATCATGTTCAGAGTGAAGCCCCAGGCCCACATGAACGCGAAGGCGCCCACGATGGAGACCGGAATGGCGATGGCGGCGATGACGGTGCTGCGCGCGCTGCCCAGGAAGAGCAGCACCACCAACGCCGCCAAGAGCGCCCCCACCACGAGATGCTCCTTGACCGCGTCCACGCTGGTGCGAATGGACTCCGAGTTGTCCCGCACGATCTCCAGCTTGGCTCCTGCTGGCAGGGTCTTTTGCACGGCCCCCAGCCGCTCTCGTACCCGATCGACGACGGTCACCGTGTTCTCTCCGGATTGCTTGCGAATGGAGAGCACCACCACGCGCTTGCCGTCGCGCGAGGCCCACGTGTTCTCGTCTTCGGCGGCGTCCTCGACCGTGGCCACGTCCTCCAGACGCGTCGGATGATCCGCCTCTTCGCGCACGGTGAGCCGACGCAGCTCGTCCAAGTCCGTGACTTTGCCTTCGAGGCGGAGCGTGAGCTGGAGAGGGCCGCGCTCGACCGGTCCGCCCGGGACGCTCAAGTTCTGCGTCGATATTGCGCGTTGAACGTCGGCCGCCGTCAGGTCGTACGCGTGGAGCGCCACCGGATCGATGAAGACGTTGATTTGCCGCTTGGTGCCGCCGACGAGCACCACTTGCCCCACCCCGGAAATGCTCTCGATCTGGCGCTTGACCTCCTTGTCCGCCAGCTCCGTGAGATCGCGGATGCTGCCGGGCCCCTCCAAGGTGATGTACAGCACGGGCGCCGCGTCTGGATCGACCTTGCTCACGACGGGCTGGTCGATGTCCTTCGGAAGATCGGGCACCGCGTTCGCCACGTGGTCGCGCACCTCCTGCGCAGCGACGTCCACGTCCTTCTCGAGCACGAAGGAAACGATGACCTGCGAAACGCCTTCGCTCGACGTGGAGCGAAGCTCGTCGATACCGCTGATGGTATTGACCGCCTCCTCGAGCTTGTCCGTGATCTCCGTCTCCACCTCTTCGGGCGCAGCGCCGTCGAGCCGCGTGGTGACGACCACCACCGGAACGTCGACCTTGGGGTACTTGTCGAGGCCGAGTCCCGTGTACGAAAAGGCTCCGAGCACGAGGATCACGAGCATGAGCACCCAGGTGAACACCGGGCGACCGACGCAGATCCGTGCGAGCCACTGCATGACTTACTCCACCGCTTGGCCGTCGTAGAGAGACGGCGCAGGGCGGACCACGACGCGCTCGCCCGGCGCCACGCCTTCCTCGACCGCCACCACGTCGCCCTGCTCGACGCCCAGCTTGACGATGCGCAGCTCGAGCACGCCGTCCTTCACGACGTAAAGGCTCTTTTCGTTCGCGGTGTCGAAAATGGCGCTCTTGGGAGCGACGGGGCGCTCTTGCTGTCCCGCCACCAGGTTCACGTTCACGAACATTCCCGGCAAGAGCGCGCCGTCCGGGTTCGCCACCACCGCCTCGGCGATGAGATCTCGCGTGAGCGGGCGCACCTCGCCGCTCGTGTACTGCACCGTGCCGGTGAAGCGTCGCTCCGGCACCGCCGAGGTCGCGAAGTAGATCGGCGCCCCCACCTTGGCGTCGGGGATGCGCCGCTCCGGCACCGTGAGGTAGAGCCGCAAGGGGTCGCTCACCACGAGCGTCACCACCTTGGAAGGCGGCTGCACGTAGTCTCCGACGCTGACCGCGCGCTCCGTGACGACGCCGGCGAACGGCGCCCGAATGGTGCCGTCCCCGACGTTCAACGCGGCGAGCTCCGCGCGCGCTTGGGACACGGCGACGCTGGCTTTTTGCTGTTTGCACTGCGCCGACTGCCGGTCGTACTCCTGCTGGGTTACCGCGCCGCGTGCGAGCAGGGCGTCGTAGCGTTCGCAGTCGGCGCGGGCGCTCTCGAGCTGCGTGCGCGCGCTCTCCACGTTGGCTCTGGCCTCCGCCGCGCTGATTTTGGCCGAGCGAATGTCGAGCTGAACGAGGACTGCGCCTTCCTTCACGTGCTGACCGCGCTCGACGAAGGTGGCGTCCACTCGGCCCGTCGCGTTCGCCGTGAGCTCGGTGCGCACGTCCGCTTGCAAGGTACCCGTGAGAGGCAAGACGCGCGGCACGGCTCGCTTTTCCACGACCGCCGTCTCGACGCGCACGCGTGGCGTCGGCTGCGCCTCCTCGCTCGACTCTTTGCGGCAGCCCATCGAGAAGAGAACCAGCAAGAGGCCCGCCGCGGAAAACTGCTGGGCGCGCGTCACTGGTCCGCCTCCCGGGAGCGTCGACTGACCACGCGCAAGACGACGCGCGAGTAGCGCAGGTTCGCCTCCGCTTGAATGGCGGCGATCTCCGCCTCGAGCTGGTCGCGCTGCGCCTGAATCACGTCGAGCTGAGTCGCCACCCCGTTCTCGTAGCGATCCTGGGCCAGAGTCAGCGCCAGCGTGGCTGCTTCGACTTGCGGGATGGCGGCGCGCGCCTTTTCGATGTTGGCGCGGACGTTCTGCCACGCTTCGTAAATGCTGTCGTCCGCGTCGCGCCGAGCTCTGTTCTCGCGCGCGCTGGCGCCGGACAGCGCCGCCGTCTCCGCGCGCACGCGGGGCGCGAGCGTGAAGTCGAGCGCCCAGGTCGCCGTCAGGGACAGCGTGTAAGCGTTGTTTCTTCCCGTGAAACCCGTGGCGTTCGAGAAGTGCTCTTGCGCTTGGCCGCCGATGGTCGGGAGCCAGACCGCGCGCGCTGCCGCGCGATTCTTGCGCGCCACTTCCGTCTCCAGCACCGAGGGACGGACCGCCACCAGGTCGTCGTTGTTCGGCTTGAGCCATGCGGAGAGCGGTCCTTCTTCGTGCAAATCGTCCGGCACGAAGTCGGCGTCCGTCGCGGGCGTCGGCGTCTGGCGCGACAGGCTCTCCAGCGATCTCCGAGAAAGCGCCACGTTCTGCTCAGCGGTTGCGACCTCCTGCTGACGACGCGCCACCTCCGCGATGGCGCGCTGCAAGTCCAGGTTGGACGCGACGCCGACGTCCACGCGCGTCTGAATGAGGCGCTCGAGATTCTGCGCCACCTCCAGCCCCTGTTTCGTGGAGCGCAGCGCCGCTTCGTAGCCGAGGAGCTCGTAGTAGGCCCTCGCTACATTTTCTTCGATGATGAGCTCGGTGAAGTCCTGCCGGGCCAGGGCCGCCTTGCCTGCCGTCTTTGCCGCCGAGCGCCTGTACCAGAGCTCGACTTGCACGATGGGCACCTGCAGGGTCAAAAAGGCGTCCAGCGCGTTCTTGGGCTGAATGATGACCTCGGGGCCCTCCGGCAGCTGAACGATCGCCTCGTACTGATTGCGCGTGTAGATGCCCTGCACGTTGGCGGACGGAAGGAGCCTGCCCGTCGCCACCTCCGCTTCGGCTTCGCGCTGCCGGGTGTTGGCGGCTGCCTCGAGGTTGTCGGGGTTCTTGGTGCGGGCGCTCTCGATGAAGGTTTCGAGCGGTTGAAGCGCGCGCGCGCGGGCGGGAGCGAGCCCGAGCAGCACACCCAGGGCGCACGCGCCGATGCGTACCGCGGTCGACGTTCCAGTCCTGTCCACGCAAAGCTCCCCCCGACGCGCGTTGCATCGAGGTGACTTCGATAACGACCGACGCCCCGAGGACTTATCCCCCCGCCGAAAGTCCGCGCTTTGCCGGGCTGCGCCGTGGTGCGGGAGCACCGTGCGACCCGAGATGGCGCCGCCCCCAAAACCCTGCGCACCTGGCCCTGCGCACCTGCTATCGTCGCGGGTTCTCTGCTTATGGAAAGAACACGTCGTCTCGGGGTCCTGGGGGCAGGTCAGCAAGCACGCGCCATCGTCGACGACTGGGTGCGGATGAGCGGCGCAGCGGTGGTGGGCGTGGCCGATCACGATTTGGCGCGAGCGAGAGACCTCGCGAAGGCGTACTCCGGACAAGGCGCCGAAATTCGGACTGCGCAAGTGGACGCGCGCAACTTCGGCGAAGTGGTCGCGTGGATGCGCGGCTTCGACGCAGTGCTGAGCGCAGCGCCCTACCGTCACAACTTGGCGCTCACTCGCGCCGCCATCTCTGCCAAGACGCATTTCGCCGACCTCGGCGGCAACAGCGCGCTCGTGGACGAGCAGCTCGCGCTTCACGACGAGGCGCGCGCGGCGGGCGTGGTGGTGCTTCCGGATTTGGGCGTGGCTCCGGGCCTCGCGGGGCTCTTGGGCGCGGACTTGGTGCGGCGGCTCGACGGGCCGCGACGTTTGCATTTGCGCGTGGGCGGTATTCCACGCGAGCCGCGCGCGCCCTTGGGCTACCGCTTGGTGTTCTCCGTGAGCGGCCTCATCAACGAATACACCGAGCCGTGCCGCGTGATTCGCGGCGGCCACGTCGCCCAGGTGCCCGCGCTGAGCGAGCCGGAGCGCATCGTGTTTTCGGAGCCCTTCGGAGAGCTCGAGGCGTTTCAAACTTCTGGCGGCACCTCCACGCTGGTCGACAGCTTGACGAGCGAAGTGGTCGAGCTCGACTACAAAACGATTCGGTATCCGGGCCACCGAGATCAAATTCAACTCCTCGCCGACCTCGGCTTCTTCGACTCCGAGCCGCGCGAGCTCGGCGTCGGTCCCGTCGCGCCACGGCAGCTCACCGAGCGTCTCCTGACGGAGGCGCTCGGCGAAACTTCGGACGACGTGCTCCTCTTGCGTGTCATCGCCCACGGCCAGGAGAACGGCCTCGAACAAACGTTGTGTGAAGAGCTCGTCGTTCACCCGGATGCGGCGCGTGGCCTGAGCGCGATGGCACGCTCGACCGGTTACACGGCGGCGCTCATCACCGCGTGGCTCGGCACGGCAGAGCTCTCGGAGCCCGGCGTGCATCGCCAGGAGAACGTCGTCTCCGCCGACCGCGTGCGGCACGCGCTGCGTGAGCGAGGCCTCGGCACGACGCTCGAGCGCAGGTAGCCGTCCTCGTTTCCGTAACCGCTCGCTGCGCTCCAAACTGGCAAGCGCTCGGGAGAGGGCTACGCTGAGACCAGAAGGTCATTCACATGAAAGCTTCACACGCGAGCGTGGAGCGTTGGGACGGGAGCGGTCACATGAACCCGGCGCATCACGAGAAACTCGTCGAGCAAGTACGGGAGAGCCACTCCACCCGGCGCGACGACGTCGCCTTCATCAGCCGTCCACGCACCACCGAGGACATCGGCGAGGAGCTCGGGGAAGCCTTCGTGAACGCCGCCACCTCCGGACAAGGCGCAGAGCTCGAACGCCTCGATCGCATCACCGAGGACGAGCTCGGCGGGCCCTTCGTGCCCTCCTCCGACGGCCTCGAGTTCGCTTCGGGCACGGATGAGTCGAACATCGCGGAAGCCACACGCGAGCCCTTGCCGCGGACGTCACGCGCGGAGCCGTGAATACAGGGAACGAGCGAGCGAGCGGACGAGCCCCTTGTCGAGGGAATCACCCGCAGCCCCCCTCAATCGCACTCCACGAACACGCGCACGTCGCGCGTCATGCGCGCGCCTTCGCTGTCCGCAACTTGGACCGCGAAGCGGGCGTGGCCGCACGCTTCTGGCGTGAAAGTGGCCGTTTTGCCCGAGATGGACACCGCGCCGCCTTCGGCGGCGGGGGACGTGTAGCTGGGGCTCGCGGTGAAGCCGACGAAGAGTTTGCCGAGATCGAGCGACACGCTTTGACCTGACGTGGTCAGGAAGTGCGGCCCCGCCAGAAAGGCGAGGTACTCCTCGAGCTCGGTGTAGCCGTCGCCTTCGAGGTCCGTGTTGGCGTCCGTGAAGTCGCCGCTGTCCGAGCTCGGATTTTGGCCTTCTGCCAGCTCCCACCAGTCGGGCAGGCCGTCACCGTCGCTGTCCCAATTCGCGGGGCGCGTTTCGCTCGGGTAACTCTCGAAGCCGCCGACGTCCGCTTCGCTGTCGGGCAGGCCGAGCTTGCCGGATTTGCTGCCGCGATACGTCGTGGTGCCGTTCAGTGTTTCCCGCACCACGCGTGCGTCGTGATCGTCGAACAGCGGGAACGTGTTGCCGACGTCCGAGAGAACGTTTTTGAACGCGTCCTTGGCAGAATGCAGCTCTGCGTGCGACGGGAACCACGCCGTGTTCACCCACGGGCTGTAACCTTGCGGCGAGCCGTAGCCGCGGACACACGCCTTGTCTTGCTCGCTTTCCGTAAAGCGACCCGGCATCACGTTGCCCTTGCAGTAGTACTGCTGGGTGCCCGGAAAGTTGTCGTAGTCCGCCTTCAGCGCGTGAAACACGGCGCTTGCTGGGCCGGGACGGTAGTAGTTGCCCACGAAGTTGACTTGGTGGGACCCGCCGTCGGTGGTGCGCCCGCCCCAGTTGTAAACGACGTTGTTGAAGATATCGAGCCGCCCGGAGAAGTTGCCGTTGGGATCGAGACCGCCCGCGAGGCTCCAGTTCCGCCCTTCGCAGTGCGCGAGCAGGTTGTGATGAAACGAGCCGACGTCGCCGCCAATGCTGGCGGCGTAGCCGTGCGCGGTGCCCGCCGGATAGTTCTGGTGACCGGCCACGTTCAAGCACTCGGAAATGAGCGTGCGCTGCAGCGTGATGTTCCTGCCGTTACGGGAGCTGAACGCTTCGTCGATGGTCCAGCTGATGGAGCTGTGATCGATGATGGCGTGGTTCGAGCCCGTGAGGCCCATACCGTCGAAGGTGGCGCCACCGCCGACGCGTACGCGCAGGTGACGCACGCTCACGTCCGAGACGCCCGCGATACCGAACGGCGCCGAGCGGATGACGATGCCCTTGCCCGGCGCGGTTTGTCCGGCCACGGTCACGTAGTTTTGATTGAGCGTGAGGCGTGAATTCAGCCGAATGACGCCGCTCACGTCGAACACGATGGTGCTTGGCCCGCGGTTCGTCTCCACCGCGTCGCGCAGGCTCCCCGGTCCGGAGTCGTTCAAATTCGTGACGTGCACCACCACGCCGCCGCGACCGCCGATGGCAAAACGCCCGTACCCCTCGGCACCGGGAAACGCCAGGTGCCGCGGGCGGAAGTACCAAACGTTGCCGCGCGTGGCCTGCCCCGCTGCGTCCACCTCGTCGATGCGCCAGTAGTAGGGCTCGATGTTGTTCAGGTCGGAAACCGGGAACGTGACCGCCGTTTGGTTGCCTCGAAACTCCGGCGAGGCGTGCGTGGCCGCCTGCACCGCGTTCGGCTCCGTGCCGAAGTACACGTCGTGAGAAACCGCGCCGTTCGCGGCCTTCCAGGACAGCTCGAGGCTGCCCGAGTCCGCGTCCACGTGCTCGTCGTTGTCGCCGGGCGTGGGCTCGGTGGCTTGCAGCGCCACGTTCGGCGTGTCGAGCTCGAAGCCGTTGATGACGAGGCTCGCGGTCGAGCTGAAGAGAAGGACGACGTCCTTGCCGCTCTGCGCCGTGAACGTCACGTACGCGCTCGGCGCCGCGGCGTTGGAGAGCACCGCAGAGCTTTGCTGGAGGTTCGACACCTGCGTGGCGCCGTCGACCTGCACGCTGACGCGTCCCGCCGTCACGCTGCCGCTGGGAACGTTGTGCCACGTGAGCAAGCTGTGCTTGCCGGGCGCGAGTCCGCGCAACGTCAGTCGAATTTGCGAGCCCGCGTTGCCGTCCGCAACGGTGAGTCCATCGCCGACGAGCCGCGCGTAATTCGGCTGCTGCACGGCGGCTTTTTGCCAAGTTGCCGCGAGCTCGCTGCCGTTCGAACCCGCCTTGGCAAACGTGAACGTCACGCCTTCGATCGTCTTCGAAATCGTGGCGCCCGCCGTCACCGGCCATACCACGTAGCCCGGCTCACTCACCTCGCTCGAAGGTCGACCCGACATGTCCAGATCCACCTTCAAAGCAGGCCCCGCGAGCCCGGGCGCCGGAAGTAGCGCGATGGGCGTCGCCACCGTCGCCACGCGCGGCCCGCCCGCACCCGAGCCGCCGCTCCCGCCCGCAGCAGCGCCGCCCGCACTCGCCATCCCGCCAGCGCCGCTGCCCGCGCTTCCCCCGACCCCGACCCCCGCGTCGCCGCCGCTTCCACTCCCCTGCCCGCCCACGCCA
>JAEYVE010000058.1 GCA_023432025.1 Pseudomonadota bacterium
GCCCTTGCCGGGGGTGGAGTCGTTGCCCTTGCCGGGGGTGGAGTCGTTGCCCTTGCCGGGAGTGGAGTCGTTGCCCTTGCCGGGAGTGGACGGAGCGGGCGTCGAGGGGCTCTTCTTGGGGGGCTGGGGCGGAGTCGGCGGTGGCGGGGGCGGCTGGGTCAGCTCGAGCGCCGCGCTCGTTTCGTGAGCCGAAATGGGGCTGCCCAGCGCCGCGGCCGGGGTGAGCACCCCGGTGCCTAGGCTGGCCAAGGTGAGGGCGATTTTGTGAAAGGAAAACTTCTCGTTCATCGCTTTTCTCCGGCTTCGATCGGCTACGGAGCGTGACCTACGCTCGCTCCCCCCGACATGTCCCCTACGTCGACGTTCGGCTCAGCGGTCGTCGCCGAACCTTGGGCCTCGGGCGGCAGCGTAGCTCGCACCTCACATCTGCCCAACACCGAAACGGGACGCGTCCCGGCCGTGGGCCCTTCGGAGAACCGTGCGGCTTAGGGAGTCAGTAGGGCGCGGGCTGCCCCACGAACTCGTACACCCGTCGCAGGTCGTCCCAGAAGCCGGGGTACGTCTTGGCGACGCATGCCGGGTCTTCGATGGCGACACCCGCGCGTCGGAGCCCGAGCACCGCAAAGCTCATCGCCATTCGGTGGTCCGAGTACGACAGCACGGTCGCCGGCGTCACCGGGCGTGGCTCGACGCAAAGCCAGTCTTCGCCGTGCGTCACTTCTTGGCCCAGCCGACGGAGCTCGTTGACCGTGGCGAGCAAGCGGTCCGTTTCCTTGATGCGAATGTTGGCCACGTTGCGAATGTGCGTGGGCCCCGCGGCGAGCGGCGCGACCGCGGCCAGCGTCATCACGGTGTCGGAAATGTGATGCATGTCGACGTCCAGGCCGCGCAAGGTGCCCGTTCCGATGACGCGCGTTTCGTTTTCCGCGCGTTCCACGCGCGCGCCTGCTTGCTCCAAGAGGTCCACGAAGCCGTAGTCGCCTTGAAGCGCCCGGGTGCCGAGCCCCGGCACCAGGATGGACAAGCCGGTGACCGCAGCCGTGGCAAAGGCGTAGCTCGCCGAGGAGGCGTCCGGCTCGATGTAGTAGTCGAGGCCACGGTACTGGCCTCCGCCGCGCACCACGTACTCGTCGCCTTGCTCGGTCACTTCTGCGCCGAAGCGCCGCATCATTTCGAGCGTGATGCCGACGTAGGGGCGGCTCACCAGCGTTCCTTCCACGCGCAAGGTGACGTCGCCCCGTGCGCAGCGCGCGGCCATGAGGACCGCCGAGAAGTATTGGCTCGAACGGTCGCCGCGCATGGTGACGGTGCCGCCGCGCAGCTGTCCGCCCCAAACGGTCAGCGGAGGACACCCGGTGTCGCACTCCACCTTCACGCCGAGCTGACGCAGGCCGTCCACGAGATCCGCGATGGGACGCTTCTGCATGTGGGGGTCGCCATCGAGCGTCACTGGTCCGGGCACCAGCGCGGCGAGCCCCGTCAAAAAGCGAATCGTCGTGCCGCTGTTGCCCACGAAGAGCGGCTCCGTTGGCGGGCGCAGCCGCGAGAGGCCGCCGTGGACCTCGAGGGTGGTCGCGTCGCGGTCGATGATTTCGATGCCGAGCTGCTCCAGGCAGCGCCGCATGTGCCGGGTGTCGTCGCTGTGCAGCACCCCGCGCAGCACCGTGGTGCCTTCGGCGAGCGCGGCCAATACCAGGGCGCGGTTCGTGATGCTCTTGGAGCCGGGCACGTGCCAGGTGAGCTCGCGCGCGGTGAGATCACGACCATCGAGCTCGAGTGGCACAAGGCCGAGAGGACCCGCGGGGAACGTCATGGTGGCCAGGTTTAGGCGGCCGGAAAGGCCATTGGCAAGCCGCGCGCCCGGGTGGCTCTCTACGGCGAGCGCGGTGGGTCTGACCGAGGTCAGCGGGCGCCCGCTCTTGAGCTGGCTCTGCGAAGTTTCCGCGGCAAACGCGCGCCCGCGAGGCGGGCTCGCGGACGTTCGAAGCCCGCGCCCGTACACTCAAGAGCATGTCCGGGGGGATGAAAGGGCGTCGCGTGCGGCACGCGTGCGCTGGGGCGGGAGCCTGGCTCTTGCTGGGCGTCGCCTGCGGCGGCGGGGGGTTACCCATGCGCGAGCCGGAGGTGCCGCCTTCCGAGCAACCACCGCAGGTGAGCGGTGTCGTGGCGGCCGAACGCGCCTTCGATTGGCAGCCCTACTCTCGCGAGAGCTTCCAGCGCGCAGAGAAGGAAGGGCGCTACGTGCTCTTGCACGGCTCGGCGGCTTGGTGCCACTGGTGCCACGTGATGGAGGAAACCACCTACCGTGATCCGGCGGTGGCGCGTCTCCTGCGGGAGCGATTCGTCGCCATCAAGGTGGACGTGGATGCGCGTCCGGACATCGCGGAGCGCTACGGCGCGTGGGGGTGGCCCGCCACGATTCTGTTCGACCCGGAAGGGCGCGAAGTCGGCAAATTTCGCGGCTACATCGCGAGCAGCGAGCTCTTGCCCATCCTCCAAACCGTCGAAGACCAATCTGCGCCCGAAGGCGGAGACGCCGCGCGTGGCGAGCCGGGCCCCGGCTCGGCGCCGGTCTTGGCTTTGCCGTGGATCATGCGGCGCGCGCTGCGGGACATGGAGTGGTTTTGGGACGAGCAGGGCGGAAGCTGGGGGACGCGTCAGCGGGCCCCGCTCGGAGACAACGCCGAGGTCGAGCTGCGGCGGGGCGCGCGTGGTGATGCGGACGCGCTCGCTCGCGGCAAGCTCGCTTTGGAAAAGCAGGCAGCCCTCGTCGATCCGGTGTGGGGCGGCATTTACCAGTACTCGACGGGTTCGACGTGGGACGCGCCGCACTACGAGAAGCTCATGACCTTTCAGGCCTTGAACCTCGAAGCGTACGCGGAGGCGTACGCTCTCTTGGGCGAGGGCTTCTTTTTACAGCAGGCGCGCGCCATCGATGGCTACGTGGAGCGCTTTCTGACGAGCCCCGAGGGCACGTTTTACGTGAGTCAGGACGCGGACGTGGGCGCGCACGATCCGGAGCAGGAGTTCGTCGCGGGCCGTGATTACTACTCCAAGTCGGGACCCGAGCGCGAAAAGCTGGGCTTTCCGCGGGTGGACGAGCACGTCTACGCCTACGAAAACGGGCTGATGATCGCGGCTCTCGTCAGGTTGCACGAGGCCGTGAACGGTGAAGGGTCGACTCCGCCGCTCGCCAAGGCCCAGCGAGCGCTCGATCGCGTGCTCGTCACCCACGTTCAGGACGGAAGCGTCCGACACGACGCAGAGAGCGATTCGCCCGTGCGCTATCTCGTCGACGCGGCGGGGCTCGGTCGCGGCGCGTGTCGCGTGGCCGAGGCAACGGGGGACAGGGAGTATCGCGATGCTGCCGTGGCCATCGCGGCGCGCATGGACGAAGAGCTCTTGGACGAAAGAACGGGCGCGTACGTCGCTCACACGGAAGATCCGGACGCGTGGGGCGTGTTCGCGGAGCGCCGCCATCCCTTTCGGCACAACGTGCTCGCGGCGCGCTTCTTGGCGTGCCTTTGGCGAGTCACGGGCAAAACGAGCTACCGCGACGCAGCGCAGCGCACGCTAGCGGCCGTCGCCACGCCGCTTGCTCTCGACGCACAGGGACGCATGCTCGGCTCGTTTCTCCTGGCGCTCGATGAAGCGGGAATACCGCTGCCAGGGGGACCGAAAGACTCGACGCGAGGGGACGAAGCCCGAAAGGAAGCGCCTTCCGAAGAATGACGGTCAAAGTCCGAGTCGAGCTCGACGCGAGCGAGCCGTGAGCCCGCGAGCCAGGCGTGAGAGCTCGAACACGACCAACGAGCTCGCGAGCTACGCGGAGCCGCTATTTTCCCGGCGTTTGACCGCCGCGCCCCGCGCCCGCTTGGCAGGCCTCCACGGCGAGCGCGTCCACGAAGTCGTTCATGGGATCCGTGCCGTGGCCTTTGACCCAGCGGAAGCTGACGTTGCCTCGCTTGCGCACCAGCTCGATCAGCGGCTCCCACAGATCACGATTGGCCACGGGCTGGTTTTTCGAATTGACCCAGCCGCGCTTGAGCCAGCCGGCCCACCAGCGGTCCTTGAAGCAGTTCACCACGTACGTGGAGTCGCTCACGACCTCGAGAGGCCCGTCGTTGGCGCGCACCGCCTCGAGCGCTGCCAAGAGCTCCATGCGCTGATTGGTCGTCTGCTTGTCCGCGCCACTTTGGAACGCGCCGCCGACGACGGCCCACGCCCATCCGCCGGGGCCGGGATTGCCGCTGCATGCACCGTCCCTATAGACGACGACCGGGCGCG